>JBBQKV010000161.1:0-5551 GCA_038327245.1 Acidobacteriota bacterium
TCGGGATCGAGTCGAGCGTGATCCTCGGGTGATCGTTCTTGCCGACGAGCGTAAGCGCTTCGCGGCAGATCGTCTGATAGCAAAGCGCGGCCCCTTCGGCGCTGCAGGCGACGATGCCGATGTGCTTCATGCGCGCGAAAAAGGGGTCTGCCCCTCTCCGGGCTCAGACGGCCGGGCAGGGCTCGAAGGCCGACCAGTCCGTCGCGCGAACGACCTCCTCGTCCGGCGGGAAAGGCGTCCGCCACGAGAACGCGAACGGCGTGGGCCCGCGCTCCTGGAGATGCGCGAGGCGCTTCTTCGCCTCGTCGATCGAGGGGATGTGTCCGGCGGGAACCCACCACAGGACGGTAATGGGTTTCTCGAGCTTCTCGAACCAATCCCTTCGCTGCCGGAGCACCTCGGAGTGCTGCCCGCTGAAGACGAAGTTCCGGAGGGCCTCGACCGACTCCCAGACCGACATGTTGATGATGACCATGTCGTCGTCGTACGGGCGGAGGTACGTGGCGTTGCCCGCGTCCGTCTGCAGCCGCCAGACGAAGCCCGGCGTGCCGTCGGCGAGAGCGTTGATCTCGTCGAGCCGTTCGACGAAGCCGCGCATGACCGGACCTTCGAGCGGACCGAGCATCCGTCCGATGTTGAACTGGGCGAGGTGGAGCTTTCGCATGCTGGAAAATCTACACTCCCGAAAGCCAGCTCAACAACGCGGGGGCGGAATAGAAAGCGGCGGATTCGATTTCTCGGCGAAGGAGGGAGGAATGATGCAGAAGATCACACCCATGCTCTGGTTCGACAGTCAGGCTGAGGAAGCCGCGCGCTTCTACACGTCGCTCTTCGAGGACTCGAAGATCAAGAACCTCACGCACTACGGAGACGCCGCTGCGAATGCAGCCGGCCGGCCGAAGGGCTCCGTCATGACGGTCTCGTTCGAGATCGAGAGCCAGGAGTTCGTCGCGTTGAACGGCGGCCCGCAGTTCAAGTTCAGCGAGGCCGTCTCGTTCGTCGTGAACTGCAAATCGCAGAAAGAGATCGACGAAATGTGGACGAAGCTGATGGCGGGAGGCGGCCAGCCGAGCGTGTGCGGGTGGCTGAAGGACAAGTTCGGGCTCTCGTGGCAGGTGGTGCCGGCGGTGCTGGACGACCTCATGAAGGGCGATCCGAAGAAGTCCGAACGGGTTATGGCCGCGCTGATGAAGATGACCAAGCTCGACATCGAGACCCTCGAGCAGGCGGCCAAGGCGGCCTGAGACCGCGGTTCCCGCGGAGGGCCGATCGGGTGGTGGGTCGCCCGATCGGCCATTTTCGGAGGCGAACGTCGGAGCGGCGGCAAATCCGCGCACGCCTCGTCGGAAAATAGCGCGCCATGAACCGAAACCGCCGCCGAGAGACGTATGCAGACCATCCGACGTGTCGTGACCGGCGTGGACGAGCAGGGGCGGAGCGTCGTCGTCAGCGACTCGACTGTTTCTCCGCTGACGGCTCGGGCGGTGCCGGGCTATGCCTGGCACCGCCTCTGGAGCCTGGACGAACGGCCGCTCGTTCCGAACGACGGCCGGCCCGCGCCCGCACCCGCACACTTTCCCCTGCTGGACGGGGTCCGGTTCATCGTCTTCACCGTGCCGCCCCATGAGACGGCGCCCGCCGAGATCCTCGATTCCGAGACGGCCGCGCGAGAGCTCGAAGAGAACTTTCCCGGCCGTGCTGCGCACATGGAGAGCGATCAGACCGGCCTGCACACGACCGCGACCGTCGATCTCATCTATATCCTGTCGGGCGAGGTCTGGCTGGAGCTCGACGACGAGAAGGAGGTCCATCTCCGGAGCGGAGAGACAGTCGTGCAGAACGGCGTGCGCCACGCGTGGCGCAACCGCTCGGATCGCCCGTGCTCTCTGGTCGCCTGCCTCCTGGGCGCGCGCAAGAAGGCGCCGTGAGTCAGTCTTTCTCCAGGCAACACCGGACGCTAAACGGCCGGGCAGGGCTCGAACGCCGACCAGTCCGTCGCGCGAACGACCTCCTCGTCCGGCGGGAAAGGCGTCCGCCACGAGAACGCGAACGGCGTCGGCCCGTGCTCGAGGTGCGCGAGGAGGTCCTCGAACATCGGACGGATGCTCGGGCCGATCGAAGGTGCGGTCATGCGCGGCTTCGGAACTGGGCGATGTGGAGATTCTTCAAGTCGGAGAATCCATCGCGGTCAGTCCTTCGTCCACAGCCCCCGTAATAGCACGACGTCCGCGTCGCCCTCGCCGAGCGCCGCGAAGATCGAGCGTCCGTCCGCCGACCACGACACGCGCCTGACGATGAACGTCGCGCGAGAGCCGAAGTCGGTCAGCTGGCGCAGCGTGCCGTCGGAAGTCGACAGCGCCCAGAGATTCGTCGCGAGCCCGTCGGCAAGGGGCGTGGCGAGCCACTTCCCGTCCGGCGAGATCACGGGGTGCACGAGCTGCCACGGCGGGATCCGCCGCGCGGGAATGCGCGCGATGACGCGTGACGGCCCGTTCTCCGGCGTCGCGGCGCGCACCTCGTGGTCGGAGCCGCCGGTCTCCGTCGGCTTCTCCACGACGAAGTAGACCGTCGACCCGTCGGGCGATATCGCGGGACGCGTGTTGCCCTTTTCGGGCCGGACGATGACAGCCGGACCACCTTCCGGCCGGATCTTCTTGATCGTTCCTTGCGCGAAACCGCGGAGCGTCTCCGTGTAGTAAACCCACCGCCCGTCGTGCGACCAGGCGGCCCAGCCTCCCGACGGCGCGAGATTGCGCAGGTTGCCCCCGTCCGGGTTGACGAGCCAGTAGCCGCCGACCCCGGCGCGGAACGAATAGAAGATGATCTGTCGCCCGTCCGGCGACCAGACGGGAACCCCGAGAGAGATTTCGGGATTCTGCTCGTACGTGATCTGCCGGGTCGCGCCGGTCTCCGTGTCGGCGACCCAGAGGTTCCCGTGGCCCCCGCTGTCGGACAGATAGACGACGTCCTTATCCGTCGCGCCGACGGACGGCGTCTGCACCTGTCCGGTCTGGTGCGTCACCTGCACCGCGCGGCGCACGTTGTCGGCCGGGCTGCCGTCGACCGGGAACTTCCAGATGTTGAACTGTCTCTGGATCCGGCTCGCGACCAGGGTTCCCGCCGCGTTCACGTCCGGCGCGACGTACGACGCCTCCCCGAACGTGAGCTGCCGCAGCCCCTTCCCGTTGCGCCCGATCGTCCACAGGTTGAACGTCGGCAGATAGAGGACGGTCGCGCCGCGCGAAGAGCTGAAGACGATCCCGGAGCCGTCCGCCGTCCACGCGAACCCGGAGAGCTGCTTTCCGTCGCGGGTGATCGGCTCCGGCTCACTGCCGGCCGCGGAAACTGCGTAGACGTCATGGGAGAAGACGTAGCCGCGCTGATAGGCGATTCGCCGGTCGTCGGGCGACCACCGCGGCGAGAGATAGTAGGAGCCGAGAGGAAGCTTCGCGACGACTCGCGGGGCCGCGCCGTCGCGTCCCGCGACGACGAGCTCGATCGTTCCCGTTCCCGCCCGGAAGAACGCAATCGTTTTGCCGTCGTGGCTGACGTCCGCGCCGCCGATCGCGCTCGCGACGCGCCGCGGCGAACCGCCGAGGGCCGCGACCTCCCAGAGAGTGCCCTGCGGCTCCGTCTCCCGGGGCGGCGAGTAGTAGAGGAGCGATGTGCCGTCTGGCGCCCATCGCGGCGACTCGTGGTCGGCCTCGTCGTGCGTGATCTGGAGCGGCTGGCCGCCCGTGACGAGCCGGACCGAGATCTGACGGCGGTTCCCGACGTAGGCCGAGAACGCGACCGACTTGCCGTCGGGCGAGAGCGCGGGAGATTCCTCCAGACCGGGAAGGTCCGTCAGGCGGTGGACCTCGACCGTCGGCGGCGCGGCGGCGGGTCTGCGCACCGTCCCCAGGACGTACCCGAGCGCGATCGCCGCCAGGATTCCGAGGGCGGGCACGATCGCGCGCGCAGCTCGCCTCCGTGCACGCGGCGGCGGGGCTGCCGGGAACACCGCCGTCGGCGCCGACACGGCCGAGAGCGACTCGAGGTGAAATGCGACGTCCCGGCTTGACTGGAAACGCTCGGAAGGCTCCTTTTCCAGGCAGTGGTGGACGACCCGGGCAAGATCCGGCGGGACGTTGCGGGTGGTGGTCGCGTCGCCGAGCCCCGCCGGCTCTTCCCGCAGGATCGCGCTCATCGTCTCGACGACCGAGTCGCCCCGGAAGGGCCGCTGCCCGGTCAGCATCTCGGCGAGGATCGCGCCGAAGGAGAAGATATCCGAGCGCTGGTCGGCGGCGAGCCCGCGCACCTGCTCGGCGACATGTAGCCGACCGTGCCGAGGATCATCCCCGGCTCCGTGCCGAGCGTCGGGGTCTGCGTGACCGACTCGCCGGCGAGCTGCGGGTGCGTGAGCTTCGCCAGGCCGAAGTCGAGAATCTTGACGCGGCCGTCCTTGGTGACGAAGACGTTCTCGGGCTTCAGGTCCCGGTGGACGATGCCCTTCTCATGCGCCGCGGCGAGCCCGCGCGCGATCTGGATCCCGTAGTCGACGGCTTTCCGGACGGGGAGGACTGCGCCGGCCAGGCGCTCGCGCAGGTTCTCCCCCTCCAGCAGCTCGCTGACGACGTAGGGCGCGCCCTCGTGCTCGCCGAAGTCGTGGATCGTGAGGATGCCCGGGTGGTTCAAGGCGGAGGCGGCGCGGGCCTCCTGCTCGAAGCGCCGGAGTCGGTCCGGGTCGTCCGAGAAGGAGCCGGGGAGGACCTTGACCGCGACCTCCCGGTGAAGCCGGACGTCGCGCGCCCGGTAGACCTCCCCCATCCCGCCTGCGCCGATCGGCGCGACGATCTCGTACGGCCCGAGCCGGGAGCCGGTGGAGAGGGGCATCGCGACGCTATTTTCCCTCTCTTACGACCTGCCGACGGAAAACCGCACCCAGACCTCGTCTTCCGCAATACCCACGAGGTCCGCAAGCCAACCCGGTATGAGTGGACCCCTGAGCGAGTCTCCCGCCATCCGGCGCTGACGCCATGGCGTTATCTAACGCTCCGACCGTACGCATTTCTAGTACAATCGTACGCGGTATGCGTACAATCCCATCCGCCCCGCCAGACCCTGCCGCAGCGCTCTTCCGAAAGACGCGGCGGCAACTGCTGGGATGGCTCTTTACGCACACCGACGAATCCTTCTATGTCCGCGAGCTCGTCAGGGTGACCGGCGCTGCGGTCGGAGCGGTCTCGAAGGAGCTGGAGGAGATCGCGGCGGCGGGGATTCTTCGCCGCACGGTCCGAGGGAATCTCGTCTTTTACCAGGCGAACGAGGCGTCTCCGATCTTCCGGGAGCTCGAGAGCATCTTCATCAAGACCGCCGGACTGGTCGATCAGCTTCGCCAGGCCCTGACGCCGCTGGCGGATCGGATCGGCGTGGCTCTGATCTATGGTTCCGCCGCCCGCGGAACACTTCGAGCTCCGAGCGACGTGGATCTGCTCATCGTCGGTCAGGTGCCTTTCGGCGAAATTGTTTCGACGCTCAGCGCAGTACAGGCGAGCCTCGGTCGCGAAAT
>JBBQKV010000162.1:0-5528 GCA_038327245.1 Acidobacteriota bacterium
AAGAGCTGGTCCTGGACGTCCCAGCCGATGACGCCGACGGACGCGGCGTGGTCGTACTCCGCTGAGGTGAAGTAGCGGCCGGTCGCGATGTCGAAGCTCATCGCCTCGCCCATATTCGCGGTGTGACCCTGGATCTCCACGTCCGCCAGCTTGCGGTCGAGGTACTTCACGGGACGGGTCCGCTCGCCGCGGCCGCCGACCTGCTCGCAGAGGCGGCACTCACGCCGGATGATTTCCATGTCGGTCAGAGTGATGTCGCGGCGCTTCCGGGCGATCAGCCACTCCTCGCGGCTCGTGATGATTCCGTACTTGGTGAAGATCACGATGTCGGGGTTCAGGCCGATGACCTTGTCGTTGACGTAGGAGTTCAAACCGGAGATGACCGAGACCACGCCGACGACCGTCGCGACGCCGATGATGACGCCGAGAAGAGTCAGGAAGGCGCGCATCTTGTGCCGCGTGAGCGCGGACGCCGAGAGGCGGACGAGCTCCGCCGACCTCATGGATTTCATGCCTTCTCCGGAGCCTTCTTGCCTTTCTTGTCCCCTTCTTTCTCGATGATCACCTTGTCGCCCTCCTTGACCTGGCGCAGGACCTTGAAGGGGCCCGTCACGATGTCCTCCCCGACCTTGGGCCCGCTCTTCACCTCGATCATCAGCTCGCCGGCCAGCCCCGTTTCGACCTTCTCGAAAGCGAGTTTCTGGTTCTTGACGAGGTAGACGCCCTCTTCGGTCTGCGGCCGGCCGGCGCTGCTCGACACCGGCTTCCCGTCCTTCTTGGCGACATCTCGGACCACGAGAGCCTGGATCGGGATCGCGGTCGCGCCCTCCTTGCGGCCGGTCAGGATGTCCGCGGTAACCGAGAACCCCGGCCGGATCGTGTCCGGCGGGTTGGTCACGCGGAGCTTCACCTTGAAGTTGATCGCCTCGGAGCCCTGCGTCAGCGAGAGCAGGTCCGGGTCGTTCTTCGCGATGGGAGAGGAGCCGACCTCCGTGACGAGCCCTTCGAACGTCCGGTTGGGATAGGCGTCGATGTTGAGGTTCGCCTTCTGGCCCACCTTCACGTCCGGCACCGACGTCTCATCGACCATCATCACGGCCTCGACCTCGGACATGTCCGAGATCGTCAACAGCTGCGTGCCCGGGTTGTTCATCGTTCCGATGACGGTGACCTCGCCCTCCTTGACCGGAAGGTAGGTCACGACGCCCGCGATCGGAGCGCTGACCGTCGTCTTCGAGAGGGAATCGCGGCTGGCCGCGAGGTTCGCTCCGGACTCCTGAAGGCGCTGCCGCACGGCGGACAGGTTCGCCTGGGCCGTGTCGTACGCCGACTTCGTCTTCTGGAGCTCGGCCTCCGAGAGGATCTTCGCCTCCCAGTTGCGGCGGGCGCGCTCGTAGTCGTAGCGAGCCTGGTTCGCGGAGGACTGCGCCGCCACGAGGTCCGACCGCATCGCGCCGACGGCGGACTCGCGACCGGCGGTCTGAGCCGCGAGCTGGGCCCGGTCGATCTGGAGGAGAAGCTGGCCCTTCTGGACCCGGTCCCCCTCCCTGGCCGCCAGGTTCACGATCTGGCCCATGACGAGCGCGGAAAGGTCGACCTTCCGGCGCGCCTGGATCTTCCCGTTCGCCGTGACCTTGGAAACGAGGTCGATCTTCTCGACCTTCGCGGTGGTCACGCGGGCAATGTCCTTGTCCTTGCGTTTGATGAATCCCATGGCGACGAAGCCGAGTACGACGGCTCCGAGGACGCCCAGGACGATCTTGGTCTTCTTCGACATCTTCTCCTCCGATGGCAAACCGAAACGTCTATTTTCTTACGTTCGGCGGGTGGGAAAGTTCGCGGTCGCACGCGGGGCCGTGGGGTTGGGGTAAGTGGTGCGCCCAGGAGGACTTGAACCCCCAACCTCCTGATCCGTAGTCAGACGCTCTATCCAGTTGAGCTATGGGCGCAGGAGCGGCGTAGGCTACTGAAAACAGCCTCTCGTTTCAACCAATTCCGGTCGCTCAGCCCTCTCCGACGAAAGCCCTGCGATACCCTCCGCCGGTGCCTTTCAGCCCGGATGACGAAAAGTTCCAGCGCGAGGCGCTCGCCTTCGCGAGGATCGCTTTTTCCGAGCGGGAAGTGCCCGTCGGCGCGGTCGTCGTTGCCGACGGCCACATGATCGGGCGAGGGCGCAACCGGCGCGAGGCGCTCGGCGACCCGACCCATCACGCCGAGATCGAGGCGATCCGGGAGGCGGCGCAGGCCGCCGGCACCTGGCGGCTGGACGGGGCGACCCTGTACGCGACCGTCGAACCCTGTCCGATGTGCGCGGGGGCGGCCGTCAACGCCCGCCTCGCCCGCATCGTCTTCGGGTGCGCGGATCCCAAGGCCGGGTACTGCGGGACGCTCGGCAACATCCCCCAGGATCCGCGCCTGAACCACCGCTGCGCCGTCGACGGGGGGCTTCTCGCCGGGGAATGTGCCGAGCTCATGCGTTTGTTCTTTCAGGCCCGGCGATAGCATAGGGATTCCCGTCGGATTTTCGAATGCAGGAATGCAGCGTTGACCCCAATCGGAGAGGTGCTGGAGTGGTTGATCAGGCCGGTCTCGAAAACCGGTAAGCCCTAACGGGTTTCGGGGGTTCGAATCCCCCCCTCTCCGCCACAATGTTGTTGTGTCGAAGACGAGCTGAATGGAAGAAAGGCGACGTGTGTAGATTCGCCGGCGCCGGCGTCTGAGCGCGGGGGTTCGCACCGAGCGCCCGAAGGGCGCGACAAGCGCCGGGTCCGCCCGGCGCTAATCCCCCCCTCTCCGCCATGAACCTTCGAAATCCGGGGACGTAAACCAGATGGACACGAAATGACCTCCCCCGCGATCGAGCTCGATAACGTCTCCAAGGTCTTCGGCAAGTTCCCCGCCGTGGACGGGCTCTCGTTCCACGTCCCGCGGGGAGTGGTCTTCGGGCTCCTGGGCCCGAACGGGGCCGGCAAGACGACCACGATCCGGATGATCATGAACATCACGGCAGCCGACTCCGGAGAGATCCGGGTTCTCGGCGCGCCGATGACGCGGGAAACCCAGAACCGGATCGGTTACCTGCCGGAAGAGCGCGGCCTCTACCGCAAGATGAACGTGCTCGACCATCTCCTCTTTCTCGCCGCGATCAAGGAGGTTTCCCGGGACGATGCCCGGAAGCGGATCGCAGACTGGGCCGACAAGCTCGAGTTGAAGCCGTGGCTCAAGAAGAAGGTGGACGAGCTCTCGAAGGGCATGCAGCAGAAGGTCCAGTTCATCGCGACCGTGATCCACGACCCGGAGATCCTGATCCTGGACGAACCGTTCTCGGGGCTCGATCCGATCAACACCGCGATCATCAAGCAATACCTGAGCGACTTCCGGAAGCAGGGGAAAACCATCGTCTTCTCCACGCACGTCCTCGAACAGGCCGAGAAGCTGTGCGACCAGATCTGCCTGATGGCCCGATCGAAGAAGATCCTGGAGGGGGAGCTTCGCGAGCTCAAGCACCGGTTCTCGCGGAACCTGCTCCATCTTTCGGTCAACGCGCGCCCCGAGGAGATCGCGGCGCTGCCCGGCGTGGCTTCGTCTCAGGCCGTCAACGGCGGCTACCTGATCGGTCTAGCCCCCGGGACCGAGCAGCGAGAGTTTCTCCGCCGCGCCCTCGACCGTTTCGACCTGCTCGGGTTCTCGGCGAAGGAACCGGAGCTCGAGGAGATCTATCTCGACGCCGTGCGAGCCGCGGGAATCGAAGAGACCCGGACGATCGAGTGAGGAAACAATGAGCTGGACGAAGGTTTTTGCGGTGATCCGCCGGGAGTACCTGGAACGCGTTCGAACGAAGGCGTTCTGGTTCGCGACCTTTCTCGTCCCGGTTTTCTTCCTGGGATACATGTTCGTGCAGGTCGCCGCCCTTCGAAAGACGAGCGGCGAGCGCAAGGTCGCGGTGGTGGACGTGACCGGTCACCTGGCGGGGCCGCTCGCGCGCGATCTCGCGGCCAGCGAGCAAACCCTTCAGCGCAACCGGCCCGGAAGCCGCGGAATTCACTGGATCCTGGAAACGAGGCCGATCACGGGGGACCTGGAAAAGACGAAGGAATCCCTCCGCAGGGAAGTCCTGGACAAGAAGATCTACGGCTACCTCGTTCTCGACCCCGCGCTGATCGAGAAGGAGAGGGTCGAGTATTACTCGATTTCGGTCTCCGAGTTCGTCGCGCTGAACCAGATGAAGGATGCGATCAATCGCACGATCCTTCACCAGAAGATCGCGGACCGCGGTCTTCCGGCGTCGGTTGGCCAGGACCTCGAGAAGACCGTAGATCTGAAAACCTGGAAGGTGACGACCAAGGGAGTCTCCGAGGAGAAGGGGGCCGGGATCATCGCCGCCCTGGTCTTCATGGTGATCATGTACATGACGTTCTTCATGTACGGGTTCCAGAACCTCCGCGGCGTCATCGAGGAGAAGACGAATCGGATCGTCGAGGTGATCATCGCCTCGGTTCGTCCGACCGAGCTGATGATGGGCAAGATCGTCGGGATCGGGCTCGTTGGCCTGACCCAGTACCTGATCTGGTCCCTGGTCGCGATGAACCTGTCGCTGCCCGGGATCGCCAGCATGATGGCGGCGGGAGCGTCGGGCGCCCCGACGATTCCGCTCTCCATGATCGGCTACTTCCTGCTGTTCTTCATCCTCGGCTACTTCCTGTACGCCAGCGTCTATACGGCCATCGGCGCGCCGTTCAACAGCGACCAGGAAGCCCAGCAGCTCTCGATGATCCCCTCGATGCTGATCGTCAGCGGGATGGCCGTCTATCCGGCCGTCATGAACAACCCGAATGGTCCGGTGGCGGTCGCCGCCTCGCTCTTCCCATTCACCGCGCCGCTCATCATGTATCTGCGCACGGCGATCGCCGAGCCGCCCCCCTGGCAGATCGGCGTGTGCATCGTGATCCTCATCCTGTCGACGATCGCCATGGCCTGGCTGGCGGGGAGGATCTACCGCGTCGGCATCCTCATGTACGGGAAGAAGCCGACGATTCCGGAGATCATGCGCTGGGTGCGTTACCGTCCGGGAAAGGCCCTCCAGCCCGCAGCGCCGCCCGCCCGGTAGAAAGTCGCGGGGACAGGGGCCGACAGGGCCCTGCACCCGCGGCAGTCCATCACCCGGCGGCGGCCGGTCGCAGCGTGCCGTCCAGCAACGCCATCAATTTCGCGAAACCGCGCTCCGCCTGCTCCGGGTGGTGCTTCCCGCCGCCGGGGATCATCCATCCGTGCCGCGCGCCGTCGTACGCTTCGTTTTCGTACGCGCCGCCCCACGTCTGCAGAGCCCGGCCCAGATCCGTCAGGCCTGCCGCTCTTCATCGACGTCACCCGCGCCGAAGAGAATTCTCCGGCGCGGGCAACGCCCGACCTCAGGTCGACTTCAGAGCATCTCGGTGCGCGACTGCTTCGCCCGGGCGGCGCCGATCGCGGTCTTGACGTCCTTCTCCTCTTCCGGCGGCGGCATCACCGCGGGCATGCCGAGGAACTCG
>JBBQKV010000163.1:0-5461 GCA_038327245.1 Acidobacteriota bacterium
GCCCTCTCGCGACAAGAGTTATTCGAGACATGGCACGCCCCGATCCGTCCGCCGAGCGTTTCCCCGCAATCTCGGTCCGCCAGCCGGCCGCGGACCTGATCGTCCGGGGCGCTCTGCGCCGGGACCGCCGGACGCGCTCGACCCGCTTCCGCGGCTGGATGCTCGTCCACGCTTCGCAGGCGGTCCGCCGCGAAGACGTCGCCCGTCACCGCGCGGCCCTCGGGCTGGAGCGAGATGCCGTCTACGAGCCGGAGCGCGGAAAGCTCGTGGGAATCGCGTGGCTCGAGGACTGCGTGGCCGAGGGAAACGAGTGGGCATACGTCTGGTCGCGACCGAAGCGTTTCCGCGTGGCGGTCCCGTGCCGCGGCCACTACTCGATCCCGTTCTACGTGCCGGCGGCTCTCGTTCGCGGAACGCCGGCGGAGAAGCTGAAAGCGGGGAGGTTGGAGGACTGAGCTAGGAGCGCTTCTTTTCGCGATGAATCGAATAGAAGCCGATCGCCGCGACCACGAGGATAGCGAATGCCGTCAGCGCGAGCGGCAACAGATCGCTCATCGGACTCTCCTTCTCTCGACCAGGACTCCCACGAGCCATGAGGATAACCCCACGGCCGTTGCGGCAATCGCGACCGAGATCCTTGTCTTCTCGCTCGTCGAAAGGAGCGAAGCTGCTCCATAGAAAACCAGCACGAGAACGCCGATTTCCCTAAGAAACTCACCCACCATGTCGGCGACGGATCGCCTCATCGAATGAGGATTGTCGCGAGCTCCCAGCGTCATGCCGAGAGGCGGCCCCGCTCCTGTCATCCTGAGGAGCGAAGCGACGAAGGATCTCTTGCTCTCAGGGAGAGCCGCGAAAAGCCAGAGATCCCTCGCTGCGCTCGGGATGACAGGGCGGGACGCGTCCTGAGGAGCGAAGCCTCAGCCCTGTCATCCTGAGGAGCGAAGCGACGAAGGATCTCTTGATCTCAGGGATAGTCCCGAAAAGCGAGAGATCCCTCGCTGCGCTCGGGATGACCTGAGACGCGTATCTTCGCTACGCTTCTCGGGTCATTTCTTCATGCTCTTGCTCGGATCGTCGGCCGGGTTGACGTAGACGAGCTTCCACGGGCCGAGCGTCGTGATCTGGAGCTCCGTCTCGCCCTCCGTCCAGGCGTAGTGGTGGACCCTGGGCTGCATCGTCCCGTAGCTGCCCGCGGTCATCGCGTGAGCGCCGGTCTCCGTGAACGTGTCGCCGCGCCCCATGTGGAGCGTGCCGGAGATCACCGTTATGCGCTCCACGTTGGGATGCCAGTGGGGCATGATCTTGTAGCCGTCGGGCGTCTTGAGCCGCATCGCGAAGTAGCCGGGTTTGCTCGGGTCACCCTCGAGCACCGCGACCTTCGCACCGGGCGGGAGGATCGGCGGCGCGTCCACCCATTGGATGTCGGCCGGCGAGTACATCGTGTGCTCGGGCATTTTGGCCATGCCCTTTTTCTCGGCAGCGACGAGTCCTCCCGAGAGGACCAGAACCGAAACGGCCGCGATCCAGAAACCTTTTCTCATGTCGACCTCCTTGTCTAACGCGTTCATCCTATGCGCTCAGCCCCGCGTGTCGATTCCGGCCAGGTGGGGAGCGAGGACCTCGTCCTGGAGCGCGGCGAGCTGCGTCAACCCCTGCCGCGCGAGCGCGAGCAACTCCGTCAGCTTCGCCTCGGAGAACGGTCGCCGCTCCGCCGTCCCCTGCACCTCCACGAACAGGCCCGAGGACGTGCCGACGACGTTGAAGTCCACGTCGGCCTCGGAGTCCTCGACGTAAGCGAGATCCAGCACGACCTGCCCCGCGCAGATTCCGACCGACGTCGCCGCCACGGTCTCGCGCATCGGCCAGCGCGGGATCGTCCTTTCGCGCACGAGCTTCGACAGGGCGATCGCGAGCGCTACGCAGGCGCCGGTGATGGCGGCGCAACGAGTGCCGCCGTCGGCCTGGAGGACGTCGCAGTCGAGCGTAATCGTCCGCTCACCGAGACCGCGAAGCTCCGTAATGCTGCGGAGCGAGCGGCCGATCAGGCGCTGGATCTCCTGCGTGCGGCCGCCCTGGCGGCCGACCGCGGCCTCGCGCGGTGACCGCGTGTGCGTCGCGCGCGGGAGCATCCCGTACTCCGCGGTCACCCAGCCGCTGCCGGTCCCCTTGAGAAAAGCGGGCGTGCGGTCCTCGATGGACGCGACGCAGAGGACGCGGGTTCCCCCGAGCTCGATCGTCGCGGACCCCTCGGCGTGACGTATGGAGTTCGTCTCGATCGAAACGGGCCGCATCTCGGCGGCCTTGCGCCCGTCGGGGCGCGCCACCGCGGAGCTCATGGCGCCAGCTCGTCGCGGAGGAAGCCCATCGGTCTCGTCAGATCGACGTGGCCGCCAAGCGACTCGGACGGCTCGCCGTTGACGAGGATCCTCACCCGCTGCGTGTTCGCCACGTTCTGAAGCGTCGTGTCGACGAGCGAGCTCACGATCGAGAGCTCCTCCGCCGACCCGAACGACAGGCTGGAGTCTACGGCGAGATCCAGGACGACTTCTCCGGAAGGCATGAGGAAGCCGTTGCGGAGCTGGATCCGCGGAGGAAGGACGCCGATCAACCCGGGACGGGTCGGTCCGCGCGCGAGCTCCTCGAACAGCGCCCGGAGGAACGCCCCGGGCTCCGCGGGCTTCGCGATGTCGCGCTCTTCCGGATGGAGCTTGCCCTCGTTCGAGTCCGAAAAGAAGAGCGTGACCCGCACGGTTTCCACGGGCACCCCCGGCGCGCCGGGCCGCGGCGTCCCGGAAACTGCGGCAGGCGTCACCCGCAGAAACGGCAGCCGCCGCCGGAACCGCGAGTTCGACGAGGAGGGCCGGTTCAACAGCAGCAGCCCGCCGACTGCGGCCGCCATCACCAGGAGGATCACCGCCGCGGCGCGGCGGCTCATCGCACCGGAGAGGGCGTCGCGCCGGGCGACCGGGCCGGCGGGGGCGTCGGCGCGAGCCCAACCGCCGGAGTCGTCGCGAGCTGTCGCCGCGCGAAGAACTCGCCGACCGCCTTCGCGATCGCCACCGCGACGCTCTCCTGAAACGCGGCGGAGCGGAGCTGCTTTTCCTCCTCGGGATGGGAAATGAATCCGACCTCGACCAGCACCGCCGGCATGGTCGCGCCGGCGAGGACGCGGAACGGCGCCTGCTTGATGCCGCGGTTCTCGGTCCGCGAGACCACGTTCAGCTGGGTCTGGATCGCTTCGGCGAGCCGGCTCGACTCCGTGACGTGCGCGCTCTGCGCGAGATCCCAGAGGATGAAGTCGAGATCCGGATTCGCTGGAGGGCTGCCGGGCGCCGCGGCCGGCGCGACGTTCTCGCGGCGCGCGACGTCCTGCGAGACCCGGTCCGACGTCTCGAGCGAGAGGTAATACGTTTCGGAGCCGTGCGCGCCGACCGCCCGCGAGGAATTCGCATGGAGGGAGAGAAACAGCCCGGCCCTCTCGTGGTTCGCGAGCGAGGTCCGATCGTCCAGCGAGATCGCGCTGTCGGATTCGCGCGTCAGGATGACCCGGCTCGAAATGACCCGCGGAATCGCGGCGGCCAGGCGCCGCGCGATCTGGAGGGTGATGTCCTTCTCCTGCAGACCGTCCGGCCCGACGGCCCCGGTCTCCGCCCCGCCGTGGCCGGGGTCGATGACGATGGTGAGCGCCGGGACCGGCGGAGGAGGCGGCGCCGCGGGCTCGATCGGCGGCGCCTCGACGACGCGCGCGACCTCGACGACGATCCGGTCGGGGTCCGTCAGGGGATAGGCGTGCGCGGTCAGGCTCGCATCCCGGAAGACGACCGTGACGGCGTCGCCCTCGAAGTGGACCGCTGCCACGAGTGGATCGTCGAAGCGGCGCTCGGCGAAGGGGGGAACGACCTTCCGGTCGGTCCAGCGGATCTGGAGTCCCGACTCGACGAAAAGCGGCTCGAACCGCCCCGCCACCGACTCGCGGAGAACGACCTGCGTCGTCGGCTCCACGTGGACGACGTCCACGCCGACCGTGACCGGCGCGCCCGGTTCCGCGGCGGGTCCGGCGCTGTTCCGGGGCATGACCGTCCAGACCTTCTGCGCCGGGTCCCAGGCGCCGGCCGCTCCGGCGAGCGGAAAAAGCGCCCTCTCGAAGAAGTCGGCGGGGGCGTAGAGGACTCCGGCGACCGAGCGCACGGGCCTCGAGATTTCGACGATCTTCTCGTCGACCGGCACCTGCACGGTGCCGGGGCCGGCCAGCAGCTGACCCCCGGACTTCGCCGTGATCGTGAGAGTCCCCGTCGTCGTGTCGCGCGAGACCGTGAGGCCGAGCGCCCGCCCGACGTCGCCGACGCTGAAGTCGCCGCGCGAGACGGCGATCGGGAACGTCTCTCCGCGCCACACGAGGCTCGCCGTCTGCTGGCCCGAAGCCGAACCGACCATCGCGAGAACGAGGAGGAGAGAGGCGCCGAGCCCGGCGGCGACGGCTTTGGAGCGCGGGATGGAGAGAGGAGTGCCGATGATGCGGTTAGTTTAGCCGACCGAAAGAAAACCGGGCGCAGTCGCCTGCGCCCGGTGAAGGAATTCGAATCGAAGTCCGGGTCAGATCGACAGAGTCCCCGTGCGGATGAGGTACGCCAGCCGCGCGCGCTGCTCCGGATCGAGCAGCTTGTGGAGCCGTCCGAGGGCGGTCAGCACCGCGCCGCGCAACCGGTTCGCGCTCTCGAGCCGCACGTCCGCGCCGGAGGCCGCCTTGCTCTCGTCGAAGACGTCGCCCTCGATGGCGTCGGCGAAGACCGAGATCGCCCGTCGATGGTCGACCGCGGCCTGGGCCCGCTCCGTCTTGATCTCGTCCAGGATCCGGGCGAGCTCGCCGACCTGCTTGTCGTCGAGCTGCAGCTTGTAGGCGAGGAAGCGGAGCGGTCGGCGGACTCCGAACGAGCCGCCGGCGAAACCGAACTGGCCCGGGTCGTCCTCGCCGCTCGCGCCATACTCCCACGCGCGGGAGCGGTGACCGCCGCCGGCGCCATAGGACATTGCGGCACGGCGCTCGCCGCAGCGCTCGCGCCTCCAATGGGAAATGAATCCGGGATACATGAGGCCTCCTTTCACCGGGGCAGTTCGCTCCCGGCGGGTTTCATGCGTGGGCAAAACACCTCACGCGCCGAAAAGGGTAGTCCCGGCGGGGAAGGCGGTCAAGTAGTCTGCGGCTCGCGGAAATTTCGATTACGCGAGGAGGAAAGATGAAACGCAAGGCATCCGCAGCGTGGCAGGGAGATTTGAAGGGCGGAAAGGGGACCGTGTCGACCGAGAGCGGAGTGCTCCACGGGACTTCCTATTCGTTCATGACCCGGTTCGAGAACGAGAAGGGGACCAATCCGGAGGAGCTCATCGCCGCGGCGCACGCCGGCTGTTTCACGATGGCGCTCTCCGGGGAGCTCGGCAAGGCGGGGCTGACGCCGGAGTC
>JBBQKV010000164.1:0-5405 GCA_038327245.1 Acidobacteriota bacterium
GGGAAGTCGTCGAGTTCCGCCACGAGGTAGGCGGCTCCGGCGCCCGCGCCGAGACCGCGTGCGCCGACCGAGGTCGTGACCGTCGGCAACCCCGCCGCGAAGAAGTCGAACATCTTGATGTTCGTCCCGGACCCCCGGCTCATCGGGTTGATCGCGATGTCCGCGGCCGAGAGAGTGTCGTCGCGAACCTTCGAGTCCACGCTCCCCAGGACGGTAACGTTCTCCGGAACGTCCTCCCGCGAAATCTCGTCCGTGCACCCTCCCACGACGACGAACCGGACGTCCGGGAGAGCGGAAGCCAGTCGATGGCAGAGGAACCGGGCTGCCTCGCCGTTCGGGGCGTAGCGGCTTCCGACGAAGACCACGACGGCCGCGTCTTCCGCGAGGCCGAGCGCGCGCCGGGCCAGAGTCTTCTCGGCAGGAACCGAGGGGAGGAGGCGATGAACGTCGGTGCCGTTGGGGACGACGTGGATCTTCGCGGGGTCGACTCCGTAGTGCAGCTCGAAGGCGAGGGCGTCGTCCGGCGAACAGGCGAAGATCGCGGCGGCCCGCTCGCAGAGCTCGCGCTCCAGGTTCTCCACCATCTCCGCGATCCCGCCGGCGAGCCCCTCCTCGCCGAGGAGCGAGCGGCGCAGGTGCCTTTCCACGTTCTGCGAGTCGTAGATGAGGGGCTTGTTCTCGAGCCCCGGCACGCGCGAAACGATCGGGAAGACCCAGGGATGGCTGAAGACGATCACGTCGGCCGATTTCGCCTCGTACGCGACGCGGTCCGCGAAGCCCTTCGAGAGAAACGACAGGAGCGGAAACGTGACGTCCATCGTGAGGTTCGGATCCATGGCCTGGAGCGACGCGTGCGCCCGGAAGTGCGCGCCGCTCTGCGGCACCGTGATCTCGCGGAGCTTCCCGGCGTGGAGCACCGAGCGGTACTCGGGACCCGGCCAGTCGTACGTTCCGACGTAAACCGGATCGAGGTCCGACGGCAGGTTCGTATACAGGCCGAAGAGACGGATGCGCCCGCCTCCGACGGGCGGATCGATCGGCTGGTTGTCCAGGATGAGGACGCGGGTCCGGCCGGACGGGCTGATCGACGTGTCGGCTGCGGGCTCCGGCGGCGTCTCCACCGAGGCGATGAGCTTTTCGACGACGGCGTCCCAGCGGATTCCGGCGGCCCGCTGCCGGCCCGCGGCGCCCATGCGGCGCGCCTCGGAAGGCTCGCGCAGGAGTCGTTCGAGCGCCGCGGCGATCGCGTCGGCACGCGGCTCCACGACGAGCCCGGTCTTCCCGTGCTCGACCAACCGGGCGGGCTCCCCCGAGTCGGACGCGGTCACGACCGGCTTTCCCGAGAGCATCGCCTCGACCGCAACGTAACCGAAGTCTTCCCGGAGCGGAACGAACGGTACCGCGATCGCGCGCGAGTAGAGGTCGTAGAGGTTCTCGCGGGAGACCTCCCCGAGAAAGCGGATCCGGCGGTCTCCGGCGGCGCGGCGCCGAAGATCCTCCTCCGCCTCCCCCGAGCCTGTGACGAGAAGCGGGGCGTCCGTCGAAATCGACCGGTACGCCTCGATCACGAGGTCGGTCCGCTTCCAGGGATGCAGCCTTCCGGAGAGGAGGAAGTGCTCGGCTGGGCCGTCGTGGAACAACGCCGCATCGGTGAGGGCGGGGTAGAGCACCTGGAAAGTCAACCCGAGCGTGTCCAGCAGCCGGTTGGCGCCTTCCTCACCGTTCGTGAACCGGCGGCGGTCTGGAATCGCCGACAGTGCCTCGAAGTCCATTTCCCGAATGCGATCTCGTTGCGCGCGGCTCTCCGGAGAACCGTCCGTCCAAGCGTCAAACATGTCGTAGAAAACTCGGATGGTATGAATCAAGTGGACGGCGTGGCGTCGGTGACGGACGTTGAAGCTCGGGGCCTTCGTCGAGATCACGACGTCGAAGCGCTCGAGGTCCAGGGCCCGGGCAGCCGCGTATCCGGCGAGGATCCCGGAGTAGGTGGACTCGTCGCATGGGACGGGGATGCGTTCGATGGCGTGCCCTGACTCGGAGAGCGCCTGCTCGAGCCCATCGTAGTGAATTTCCGCGCCCCCGCGGCTGGTCGGATGATTGACGACGACGAGGGCGATTTTCATCGGCTATCCGAATGCCGCGGATTCACCCTCTCAGCGGGGCGTTCCCGCACCCGTGGTTTCCCGCTCGCGAGAGAGGTGCGCTTCGAGCCGCCGGACGGAGTCCTCGAGCGAATCGAGGCGCAACCGCTCCGCCCGCGCCCGCGATCCGAGCTCCGCGATGTCCGACTCCGCCGCACTGATGCGGTCTTCCAGGGCGCCGAGCTGGCCGGCGAGACGCGATTCCCAGAGGCTTCGGCGCTCTTCGACCACGGCGACCTGTCGATTCACCCGGTCCGTGAGACGGCGAGACCATCCGGAGAGATCTCCGGAAAGGGTCTGCAGTCGCGCGTCCCACCGGTTCAGGATCCGGACGACCGCCGCGTTGAACAGGATCTGGCGATACGTGTACACGTTCATCGCGCGCAGGATCAGCTTTTTCACGCCGGCCGCGGGCGTGCCCGGAAAAAGCGTCCCGGGGTGGTACTGGGCGTTCGCGTCGATCAGGTCGGTCCAGGAGTCGGGCCACGGCGCGAACGCCGGCGCGTTCGAATCGGCGGCAAACGGATCCGGCTCGCGGTCGAGCAACTTCTTCTCCCGCTCCACGTGTCGGCCCGCTTTCTCGAAGACGTCCGCCAACTCCGCGCCCCCCCCCATTCCGCCGGCCCGAGCCCCCGGGAAGACGGGCTCTCTCTCGAGCCAGGTTTTGCTCCTCGTGCCGCCGAACGAACTGGGTACGAAACGCCCGGAATCGTATCACCGGAAGTTTTGCGTGAGCCAGGAGACACCCGGGCAACTATAGAGGCGATCGGAGCGCCGGAATCACTCCCTCCGCCAACGACGGGGCCTCACTGGGCAAGGCAACGTAGTCCCAGACCGACTGGTTGGTGGCGCTCTCGGCGAATACGTCGCGCGTCCCGAGCGGTCGAGCCAGAATGTCGAAAATCTCATACTCCCGTTCGATCCAGAAGTCGGCCATTTCCAGCACGGTGATGCCGTAGTCGCCGATCGAGCTGGCGCCGAATTCGAAGGTCACCACGGGGCGAAACCGCTCGAGGGATTTCGCGGCGCCGCGGAGTATGTGCAGTTCCCCACCTTCGGCGTCGATCTTGATGTAAGCGAGCGATGGAAGATCGAGCGCGAACTCGTCGAGGCGCCGAACGTCGATCGGGATCCGCTCGAGCGTGGTCGCAACGTCATATTTTCGTTCCTTCAAGCCGCTGTACGCCAGGGCTTCGCGAGCGACGACGAACTCGGTTCGACCCGAGGTGTCGCCCAGGGCGCATCCATGGATCGTGACGAGAGGCCGCAGCTCGGGCCACGTCCCGTCGAGCTCGATGGCGAGAGACTCGCGGCACACCGGCAACGGTTCGAAAGCCAGAATCCGGCCGGTGGGAGCGACACACCGGGCCATCGGGATCAGGTGCCGGCCCATGTGCGCCCCGACGTCTATGGCGACGTCCCCCGGATTGAGGACGGTCTCATAGACCCTCTGAACCTGAGCTTCATAGTCCAAGTTCGTTTGTGCGGACTAATTTGCCGGCACGCGGACGTCGTTGCCAAAAGCGACCCGGATGATCCTCACTCCGAGGCGCCGCGGATCGCGCGATCCGAGAATCGATTCGCTCGGGTAGAAGCCCGGTACGGCGGAAGCAACGGCCGTTCGTGACCCGGTGGCGCCGACAGCCGCTCGAATCTTCTTCCTCCCTGTTCAGGCCCTGCGAGAACTTCCCCTGAAAAGCCGGCGCAGCCAGGAAGATTTCCGAGACGCCTCCAGGTCGCTCACCTGACGCTCCAGCTCCTGGCGCCGTCCCTCTTCCCGGCCGAGCGCCCGCTGGAGCTCCGCGATCCGCGCCTGAGACGCCTCGATTGTCTTCTCCCGCTCGGCGAGAAGCCGCCCTCGTTCGTCCGCCAGGATCTCCTGATCCCGGGCGCGGTGCTCGAGGTCTGTCGCCGCTTTGGCCGATTCCCCGGCTCGCAGCCGCGCGACCGCCGCTTCCCGGGCCGCCCCTTCGGCCTCGTCCTTCGCCCGGCCCGCCAGCCACTTCTCGTGCCGGGTCACGGCGTTGTCCAGCATCAGCTCGAGGCGGACCTGGTCGGCGTCGAAGGGACGCAGCGTCGCGGGGTCGGCGAGAAAGTCGTGGCTCTCTTCGATGGCGTCGTACTGGATGTGCCACTGGCGCGCCCGCTCGCGTTCCAGGAACCGGCCGCGACGGTCCGAGAAGACCTTGCGGCGGCCGTGGGCCTGGCTGCGGATCGGGTAATGGCGGAGGAGAAACGGGATCGGGAAGACGCGCCGGTTCGGAATCCCGACTTCGTGGCCGCCCGAGGGGACCAGCGAGACCGGACCCCCGTCGTTCTTCCAGCACTTGAGCTGACTGCGGTCGAACTCCGGCGCCTCCGACCAGTACCGGAAGTGCCCGCGGGGATCTCCGCCGGAGAAGGCGTCGTCGACCGGCGGAAAGTTGAAAACGCGGAAGTCGATGCAGTTGTACCCGAGCCGGTCCACCCAGCGGATGCCTTCGCCCAGGCCGATCCCGGGCCACGGGGTCTCGCGGAACTCGTCCGCGTCGTGGTGCAGGAACCAGTCTGCGTCGAGCGATCCCGCGAGCTCCTCCTTGCGCCGCAGGATCGCGGTCCAGTCGAAAGGGTGCTCCCTATCCTCGGGCGCCCTCGCCGGAAACTCCTCGATCTCGAGAAGGCCCTTTCCGAGCCACGGTGTCGCCTGCGACGCGGTGTCGTCGGTCGAGCGGTTGTCGATCAGATAGACGTCCACGCCGCTCTCGGCGAGGTGACCGATCACCGACGAGATGACGTCCCCCTCGTTGTAGGCGGCGAGGAGGGCGATCGTCCGAAAGGAACGCGTCACTGCCTGGATGCCCGGATCAGGAGATGTTGACCGGCGTGATGGACTTCGCTTTCTCGGACCACGTCTTCATCTCCAGGAGCGGCGCGATGACGAGGCGGCAGTTCGGGCACGCGTTGGGGAGCGCCTTGACCGGCAGCGTGACGACCGCGGTTTCGCCCGGCGGAACGTCTGCCGGGAGAGTCGCCCGGTTGCTGTCGTCCCAGAGGACCACCGCCCAGTTGCCGTCGGCCCCCGGGGCCTCCCAGTGGTAGCCGAAAACGAGGGGATGATCACCGGCCGAGGGCCACGCCTTCGACCCGACGTTCTTCGATTCCACCCGGACCTTTGCCTCCGATCCGGGAGCCATGCGCGCCGGAACCGCCGCCGACTGGAACTGCACCTCGAAGCCGTCGAGGTCCGGCCCGGCCGGCAGGGCGGTGCCCGAGTCTGTCCGCGGC
>JBBQKV010000165.1:0-5392 GCA_038327245.1 Acidobacteriota bacterium
ATCCCGGGTCGCGTCCTCGCGCCAGCGCGTGACGTCCCGGCCCTGCCAGCGGCTGTAACCGGAACCCGCCGCCGTGACCATCACCGAGTAGCGGCCGTTGGACAGCAGGTGCGTGCGCGGCACGAGGTCGTGCGGCGAGGAAAAGCGGCGCAGCACCGGCGGAACGTAGTCACGGACGTGAAGCTGGCTGCCCACGTCCTCCGCCCGCGGTCGGGCGACGGCGACGGTGCGCGGAGTCCGCTCCTGCAGGAGCAGCTCGGTGGCCTGGACCATGGGCTCGGCGTGGAAACGCCGGCGCATCACCTCGTCCAAAAGCGTGTTCGCCAGGGCCACGATCGTCATGCCTTGATGGTGGGCCATGAAAGCGCGCACGACCTCGTGGGTCTTCCCCGCGGGCAGCCGGCTGGCCGTGTAGTCCAGCGACTCGTAGTAGCCGTACGGCCCGACGGCTCCCTCCTTTGCGAGGCGCTCGAAGTTGCGCGCGGCGCCTGCCGGGTCGACCATCGACGCGAGCGCCGTCGCGTACGGCGCGACCACGTAGTCCTCGGAGAGACCCCGCTTCAAGCCGAGGCCTCCCACGCCGAAGTTGGAGTACTGGTAGGTGAGGTCCACGTCCCGGGCGGCGAAAGCGGACTCCGACACCCCCCACGGGGCGTGGCGCTCGTCGCCGTACTGTTCCTGACGGGCGACGATGAGGCGGTCCGTCTGCTCGAGCAGACTGCCCGTCGGCACGTTCAGGACGAGCTCCGGCATGAGGTACTCGAACATCGAGCCGGACCAGGACACGAGCGCGGATCCCTTTCCGACCGGCGTCAGGGGCCGCGAGAGGTGGAACCAGTGCTCGGGCGGAGCGTCGCCCCGCGCGATCGCAATGAAGCTTGCGAGGCGGGCCTCCGACGCGAGGAGATCGTAGAAGCCCGGGTCGTGCCGTCCGTCGGAGAGCCGGTATCCGATCGAGAAGAGCTTGCGCTCCTCGTCATAGAGGAAGCGGAAGTCGGTCTCCTTCACGAGACCCGCGGCGTTGCGCGACAGTGTGGACAGCCGGCGCGCCAGGGACGCCGCAGTTTCCGTGGAGCGGCGGAGAGCTTCGCGAACCCCGGCCCTCTCCTCGGGTGCCGTCGGGGAGGAGACGTCGCCGGGCGCGGCTCCGCCGCCCGGCGAGGCCAGCTCGCGGAGCGCGGTCTCGCAGAGATCCGGAATGTCCGCCAGAGAAGGGAGCTCGGGCGTGCCCCCATCGTGTCCCGTGTCCCATGTCCCGTGTTCCGGCATCCAGGCGAGCGTGCCTCCGATGTCCCGCTCGTGGCTCGCGATCGAGGCGAGCGCCGCCTTCGCCCACGTGTGGAGCTCGGCGTGAGATCGGTCCGGGATCTCGTGCGCAAAGGCGTCCGCGAGGTCCGCGAGCCCTTCGGCGCGTTCCCGGAGAGCAGCGAGGCGCTCGCCCCACTCGGCGGCGGTTGCCGGAACCGGAGTGAGAAGCTGCTCGACCTCCCGGAGCGCGGCGTCGACCTCGCGCCGGGTCACCGTGTTCCCCCGGGGATCCGGCGGCGCCTCCGACAGCATTTCCCGCGCGATGGCGAGAGCATCCCCGATCCCCTGGAGAACGCGCGAGTCCAGCACCGGAGACGTAATCCGCTCCCGGCAGGCGTGCTCCAGCGCGATCAGGTGCCCCACGAAGTTGCCGCTGTCGACGGTGGAGATGTACCGGGGCTCCAGCGGTTCGAGGCGCGTCGTCGAGTACCAGTTGTACAGGTGGCCGCGGTATCTCTCGAGCTTCTGGATGGCCGCGAAGGTCGCCTCCAGCTTCTCGACCATCTCGATCGTGCCGATCCAGCCGAAATCGCGCGCCGCCACAGACGACAGCAGAGCGAGCCCGATGTTGGTGGGGGACGTGCGGTGCGCGACGACGGGCCTCGGGTCTTCCTGGAAGTTGTCGGGCGGCAGGAAGTTGTCCTCGGCTCCCACGAACGCCTCGAAGAACCGGAAGGTGCGGCGCGCCGTCGAGTGAAGGAGACGCCGGTCCTTCTCCGAGATCGTCTCCGCCTCGGCCGCCCGCGGCGGCAAGCTCGCCCGCCATGCGATCCACGGTGCGGCTGACCAGACGCCCACGAACGGAGCCACGAGCGCCGGATCGCACCCCGCGAAAATCCCCGCGGCTCCGGCGGCGACGCCGAGCGCGACCCCGCTCCCCATCCGCCGGTAGAAGCCGGAGAGTGTCAGGTCGAGTCCGCTCTGCGCGCGCGCGGCCGTGACCCACTCCAGGAGATGCCGCCTCGTGACGAGTAGCCGGAAGAGCGTTCGCACGATGGCATCGCCCATGAGCACGGCCTGGTGCGCGAGGACCGCGATCGAGAACGCCGCGCGGCCGAAAGTCGTCGCGAGATCGTGTCCCAGCCCGCGCAGGAAGCTTCGTTTCGCGATGCCGCGCCGCGGCGGCAGAATGCTCGCGAGGATCGACAAAAGTCCGGGCAGCGCGAACGACGCGAGTACCGCGACCGTCCAGACGCCCGGCGAAACGCCCCGGAGAATCCAGCCCGCCGCGAGCGTCAGGAAGGCCGCAGGCGCCGAGAGCGACCGCCTCAGGTTGTCGAGGACTTTCCAGCGGCCGATCGCGGGGATGAGGTTCGGGACCTTTCTCCGCGCCGCGTCCGGCGCCCGGGGAAAGAGCCAGGAGAGGAGCTGCCAGTCGCCGCGCACCCAGCGGTGTTGCCGCGATGCCGCGAACCCGTAGTGCGCGGGAAAGTTCTCGAACAGCTCGACGTCGCTCACGAGCCCGGCCCTCGCGAAAAGGCCTTCGAAGAGGTCGTGCGACAGAAGAGTGTCGTCGGGGATCCGACCCTGGAGCGCCTTCTCGAACGCGTCGACGTCGTAGATCCCCTTTCCCGTGTAGATGCCCTCTCCGAAGAGGTCCTGGTAGACGTCGGAGACCGCCGCGGCATACGGATCGATTCCGGCGGGCCCCGACGACATCCGCTGGTAGAGCGTTCCCGATCCGGACAGGGGAAGCGTCGGCGTCACGCGCGGCTGGAGGAGCGCGTACCCGTCCACGACCCGGCCGGCCTTCGCGTCGTACACCGGCCGGTTGAGCGCGTGCCCGAGAGCTCCGACGAGCTCGCGCACCGCGCCGCGCGGGAGGCGGGTGTCCGCGTCGAGAGTCAGGACGTAGCGGACCTTCTGGAGGGCGGCCCGGTCGCGCTCGTCGATGGGAAGGTACGTCGTCGCTCCCGCGCCGCGCAGGAGCAGGTCGAGCTCGTGAAGCTTCCCCCGCTTGCGCTCCCAGCCCATCCAGCGTCCTTCCCGCGCGTTCCACACGCGCCGGCGCTGGAGAAAGAGAAACCGCCGCGCCCCGTCGGGGGTCGTCCCGTGGCGCCGGTTGAGACCCTCGATTGCGTCTCGCGCCGCGACGAGCAATCTCTCGTCGTCCGCGGTCGTCTCCTCCGTCGCGTCTACGAAGTCGGAAAGGAGGGCGAATCGGACGTTCTCCTCGGAAGTCGCGAGATGGTGAACCTCGATCCTCTCCGCGAGCTCCCTCACCTCCGCCTCGCTCTCGAGGAGAGCCGGCACGACGACCAGGGTCTCGAGGTCGGGGGGCACGCCCCCGGCCAGCTCGAGCTTCGGGAGCCGGCGTGGCCCCACGAGCTCGGTTACGTCGCGGTTGACCACGGTAATCGCGACGTCCGACGCCGGCACGAGCGCGAGGAGAGCGAGGAGGACGAGCTGCCACGGCGCGGCGCCCCCCGCCGCGGAGAGAGCCAGGGGCACGGCGAGGAGCGCGAAGGTCGCGACGAGAATCGTGCCGATGTAACCGGGTGTGGCCCACGCGACGTACGCGCGCCGCAGCCACTGGGTGAGCGGAACGCGGTATCCGACTTCCCGCTCGAATTCGGCGCGACCCCGGGAAATCAGGAAGTGGCCCGGGTCCCCCTGACGTTCGTCGCCCAGAGCTTCGGCCGCCCGCGCGCGCTGGACGACCCGCTCGGCGATCTCGATCTCGGTCATCCGGGAACGGCGGGACAGGTCCTCGATCGCGTGCCGGTAACGGTCGCGCGTCGGGAAGTCCATTTCGGCGACCCGCGTGCCGCGCCGCAGAATCTGTTCGACGAGACTGACCGACTCGAAAAAGTCCGCCCAGTCGACGGACGAAATGTGCCGCATGCTCGTGATGACGTTCCGGACCGTGACGTGGGTCGCGACCTGTTCCTGGTGCTCGAGCCGCACGATCTCGTCCGGGGTCAGCCCCTGCTCCTCGATTCGTTTCGTGAGCCAGGCGAGGGCCGGGGTCTGTTCGGGGTCGGACTCGCGCAGCCTCTGCAGCAGGTGGACGGCGAAGGGAACCGGGAGGGGCTTCCGATCCAGCGCCCGCACCCGCTCTTCCCACGGTTCTTCCGACTTCTCCCGGATGCCGAGGAGAGAGTCCGCGAGAGCCTCGGCCTTCTCGCGGGCGATCCGGCGGCGGACGATGCGCTCGGCCAGCCGCCGCAGGTTCTCGACCAGAACGAGCCGCAGCGTGATCGCGACGGCCCACAGCTCTCCCATGGTGAGCGGCTGCGCGGCCTGGTACGCGGCGACGAATCGCCTCAGCGTCTCGGGGTCGAAGCGGCTGTCGGTGTGCGCGACGAAGCCGGACGTCAGAGCGTAGACGCGGGGATACCCCTCGAGCGGTCCCGTGTCGAGCTTCGGAAGCTCGTGGTAGTAGTGGGGCGGCATGTCCTCGCGGATTTCGCGGAGCTGCTCCTCGACGATGTGGAAGTTGTCGACGAGCCACTCGGCGGCGGGCGAGATCGTCCGCTCCTCCCGGATCGCCTCGGCCACCGCTCGGTAGGACTCCAGGAGAACCCGGCCGTTCTCCCGCAGGCGCGGGAGGAGGGGCCGCCCCTTTCGAAAGCCGTGAGCGAGGCCATGCTCCGCCCCGAGCGCCCGGGCGAATTCCTCGAGCCTCTCGGTCGAGTAGAGCTCCGCCCGGATGGGCTCCTCGAGGCCGGGAAAAGAGAGGATCGAGGGCTCCCCCTTGGTCCCAGTCATTTTCGGAACAGCAGCCGCGATCCCGCTCCGCTCATGGGCCCGGAACGCGGTGGGCGGGTCGACCGATTGCGCCTACTTGCGCGAAGCCTTCGCGACGCCGGCGGCAGTCGCCGCGAGCGCGCCGAGCAGGCCGGCTACGAATTGAGCCTTGCGGGTGCTGTCGAGCTTGTCCCACTCCTTCCGGACCCGGTCGATCGTCTGCCGGGAGCTCTTGCTCACCTTGCCGATCGTGCCCCGCGCCGCGTCGGCGCCCTTTTCCGAGAGGTCGGCAATCGTCGAGCCCGCGCGGTTTGCCCGCTTCGCGAGGTCGTTCAGGACAGCCTGGAGTCCCGCGGTCTTCGTCGTCCGACGCCGCCGGCGCGGGGCGGCCTTG
>JBBQKV010000166.1:0-5256 GCA_038327245.1 Acidobacteriota bacterium
CCCTTCTCCGTCGCGATCCACGCGTCCACCCGCGTTTCCAGCACGTCGAGCGGCAGCGCGCCGGCGTCCAGCACGGTGTCGTGGAATTTGCGTACGTCGAACTTCGACCCCAGCGCCTTCCTCGCGCGTTCGCGCAGCTCCAGGATCTTCAGCTGGCCGACCTTGTAAGCGAGCGCCTGGCCCGGAATCGAGATGTATCGGTCGGTTTCAGTCTGGACTTCCACTTCGTCGATAGCGGAGTGTGCGTGAAAGTAGTCCACGACCTGCTGCCGCGTCCACTTCTTCGAGTGGAAGCCGGTGTCCACGACCAGCCGGATCGCGCGGAGCATCTCGTCCTGCAGCCGGCCGAAGTCGCTGTACGGGTCTTCGTAGAAACCGATTTCCTTGCCGAGCCGCTCGGAGTAGAGCGCCCACCCTTCGACGTAGGCGGTGTAGAACGCCTGCTGCCGCTGCGGCGGAAGGCCCTCGACCTCCTGCGCGATCGCAACCTGGAGGTGATGGCCCGGCACGCCCTCGTGGTACGCGGTCGACTCGGTCGAGATCGTCTTGCGCGTCTCGGGCGCGGAGGTGTTGACCATGACGTGCGCGGGTCGCGAGCCGTCCGGCGTCCCCTGGTTGTACTGAGCCCCGGACGCCTCCTTCTCGCGGAACTCCTCGACCTGCATGACGACGAGGTCGCCCTTCGGCAGGCGACCGAAGAGCTTCGGCAGCTGCGGCTTCATGTGGTCGATGAACTTCCGGTAGGACGCCAGGATCTCCTCGCGCGAGTGGAAGTGGCGCTTCGGGTCCTTCTCGATCGAAGCGGCGAGCGCCTTCCAGGTCGGGAAGCCGAGGCGCTTCGCGTCGGCTGTCATGTCCTTTTCGATCATCGCGACCTGCTCGACTCCGATGCGATGGATCTGGTCGGGGGTCAGAGTCGACGTCGTCTGGCGCTTGACGACCGTCGCGTAGCGCGCGTCTCCGTCGGGCAGCGACCACATCCCGGGCTCCGTCCGGCCACGCGGCGCGTACTCGTCTTTGACGAACCTCGCGAACTTGACGTAGGCGGGGGTAACCGAATCGCGGATCGCTCCGAGGACCGCCTCGCGGATCCGGGTCTTGGCGGCTTCCGAAAACGAAGCCGGCAGCTTCGCGAGCGGCATCGCGAACGGCGAGTCTTCCGGCTTCTTGTCAGCAATCCCCTGCGCCTGGGTCACGACCTTCTCGAGCAGGAACTTCGGCGGCATCACCTTCTCGGCCATCCCCTTGCGCATCTGGACCACCGTCTGGTCCATGAGAAGCGGAAGCGCATGGAGACGCGCGACGTAGTCGTCGTAGTCCTTGACCGTCTCGAACGACAGGAGGGAGACGAGCTGCGGCGCGTCGATGTGAATGCCGTAGATCTGGGTGACCGGGACCTGCCAGTTCTTGAATCGCGCATCCTCCAGCTGCTCGCGGAAGGACCGGACGAGGAGCGTTCTCGTCAACGCCTCCTGCTCCGGAAAGCCCGTCGGGTCGATCGCCTCGAATCGGCCCAGGAACTCCCTGGTCCTGGCGAGGTCCCTCTCGATCTCCTCCTGAGAGAAGTCGGAGAGCTTGTCGTTCCAGCGTTTGTCGCCGAGGATCGAGGCGAACTCCGGGCTGTGGGAGAGGGTGTACTGCCACTGCTCCGCGAGCAGGTCCTCCATCGCCTTGCGGCGGGACTCGAGGTCCGCGGGCACTGTGGCCGCCAGGGTCAGTCCGACGGCCATGAGAAAGCCCGACACGGTGAGTGCTCTGAGCATGAATCCTCCCGAGTCTCCTTTACGATCCCGGGACCGGAAGGTTCGACGGCCTTCGCCGGCGGCGGCGGCGCGGCTACTTCTTTTTCTTGCTCTTCGTCTCGGCCTTGCTCTTGCGCTTGATGTCGGCGCCCTGGGCCCGTTTGTAGGTCTGGATGTCCTTGAACTGTCCGGAGCTGTCGCGGACCGCGTAGAGCTTCTTGCCCGTCGAGCTCTTGTGGGTCGTCCTCGAGCCGGTCTTCTTTGCTGCCATTCGATACCTCCTGCCCGCAGACTATGCCGAAAGGGGTCCTCGCGAAAAGCTCAGCAGCAGAGGGTCGCGAGTCGAAACTTCGTGCTCGCGTTCGCCGGCGGGGAGTCCCTCGCTCTCTGCCTCGACGCACTGAAGAAGCGCGGCGGACGACTCGCCTACCCGAACGGCGTCGAGCCGGCGCCTCGGAAGAGACGCGGCGTCAAGACCACCGCCTCCGACGGAATCCCCGGCGTGGGCGAGTTCGAGCGCCTCAATCGCGCCGCAACCGCGGCGAAGCTCGAGGTCCCGATCGCGAAGGCCTACCCGATGTCCCGGGCGCGAGCGGCGTACAAGCACGTGAAGAAGGGCCACGTGATCGGGAAGGTCGTGCTGCGGATCCGCTAATCCATCTCCCGGAGGACCCGAAAACCGTAGTCCGAGTACCGGTAACCCGGCGGCAGGCTGGCCCTCGCCGAGGGAGCGGACCAGCGGATCTCGTGCCGCCACGACCCGCCGCGGCTCGCCCGCCGGCGCGGCTCGCGCGGCGCCTCGTCCCAGTCGAGGCACCACTCGTGAACGATCGTGCTCATGTCCATCAGTCCGAATCCGTTCGGCGTCCCGCGGCCGGCCTCCCACGGTCCGGAAATCGGCCCTCCCGGAATCTCCCCCTCCGGAACCGCATCTCCCCACGCCGTGCGCGGCGCGACGAGCCCTCCGCACGCCGCAATTTCCCACTCCGCCTCGGTCGGGAGCCGCCAGAGTCCGCCGTCCGACTCTCCGAGCCACGCGCAGTACGCCATCGCCTCTTCCCAGCTGACGCCGACGACCGGCTGGCGCGGAGAGGAGAAGTTTGGATCAATCCACCACGGCGGCTCGGCGACGCGCCCGACCGCGATCACGGGCGCGTACTCGAGGTTCGTCACCGGAGTGCGGCCGAGGAAGAAGGGAGGTTCGGCGGGGATTGCGACGACGTCGGGAAGGATCTTCGGAATCAACGAGAACTACGACTCCGGAGTTACCGCGGCGAATCCCGGAAGCGGCGCTCCCCCGCGCGGACGAGGCGGCGGGCGCGCGCCGGGCCGAACCGGCCGATCACGCGAAAGCGGCGGCCCCGCTGTTCGTTGTACGCCACGAAGAAGTGCTCGATCGAGCGGAGCAGCGGATCCGGAACGTCGTTCAGCCGGCGGACCTCCCGGTAGGTTCGGGACTCTTCGGACACCCCGATCAACCGGTCGTTGCGCATCGTCCGGCCCTTCTGCGTCTGCTTCGCCTCGAGGGCCCCGATCAGCCGCACCGGCACGAGGCAGCCCGCGAACGTGGGCGCTTCGAGGAGGATGAGCGCGTCCAGCGGATCGCCGTCGTCGGCGAGCGTCTCCGGAACGGATCCGAAGTCGAAGGGAAAGACCATGCCCGGCGGCAGGACGTGGGCGATCGTGTAGGCGCCGTTCGCGACGTCGTACTTGAACTTGAACGGGCTGCCCTTCGGCGTGTCCACGACCACGTTCAGGAGCTTCGTCCGGGAATTCCAGGCCTTCACGGGATCGAGGCTCCGCCAGTGCGGAGAGTTGGTGGGCTCAGTTGGCGGGTATTTCGACTCTGCAGGAAATACGGAACGAACTGCCCGTTCGTTTCAGCCGATTCTCGGCTTTGGATCATGGACGGCATTATCGGCCCAGGGCGATGATGTCCGCGTTCTCGAGCACGCGCTTGCCCGCTCCGTGCCTTGCGACCTCGATCATCGCGCGCCCCACCTCCTCCGTGGTCGTGACGAACCGGGGGAAGAGCGTTCTCAAGACCGGGAAAAGCGGGCCGAATACGCCATAGAGAATGCGGTAGGACTTCGTTTTCGAGACGATTCCGGGCCCGGGCCGGATGACCGCCGGGCGGAACATGTATGCGGCCCGGAAAGGCAGAGCGAGCAGCGCGTTCTCGGTCTTTCCCTTGACGCGCGCCCACATCGTCCGCCCGCGTTCGGTGCTGTCGGTTCCCGCCCCCGACACGTAGACGAACGTCATGGCGGGGTTGCGGGCGACGAGGGTTTTCGCCGCGGCCAGCGTGATGTCGCAGGTCACCCGCTGATAGTCGGCCTCGCCCATGCCCGCCGACGAGACGCCCAGGCAGAAAAAGCAGGCGTCGTATCCCGAGACCCGGTCGGCGATCCCGGAAAAGTCGGAAAAGTCGGAGTGAACGATCTCCTGGAGCTTCGCGTGCCGCTGTCCCGTTGGACTGCGCCCGATCGCCAGGACCGTCTCCACCTCGCTATCGAGCAGACACTCCCGCAAGACGCCCTGGCCGACCATTCCCGTCGCCCCGAACAGAATGGCCTTCATCCGACGAGCCTAGCCCGATTGCCTCCCGGGGGACGTCGCGGCCCTCTCCGAACCCCAGGATCCAGAAGCGCGGCCCCGGGGCGACCTCCTCGCGCAACAGGGCCTCGATCCGCTCCGGCGGCTCGTCCTGCCCGTCGTCGGCGAGCCGGAACGTGCCGAAGTGGATTCCGACGCTCGTTCCCGCTCCGAGGATCCGGTGCGCGCGGAGCGCCTCTGTCGGGGAGGTGTGGACGCGCGACATGAACCACTCCGGCCGGTACGCTCCGATCGGCAGAAACGCGAGACGCGGCGAGCCGAAGCGGTCCCGGATCTCCTGGAAGTGCGGGCCGAACCCCGTGTCGCCCGCGAAGTAAGCCGATCCGGCCGGACCCGAAACCACGAAACCCGCCCAGAGCGAGCGATTGCGGTCGAACAACCCGCGGCCCGAGAAGTGGCGCGCGGGGACCGCCGCGACCCGGACGCCGTCGGCGACGACGACCGATTTCCACCACTCGAGCTCCTCGCCGCCGCGCAGTCCGGCGCGGTCGAGCAGCCGCCGATTGCCCCGCGGCATCAGAATCCGCGGATTGTGCTCGGCGGCGAGGCGCCTCAACGTCGGGAGATCGAGGTGGTCGTAGTGGTTGTGACTGACGAGCACCACGTCGATCGGCGGCAGCTGCTCGAAACGAAGTCCCGGCGGGACCACGCGTCTCGGCCCGGCGAACGAGACCGGGCTGCAGCGCTCCGACCAGATCGGATCCGTCAGGACGTTCACGCCGTCCATCTGGAGGAGAGCCGTGGCGTGATTGACGAACGTGACCCGCATCTCTCCCGTTGCGACGCGAGGCGGAGGAGACGGGCCCGGCGGGACGTCCGTCCACTTCCTCCACGGACCCGGTTTCCGGGTCGCCATCCAGCGGAGCAGGTCGCCGAACCCGGAGTGCGCGGTGGGCGT
>JBBQKV010000167.1:0-5137 GCA_038327245.1 Acidobacteriota bacterium
GTGATCTCCCGCGCGGTCTTCCAGTCCGCCGACTTCCGGCGCGTGAGTCCCAGCCGCCGGGCGACCCGGTGCACGTGGGTGTCGGTCGGGACGACGAGGCGGCTCGCGGAGATGCCTTCCCACAACCCGAAATCGAGGGCATCCCGCCGCACCATCCATCTCAGGTAGAGGTTCCAGCGCTTGCACGCGGAGCCGGACGCCGGGTCCGGAAAGAAGAAACGCACCGGCGACGTCGCGGGCAGCGATCGCCGGCCGACCGCGGGGCGCCAGTCGAAGTCGAGAATTCGTCCGACCGCCCGGGAGATCATTCCGCCGGCGTCGGCGTCCTCCGGCCGCTGCCGGCCCTCGAAGAACCTCCGGACCGAGCCGGCCTCGGCGCGTACGGTTGCGATGGCGTAGAGGAGCGACGCGGCGTCCGCGGCGGAGTGGAAGCGGTGGCGGAATCCGGCGAGGTCCTCCCGCGCGAACCGGGGGAAGTCGGAAATCGAATCCACGGCCCGGGCGGGATGGGGCCCGAGCGCCGCGAGGACGCGGCCGACGCTCGCGAGGATCGTCTCGACGCGCCCGTACGCGAAGGCCGAGGCAATCCAGCCGGCGACCTCCCGATCCTCCGGCCGCTCGTATGCCGCGGGGAAGCGGATCGGGTCGGACTCCGAAATCGCCCGGGGATACGCGCGGGAGAGCCGGTCGAGGCTGGCGGCGAGGAGGAGCTCGCGCGCGGAGAGGTTTGACACGATCCGGCGCGGATCTTACCATCCGCTCGGTGATCATCGTTCTCCCCGCGACCTCGCCTCTCCTCCCGCCGACTCGTTGAAACGCTCCGGCGGGAACGCTCGTCCGCGCCAGCGGGTCGTGCTGGTCGGCGTCTCGTCGCGACTCGTGCCGCGTTCGGTGGCCGAGGAGCACTTGGACGAGCTCGAGAGGCTGGTCGACTCCGCGGGCGGTCAGGTCGTCGGGCGCGTTCTCCAGGAACGTTCGGCCCCGGATCCTGCGACGTACGTGGGCCGCGGAGCCGTCGAGTCGATCGGCGAGAAGGCGCGCGAAGAGGGCGCCGGCCTGGTGGTCTTCGACGACGAGCTCACGCCGGGCCAGGTTCGGAACCTCGAGAAGCGGTGGGGCGACGAGTTGACCGCGCTCGACCGGCCCGGGCTGATCCTGGACGTCTTCGCGTCGCACGCCCGGACGCGCGAGGCTCGAACGCAGGTGGATCTCGCCCAGCTCCAGTACCTCCTGCCGCGGCTCGCCGGGCGGTACGAGCACCTGTCGGGCCTGGCGGGCGGGATCGGCGGCCGGGGCGCCGGCGAACAGAAGCTGGAGCTCGACCGGCGGAAGATCCGCGACCGGATCGCCCGGCTCCGCCGCGACCTGGACAAGATCGAGACGTCCCGGCAGGTCCGCCGGCGTTCTCGCGCTACCCGGTTCCAGGTCGCGATCGCGGGATACACGAACGCGGGCAAGACGACCCTCTTCAACCGACTCACGCGGGAGGCGGCCTATGCCGCGGACCGCCTCTTCGCGACGCTCGACTCGAAGGCCGCCCACGGCGCGGGCCGGCTTTCCGACGTCGTCTTCCTGGACACCGTTGGCTTCGTCCGGAAGCTTCCTCCGTCGCTCGTGGCTTCTTTTCGCTCAACGCTGTCGGAAATCCGGGATGCCGACCTCGTTCTCCACGTCCTCGACGGCTCGTCGTCTCGCGTCGACGAAGAGCGGCGGGTCGCCGCCGACGTTCTGGATGAGCTCGGCGTCCTGCCGGAGAAGGTCGTGACCGTCTGGAACAAGAGCGATCTTCCGGGCGCGCGGCCGCCCCGGGGCGAGCTCGGCGTGTCGGCGCTGACCGGAGAGGGGCTCGATGCCCTGGAGCGCGTGATCCGCCTTCGGGCCCGGCCGGAGCCCGACCGTTTCTCTCTGGAGATCCCCTACTCGAACTCCCGCGGCATCGCGGCTGCCCGCGCGTCCTTCCGGATCGTGGGCGAGCGGGACCTGGGCGATGCCCTCCGCCTGGAGGTCGCGGGGGAGAGGAAGAACCTCGGGCCGCTTACGCGATATCTGCCCGGCCGGGCGGATCGGGTTCCCCTGCCCCGGAGGGCGGATTGAGAGCGGCGGAGAGAGACGAAATCGAAAAACAAAGGGGGGAACCCTTCGGTTCCCCCCCATGCCGGAACTCCCATGCCGGCACTCTTCTTGGCTATCGCTATAACAAACGGCATACCATCCCGGCCGGGTCTTCTTGTTCGTTACACTGCAATTACTTGCAGCAAGCCCCGCACTTCGGCGCGCCAAAGTGGGTCAGCGATTTCGAGCTCAGAGCGACAAAAGTTGTCCGCGGCGGAAGGAGAACGATGAAGTTCGTCGGTCGGGCCCTGGCGGTCGGCATCCTCTGCGCGGTCGAGCTGTCCTGCTCGAAAAAGCATCGCACCGCCCACCCGGCGGAAAGGCAGACCGCCGAGCCTGCGCCTCCGACTCCGGACACGACCCCGGTCGCCGTCCTTCGGACTCCGGCGGGCCTCATCCTGGGGATCGAGGGGACTCCTGCCCCCGTGCCTCCGACGCCGCTTCAGACCGTTCCGCCGCCGCCCCAGACGACCCCCGTCCCTTCTTCGTGACCGGACTTCCGGATTGCGGGCCGGGCGCGGCAATTGCAGGACCCGCGGCGCGTTGCGATTCCGCAATTCATAGAGGAGGCTCGACCGAGATGGCAGGACCGGCCGCCAGCACCGTCCAGCACCCCGACCACTTCGTCCAGTTCTACGAAGAAGACCCCTACCTCCTCGACAGCCTGAGGACCTACCTCCAGGCGGGCTACGAATCCGGTGAGCCGCTCGTGGTCATTGCGACGGGGCCGCACCGCGAGGGTCTCGAAGAGCGGCTCGCCGCCGGCGGATTCGACCTGGCGGGTGCGCTCGAAAAGAAGCGTTACGTGGCCCTGGACGCGGCGGAAACCCTGTCGAAGTTCATGGTGGATGGACGGCCGGACGCTCGTCTTTTCGCGGAGGTCGTCGGCGGGGCGCTCCGCGGGGCAACCTCGCCCGGCGGGGCGACTCGCGTCCGCGCTTTCGGGGAGATGGTCGGCCTCCTGTGGGCCGAGGGGAACCGCGACGCCGCCGTCCGCGTGGAACAGCTGTGGAACGACCTGGCCCAGAGCCACGATTTCTCCCTTCTCTGCGCCTACCCGCTCGGGGCCTTCAGCCACGAAAATCACGGCAAGCCGTTCCTCGAGATCTGCGGGGAGCACTCGCGGGTCGTCCCGGCGGAGAGTTACACGGCGCTCGAAACGCCCGACGAACAGCTGCGCTCCGTCAGCACGCTGCAACAGAAGGCGAGCTCCTTCGAAGCCGCGGTAGCCCAGCGGCGCGAAACGCAGAAAGCGCTGCGGCGGCAGGAGGAGGAGCTCTCCGACTTTCTCGAGAACGCCGCCGAGGGACTGCACAAGGTCGGCCCGGACGGCCGGATCCTCTGGGCGAACCGGGCCGAGCTCGAGCTCCTCGGATACACGGCCGAGGAATACGTCGGGCATCGGATTGCCGAATTCCACGAAGACCCCGAGGTGATCGAGGACATCCTCGCCTGCCTGATGCGGGGCGAGACCGTCTCCAACCGCGCCGCGCGGCTCCGGACGAGGGACGGGTCGATCCGGTACGTTCTGATCCACGCCAACGGGTACTGGGAGGACGGCCAGTTCGTGCACTCCCGGTGCTTCACGCGCGACGTCACGGAGCGCATGCGTCTCGAAGACGAGCTGCGCAAGCGTCTCGCGGAACAGGCGGAGGCCGACCACCGCAAGGACGAGTTTCTCGCCATGCTCGGGCACGAGCTGCGCAACCCCCTTTCGCCCATCGTGACCGCACTCCAGGTGATGCGCCTTCGTTCCGACGACCCGGAGACGATGGCCCGCGCCCGGGAAGTCATCGAACGCCAGACCCAGCGGATGACGCGCCTCGTCGACGAGCTCCTCGACGTTTCCCGGATCATGCAGGGCAAGGTCGAACTCCGCGAGGAGAACGTGTCGCTGGCTTCGGTCGTCCAGGGAGCCTTCGAGCAGGCGCGCCGGATGATCGACGAACGCGGACATCACCTCGTGCTGGATCTGCCGGCCGAGCCGATCTCGCTCCGCGCCGATCCGGCCCGGCTCGAACAGGTCCTCGCGAACCTGCTGTTGAACGCGGCGAAGTACACGGACGTGGGCGGACGGATCGTCCTGACGGCCACGAGAGACCGGAACGAAGTGCGGATTTCGGTCCGCGACAACGGGATCGGACTCTCGCCGGAGTCGCGAGAGCAGATCTTCGAGCTCTTCGTCCAGGGTCCGGATCCGCTGAAGCGAGCGGGCGGAGGTCTCGGCGTCGGATTGACGCTCGTGCGCCGCCTGGTGCGCCTCCACGGCGGCACCGTCGAAGCCGGGAGCGACGGCCCCGGCCGGGGAAGCGAGTTCGTCGTGCGGCTGCCGTTGCGGACGCCGCCCGCGGTCTCCCGCCCGGTCGCCGCTTCGAGCGGGGGAGCCAAGGAGGCGGCTGCGGCCGCCCGGCGAATCCTGGTCGTGGACGACAACGAGGACGCCGCCGAGGGTCTCACCGACTATCTCCGGGCCGTCGGCCACCAGGTCCGGATGGCCTTCGACGGCGCAACCGCGCTCGAGGAGGCCCGCCGTCACCGTCCGGAGGTCGTTTTTCTCGACATCGCGATGCCGAAGATGGACGGCTACGAGATCGCGCGACTCCTGCGCGCCGACGAGGATCTCTCCGCCTGTACCCTGGTCGCGCTCACCGGCTTCGGTCAGGAAAGCGACCGCCAGCTCGCGCGGGAAGCGGGGTTCGACCATCACCTCGTCAAACCGATCGACCTCGAAAAGGTGAGGAAACTGCTGGAAATGCGGGCTTCTTCGGCCCGACCTCGGCCCGCCGCGTAACGTTCGCGGGCCCCGGGGCGCGTGATAGACTTCTCTCTTCCGATCCCCCGACGGCCCCGCCCCCCTTTCGGTACGCGCCCGTCGCCGGCCTTCGGCGAGAAAGCGAGCGTCCATGAAGACCGTCGTTCGAAACTGGCACTGTCGAAACTGTGGTCGGACCAATACGACCGAGATCCAGCTCGACGGAAAGGTGACGTGCGAGTTCTGTCAGTGGGTCATGAGAATCCAGCCGAG
>JBBQKV010000168.1:0-5109 GCA_038327245.1 Acidobacteriota bacterium
CCGGCGTGCTGGTTCCAGGCGACGCGGGCCTCGATGCGCGGGTCGATCCAGCGCTTCTCGATTCCGAGCAGCAGGATGAGAAGCATCGCGACCGCCCCGAAGACGAACCCTCCCACGTGGGCCCAGACGGCGACGGACCCGGGCTCGGCGAGCCTCGTCGCCACCCAGAACTGCCCGATGAACCACAACGGGAGAAATACGAAAGCGGGGACGAGGAACCGGAAGCGCACCCAGGGAAGCAGGATGATCGGAACGAAGAGCATCCGGATGCGGGACGTGCGGAGCCGGATGAGAAACGCTCCCATGATTCCGGCGATCGCACCGGAAGCGCCCACGACCGGCGCCAGGCTGCCCGGGTTCTGCCACGTGTGCACGGCCAGTGCGGCGACACCCGAGAAAAGGTAGAGGGCCGAGAAGAGGACGCGGCCGAGGACGTCCTCCAGGAAGGGCCCGGTCGCGAAGAAGAAGATCATGTTCCCGAGCAGATGCAGAAGACTGGCGTGGACAAACAGGGAAGACACCGCCGCGAACGCGTCGGGCTCGCCCGGGATGAAGCCCGGTTTCAGGAGGGGGAGCTCCCGGCCGATCGTGAAGAGCTCTTTGGCCATCACGTTCAACTTCTGCTGCTGTCGGCGCACGACCCACGCGTCGGGCTTCGACGCAGCGGCCTTGGCGTGGTCGAGGAGCTGCAGTCCGCGGCGGCCGTAGAACGCGGTCATCTCCGGCGGGACGGTCAGATAGGGGTTGCGGATGAGGTAGTCCGTGACGACTCGGGCCTGCGCCTCGAATTTCGCCGGCACGTCCGACCCGTTCGAGGCGAACCAGAGGAACACGAAGATGAGAACGTTGAACGCCACGATTCCGTAGGAGACCCACGGTTCTCGCCGGACTTCTCCGTTCTCCTGGCCGATCGGGATGGCGAGCATGGGGAAGCCGGGTCGATGCTAGCGCGCCGTTCCCGGCGGGGGAATTGGATCTTTGACCTAGGACTTAAGACTGAGGTCCCGACGCCGAAGCGGCGCTACTTCGCCGGCGAGTAGTAGGGATTTCTTCCCGCGGCGTGGTCCGTGGTGTCGAGGATCTCGCCGACCGACGGCGCCAGGTCCCGTATCGCCTTCTCGATTCCCTGCTTCAGCGTCACGTCCGCGGCGCCGCAGCCCTGACATCCCCCGCCCAGGCGGATGTAGACGTTGTTCTTCTTGACGTCGATCAGCTCGACCCAGCCTCCATGAGAGGCGACCGCCGGGTTGATCTCGCGGGCGAGAAGGTCGTCGATCGCCCACTTGAGGTCGGCTTCGGCGGGCAGGTTCTCGAAGAAGCTCCCCGCGACGATCGGGATGCCCGTACGGAGATGCTTCCGGATGACGTGGCCGATGCCGAGGGCCGGCCAGTCGATCGCGTACTCCGCGTCGAGGCTGACGGTGTCGTCGGCAATCAGCACCGACGCGATTCCCGGAAGGGCCAGCAGCTCGGCGGCCAGGGGGGAGACCGTCGCGGCCGACGGGGCGTCGGCGAAGAACGCCGACTCCTCCGGCAGGAGAGGGCGGTCGACCGTGAACTTGCAGCGCTCGCCGGACGTCGAAGGCTCGCCGCGAATCTGGATCTCGTCCGGCACGGGTGGAGTGTAAGCGGGATGGTTGGGCACAGCCACCGTAGGGGACAGATTTCAAATCTGTCCCCTCTGTTGAACGTGCATCTGGCCGGATAAATAAATCTGTCCCCAAATCGACCCCGCGTCGCTTTTCGCCGAGCGGCCTGACATTTTCGGACACCCCGGACGGGCCGCGAACGCCGGGTTCGGTTTTAAACACCGCAGCTGCAGTGAGATAGCGCGCGGCCACCTTTCGGTACGCGATTCGCTCCTCTTCCGGGTGCTCAATGAGCTCCCGGCGCCCCGGCCCCTACTCGGAGCAAGGATTCACCGTCATCGAGGTCCTCGTGGCGATGGCGATCCTTGCGAGCGTCTGCCTTTTCATGAGCGCCTACCTGCACACCATCATCAAGCGGGAACGCACGAAGGCGACGGTGCGGGAGGTTTCCACGATGGTCCTCTCCGCCCGGATGCAGGCGCTGCGCCGGGAATGCAACGTCGTGCTCCAGATCGATCCGGTGGCTCACGACATCACGTCGTGGGCGGACTCTCTTCCTTTGAACCTGGTCCGGGATCGCGGCGAGATGGTCTTGAGCTATCTGCGGCTGCCCGCTTCGGTCTCGCTGCGATCGGTGGCGGGAGTCGTCGATGGTCCGGACAGCGTGTCCTTCGACGAATACCAGAACGACGCGACGCTGGTGGACCGCATCGTCTTTCGCTCGGATGGGAGCCTCCTCGTCCCGCAGGCTCCGAACAGCCGGGCGCCGGACCGTCCCGTCACGTACAGCGCGAACGTGCCTTCGATGTCGGTGAACTGCCGGGTGACCGGCTGCCGCGGAGTCTTCATCGCGGATCGGAGCGACGGCGGTACGTCGCGGAATCTCTTTCGAATCGGTGTCGACGACTTCGGTCGGACCGGCAAACCTTCGCTCCTCAAGTGGCTTCCGCCCGAACAGGGCGGCAACGGGGGAGAACGGAACTTCGTTCCGCCTCCCTGGAAGTGGACAAACTGATGGACATGCCCGCGAAAACTCCGCAACGCACCGGCTGGGTCATCCTGGTGCTCCTGGCCGCGACCAACTTTCTTCCGTGGATGGAACCGCTCATCGGAGAGACGCTTTCGGCGGACCTGGTCCCTCGGGCCAGTCTGCAGACGTCCATCGGTGCGTGTCTCCTCGGCGCCGCTCTCGTGGCGATCACGTGGCTCGCCGGGCGGCACGCGACGTCGCCGCTGCCGCGCGCGATGGTACGCCCCCGGCTCCTCGGCTTCCGCATGGCGCTCGGGGCGGCGGGTTTGAACATTCTCATCGGTAGTGTCCTCGCGTATCGCGGCTCCGAGACGGCGGTCGGCCCCTTCAACCTGGGCCTGGTCGGAGGCGTCCTCTGGTTCGCGACGATCCTGCCCGCGGAGGTTCTGGCGGCGTATCTGACCGGACGGGGCTCCGTGCGCCGCCTGCCCGCGACTCCGAAGGCCGAGCTATCCGGGCCGAGCTACGCCAGTCAGACCTCGTAGGCTCTAAAGCGTTTGACGCGCTCCGGCGGTGCCGTGATAATCGCCCGTTCTCATGGCGCGCATCAAACGGAAGGAGCTGAAGCGTAACGACCTGGCCGAGACCTTCGGCCGGACGGTCGACTACGTCACTCATCACCGAAGGGGCGCGACCGAGGCGATCGCCGCGGCAGTTGCCGTGGTGCTTCTCGCGGCCGGCTTTTTCCTCTTCCGGGGCTGGAGGGAGCATCAGGCCGGAAAAGAGCTTTCCGTGGCCCTCGAGGTCCTGGAGTCTCCGCTGGCGTCGGACGCCGCCGCGGCCTCGGCTCCCCGGACGTTTCCGACCGCCGAGGCCCGCGAGAGCGAGGCGGCGAAGCATCTCCGCGAGGCGGCAAAAAAGGGGAGCACCGACGCGGGTCGGGCGGCCCGGGTCATTCTCGCGGCCCGAACCGAGAAGTCGGCCGCGGCCGCGGAGACCCTGACGAAGGTCGCGCGCGAGGCGCGGTTCGAGGTGGCGGCGGTTGCGGAGATCGACGCCGCTCGACTGCTGGCCGCCGACGGAAAGACCACCGAGGCGATCGACCGATTGAAAAGAGCGATCGAATCTCCCGAGTCCTCCGTTCCCAAGGACGCTCTCCTCTTCGTGCTGGCCGAGACGTATGAGAAGGCGGGATCGGCCGCGGACGCGCGGGCCACCTGGCAGCGGCTCGTGAACGACTACCCGAACTCGCCCTACCGGTCGGAGGCCCAGCAGAAGATCTCGGGTTGAGACGGGTCGTCGTTCTCGTCTGCGACGGGCTGGGCGTCGGCGCGGCGCCGGATTCGGATTCTTACGGCGATGCGGGCGCCGACACCCTCGGACACGCCCTCGAGCGTCACTCCGTCCCACTCCCGAACCTGGAGTCGCTCGGGCTGCTCTCCCTCCTCCAGCCGGCCCGCGGTCGGGCCACGGGCGCGCGGGGCAAGGCCTACGAGCTCTCCGCGGGGAAGGATACGACCACGGGCCACTGGGAAATGATGGGCCTCGTCGTCGAGCGGCCCTTCCCGCTCTACCCGGCCGGGTTCCCGCCCGAGGTCATCGAGCCATTCGAGAGGTTCGTCGGAAAGAAGGTCCTCGGCAACCAGGCGGCGTCGGGCACGGAGATCATCGAGGAGCTCGGCGCGGAGCACCTCGCGACCGGCCGGCCCATCGTTTACACGTCGGGCGACTCCGTTTTCCAGGTGGCCGTGCACGAATCGGTCTGGCCCCCGGAACGGCTCTGGGAAGCGTGCCGGCTCGCGCGGAGCGTCCTCGCCGGGCCGCACTCCGTCGGCCGCGTCATCGCGCGCCCGTTCGTCGGAGCGCCGGGCGCATTCCAGCGGACCGCGAACCGCCGCGACTTCACGGTCGCTCCCACCGGGGAGACGTGGCTCGATCGCCTCGTCGCCGGCGGTCGGCGGGTTTTCGGCGTCGGCAAGATCGTCGACATCTTTTCGGGCCGCGGGATCACGTCGTCCGTCCACACCGCGTCCGACGCCGAGGGCATGCGGATCTCGATCGACGCTCTCCGCGGGGGAGAGTCCGACCTCGTGTTCACGAACCTGGTCGACTTCGACAGCAAGTACGGACACCGCAACGACTCCGCCGGCTTCGCGCGAAATCTCGCGGGATTCGACGCGTTGCTCCCGGAGCTCCTCGGAGCCCTGCTACCGGACGACCTCTTCCTTCTGACGGCCGATCACGGCTGCGAGACGACGGACGTGTCGACGGACCACACGCGCGAGCACGTTCCCTTCCTCGCCGCGGGAGCCGCGGTTCGGAGCGACGTCGACCTCGGCGTCCGGCGCGGATTCGCGGACCTCGCCGCCACGGCCGGAGAGTGGCTCGGGGTCCCGTCGCCGCGCGGCGAGAGCGCGCTCGCGGCGCTGCTGCGCTGAGCGGCGTCACGGCGTCCGTGCTCCACGTCCTCCTGGTGACGGGCGCCGTCGCTACCCTGCTCGGCGCGATCGCGCTGCCGGTGAACCTCGCGGCGTTTCCCCGGCTCTCCCG
>JBBQKV010000169.1:0-5018 GCA_038327245.1 Acidobacteriota bacterium
GCGATGCTCCACTACACGTTCCGGTCCCTCGGCCAGTACCTCGAGAAGCTCCACCGGTACGCGGAGTGGGGAGCCGCGGACGCCTACCGGAAGGGGCGGCGGCCCGGGGCCATCGAGCTCGCGTTCCGGCCCGCGTGGAGGTTCGTCCGGATGTACGTCTTCCAGGCCGGGTTTCTCGACGGCCGGCACGGCCTGGTCCTCTGCGCCCTCCAGGCGTACGGTGTCTTCCTGAAGTGGGCGAAGCTCTGGGAATGGCGCCGCTTCGACCAGAACGGGTGGCGATTCGAGCTGCCGGCGTACGATGACTCCGAGGAGACCTGGGAGGGAGCATCCGTGAAAGCCGCGGAGTAGATGGTGTTCGGAGGAAAGAGTTCCGAGCTTCCTCTGGTGCCCGGGGACGAGGCACCCGACTTCGCGCTCCCGGACCACACCGGCGCGCTGACGCGCCTTTCGGATTTCCGGGGAAAGCGGGTCGCGCTCTGGTTCTATCCGAAGGCGCGCACACCCGGTTGAACCACCGAAGGTCGCGGGTTCCGCGACCTCGCCCGGGAGTTCGAAAAAGCCGGCACCCGGATCTTCGGCATCTCGTTCGATCCGGTGAAGGCAAACGCGGCGTTCGTCCAGAAGGAGAACTTTCCGTTCCCGCTGCTGTCCGACGAGCGGCGCGAGGCGGGACTCGCCTACGGAGCCTGCGACACCGCCGACGCGCGCTCGGCCCGCCGGATTTCCTACGTCATCGGCGCGGACGGCCGGATCGAGAAGGCCTATCCCGCGGTCTCGCCGGCGTCCCACGCGCGCGAGGTGCTCGCTTTTCTCACGGGCAAGCCGGCGTAGAACTCCCGCGCGCGCGCCGCGAAGCGGTCCGGGCCGAACTCGAGCGCCCGCTCCCTCGCCCGGCCGGCCATGCCGCTCCGCTCGTCCGCCGAGTCGCGGAGCCGCGTGAGAGCGGCAACGAGGTCTGTGGGTTGCCGGACGACGAGCCCCTCTCTCCCGTGCGTCAGGAGGTCCGGGACGCCCGGCAGGTCGAGCGCCACCACCGGGACGCCGGAGGACATCGCCTCGAGAATGGCGCGCTGGCCCTGCTCCGAGCCGGAGGCGGTGAAGAGCAAAACGTCCATCGCGCGGTAGAGCTCCGGGAGCCCGTCCTCCTCGTAACCCGCCCAGAAGTTCCGCGCGCCGGCGCCGAGCTGCGCCGCCCGTGCCTCCAGCGCGGGGCGGAGCTCTCCCTTCCCGACGTGGAGCAGCACCGCCGGCGCCGGGAGCGCGGCGACCGCCGCGATCGCCTCCGTGTGGCCCCGTCCGGCGGCCATCTTGCCGACGGTTCCGACGATGAAGGCGCCGGCGGGGACGCCCAGGCTTTCCAGGCGCTCCCGGGGGAGAGCGCCCGGGCGAAACCGCCCGGAGTCGACGACGGGGGACAGGACCGGTCCGGCGCGATCGAACTTCGCGGCGATCGCCCGGTTGGCGAAAGCAAACGCCGCGGTGCGGCGCACGAGCCCGCGCGAGACGAAGTCGTTTCGCACGTGTGCGAGGTTGTGAAAAGTCCGCGCGAGAGGAATCCCGGTTCCCCGGACGGCGGCCGCCGCCAGGAAGTGATCGTGAGAGAGGTGGCAGTGGACGGCGTCGAACTTCTCGCGTTCGAGGGTCTCGCGGAGGTGGCGCAAGTCGCGCGCATAGTCCAGGGGCCAGCGCGGACGGGACAGGAGAGGGCGGGCCCAGCCGAGGGGCAGAAGGCGGCGGGAGAGCGGGCTGTCGCGGACGAACCCGAACTGGGCCTCGAAACCCGACGCGACGAGAGCCGCGGTCTGGTCGTACACCACGGCGGCCGCGCCGGTCCACTTCTCGCCGGCGACGAGCTGGAGGAGGCGCACGGGAAAGAAGCTATCAGCTGTCGGCGGCGAGCTCGATTAGACTTCGACCCATGGCCGTCGACCCGGAACTGCTCGCGATTCTCGTCTGTCCGAAAACGAAGGGGCCGCTCGCGCTCATCGACCTCGATCCCGAGACCCGCCGCGCGCTGGTCGAAAAGTATCGCGAGAAGTTCCGCGACGAGGAGCCGGTGGTGACCCAGGGCCTGTACTCGAAGTCCGCCGACCTGGTCTACCCGATCGTGTCCGATATCCCGGTGATGCTGATCGACGAGGCGCTTCCGGGGCCGGGTCGCGCGACGAGCGAGAAGTAAGAACGTAAACCTTCCGGTGGCGCTCCGAAAAGCACTTTTCCCCCTTCTCTTCGCCTTCGCTCTCCTCTCCTCCCAGATAACGATCGCCTACATACTCTTCGTCCCCCTCGTCGCGATCTGGCTCGCAACGGGGTGGCGCCTCGAGAGCGTTCGCCGCGCGCTCGCGCATCCGCTGACGGCGCTGGCCGGCGCGTTTGCGCTCCTGGTCACGCTCTCCGTGGTCTTCTCCCGGGATCCCCGCGCGAGCGCCCGCGCGATCCCGGGTCTCTCGCTCCTCCTCCTGATCCCCTTTACCATCGACCTGGTGGACACCGTCCGGCGGGCCCGGGCGATTCTTCTCGCGGTGGCCGCGAGCGGGACGGGCATGGCGCTCTTTGGCCTCGTGCAGCTCGCCAGCCGGGGCCCGGACCTGCAGAACCGCATCCACGCGAACCTGTCCCACTACATGACCCTCTCGGGTCTCACGCTCCTCGCCGGGTGCATCCTTCTGACGTTCCTGTTCGAGGGGCGGGGCCGCGAGCGCTGGTGGAGCGCCGCCGCGGTCATCCCGTTCTCGGCCATGATCTTTACGCTCACGCGCGGTGCCTACGTCGGGGCGGTCGCGGCGGTGACCGCCTACCTCGCACTCCGCCGGCCGCGCGGGCTCCTCCTGGTCGTTCCGGCCCTGATGGCGGTGTTCCTTCTGCTCCCGCCGGACGTTCGGCATCGCGCGCTGTCGATCGCGGACCCGACGGACCGGACCAACCTCGACCGGATCGCGATGGCGCGCGCGGGTGCGCGGATGGTCGCCGACTTCCCGATCTTCGGCGTCGGACCCGAGCTCGTGAAGCCCTACTACACGCTCTACCGGGACCCCGACGCTCCGCGCTGGCGGGTTCCGCACCTTCACGACAACCTCATCCAGATCGCGGCGGCGAGCGGCTTGTTCGCGGCGGCGGCCTACCTCGCGCTGCTCGTGCTGTTTTTCCTGAGAGTAGGAGCACTGCTGCGGGTGCGACGGACCAATGCGGATCTGACCCCCTTCGGTGATCAGACCCGCGGAGATCAGACCCGCCTCCTCATCGCCGCCGCGGCCTTCCTCGCGGTGGCCGCGGGGACGGTCGCGGGTCTCTTCGAGTACAACTTCGGCGACAAGGAAGTCTTGATGGCCACGCTTCCGCTCCTCGCGGTGCCCTTCTCGAGAGGGATGAGTGAGCGCGAGGACTCCGAAGTCCCGGGTCCGAAGTCCGAAGTCGTGCCGGTACTCCACTCGGTCCGGACTCAGGACTTAGGACTGAGCACTTGAGGGTGATGGGGCCGGATACAATCGTGACCGGGATGTTTCCGCGTCCGGTTCCCTCCGCCGCGCCGCCTCGGCCCTACACGGTCTCGGAGCTTCTCGCCGAGGTCGGAGGGACTCTGCGGACCTCGTGGCGGGACGTGGCGGTCACCGGAGAGATCGGCCGGTGGGAGGTCCGCGGCGGTCACGGCTACTTCACTCTGAAAGACCGGACCGGCTGCCTCTCCGCGATCATTTTCGCCTCGGAGCGGGAACGGATCCCGTTCCGGATCGAGCCGGGGCTCGAGGTCGTCGCCCGCGGCTCTCTCGACCTGTGGGCTCCCCAGGGGAAGTTCCAGCTCAAGGCCTTCCAGATCGAGCCCGTCGGGGCCGGTGCCCTGCAGCTCGCCTTCGAGCAGCTGAAAGCGCGGCTCGCCGCCGAGGGCCTGTTCGACGCCGCCCGGAAGCGCCGCATCCCGCTCTTTCCGCGGGCGATCGGCCTCGTGACCTCGCCCGACGGCGCCGCGATCCGCGACATCGTCAACGTCCTCCGTCGCCGGCACGACGGACTCGCGATCACCATCTACCCGGTCCGGGTCCAGGGCGCCGGCGCGGCCGGGGAGATCGCGGAAGCCATCCGCGCCTTCAACCGCCGCGGGAGCTTCGACGTCCTCATCGTCACGCGGGGCGGGGGTTCGCCCGAGGACCTCGCGCCGTTCAACGACGAGCGGGTCGCTCGCGCCCTCGCCGGGTCGCGAATCCCCACGATCTCGGCGGTCGGCCACGAGACCGACGTCACGATCTCCGACCTCGCCGCGGACCTCCGCGCCGCGACTCCGTCGGCCGCGGCGGAGCTCGTCGTGGAGAGAAAAGAGGAGCTTTGCCGCCGCGCCGACGGCTGGCGCGCGCGCGTCGAACGGGCCATGAAATCCCGGCTCGCGTTGAACCGCTCCCGGGTGGCCGAGAAGTCGCGGGCGGAGGGCCTCCTCCGATTCCGATACCGCCTCCGGGAGAAGAGCGAGGGGGTCGCACAGAGCCTGGCCGCGCTGAAGAGCGCGCTCGAGCGGCGCCCCGCGCGGGCCGCGGCGCGGCTCGAAAACGTCCGCCGGGCGCTCGCAGCCTTCCCGCGCGTCGCGGAACTCGGGCGCAAGGCGGACCTCGCGGCACGTCGGCGCGGGCAGCTGCAGGAACGGATGGATCGCGCGCTCGAGCGCCGGGTGGAGAAACTCCGGGAGTGCGGCGAGAAACTCGGCCTCGTGAACCCCTTCGCGATCCTGGCGCGCGGATTCGCGGTCGCCTATCGCGAGGGCGCGAAATCGCCCCTGACGTCGGCGGCCTCGGTCCGACCCGGAGAGCGCATCCGCGTGCGCCTGCACGAGGGCGAGCTCCGCGCGATCGTGCGGGGCGTTCCGGTGCCGCGGGAGATCCGGCCCGTCGACGACGGCGATTTCCTCCCGCTCTTTTCGGAAGCCGAGGAAACGTCGTGACCGCCCGCGTGGCCCGGAAAGATCGGACCTTCGAGGAAGCGATGGAGCGCCTCGAGGCGATCGTCTCGGAGATCGAGTCCGACGACCTCGG
>JBBQKV010000170.1:0-4952 GCA_038327245.1 Acidobacteriota bacterium
GCGACGAAGGATCTCTCCCCTTGAGCAAGAGATCCTTCGCTTCGCTCAGGATGACAATGAAGTGCTAGTGCGCGTGCTCCGCGTGCGCCGACCGGTCGTTCACGTGCAGGCTCGCCACCATGCTCTGGAAGGTCCGTGACAGCGCGGTGTAGTCCTGAGCCGGCGCGACGAAGAGCGCGTAGAGAACGTGCCCGTCCGGCAGCTCCCGCGTGAACACGGTCACCCGTTCGTCGGCGCCGGTTACCGGCGACCGGCCGGCGAGCACCACGGAGAGCGAGCGCGCGTTGTCGATTGTTTGGCGTCGCATGGAGCCCGAAACCGACCGCAGGTGGGGGTTCGCCTGAGTCAACTCGTTGGCCAGGTCGTTTGTTGCCTGTTCGAGCGTGCCCCTTCCCGAGGCAGGTGCCGAGCGACTGCCCCACACGTCATCGGGAGCTCCCGCGAAGGGCTCGTAGTGGTTGACGACGACGCCGTAAACGAGGGTGTCCTGACCGTTCGACGCGCGGACCGAGCCGCCCGGAGGAAGGATCGTCACTCCGTAGCCCGATGAGGCTTCCGAGACCCGCCAGTTGTCGGGGTACTGAATCTGGAAAAAGTCGTTGCGCTGCCGGAACGAACGCATCCGAGTTGACGGCTGCTCGATCTGAGCGACAGAACCGGCGCTTCCGGTTGAACCCGACGACGGATAGCTCGAGGGATAGCTCGAACCCTGTCCCTGAGCCTGACCGCTTTGCGCCGCCTGCGCGATCTGGGACATGGTGCCGGCGCGCGGCATCCGCCGCATCTGGGCCTGGACGCTCTCGAGGCCTCCGACCGGAGAAGACGTGCGGACGGCTCCGAGCGTTTGCGCCTCCTGCCGGACCCGCGCCTCGCGGTTCTCCGGGTTGGGGTGATCGCTGAAGAACTGCGCGACCTTTCCGGGCTGCTGACTCTGCTGCGCCTTCAGAAGCTGGAACATGGTCACCATCGCCTGGGGGTCGTAACCGGCCCGCGCCATGATCTGGGTGCCCAGGATGTCCGCCTGCGACTCCGCCGTGCGGCTGAACCTCAGGAAGAGCGCGTTCATGCCGAGGCCTCCGACGGCTTGGATGATCGTACCGGCCGAGCCCCCGCCGGCTCCGAGGACGCCACCGAGGATCCCGATCCCGGCCTTCGTGAGGTAGGCCTTGGACGCCTGGTTGGTGCCGTGGCGCAAGGCGACATGGGAGATCTCGTGCGCCATGACGCCCGCGAGCTCCCCCTCATTGCGGACGGAGTCGATGATTCCTCTCGTCACGTAAACCGGGCCGCCCGGCATCGCAAAAGCATTAATGTCCGACGCGTTCACGACCTTGAACGTGTACGGGAATTTGGGTCCCGGAGCGGCGGCGGCGAGACGGCGGCCGATCCGGTCGACGTACCCCTCGACCGACGGATCTCTCAGGAGCGGGATCTGCCGCTCCACCTCCGTGGCGGACTGTCTTCCAATCTGGACGTCCTGATCCGCCGAGAAAACGTTGAAGCCGGACTTGACCGGCGTCTGCGCAAGCGAGCCTCCCGAAAAGGCCACGAGCGCGACTGCGGAGATCGCGAACGCCGCGAGAGACCGGGATTTCTGGTTCATGGCAGCCCTCCGCGCCCCGTAAACGCAAGGGCGGTGCCAGAGCCTCATCTGTCATTCCGAGGAGCGCAGCGACCAGGAATCTCTCACTCGTCGAGGGAGAGATCCCTCGCTCCGCTCGGGATGACAAAGGGGGTGGGAAGTCTCAGTTCTTACAGTTCGACCAGCACGTCCTCGCCCGAGATCTCCACCGGATAGGTCTCCGTGTCGGTCGCCCAGGGAGTGTCCTGGTAGACCTTCCCGGTTGTCACGTCGAAGTGCGCCGCATGCCAGGGGCAGGTCAGGAGCTGCGGGCTGCCGGCCGCGCCGAGCTCCCCCATGTGGAGCGGAGCGCCCCGGTGCGTGCAGGTGTCGTTCATCGCGGAGATCTTCCCGTCGATCTTCACGAGCAGGATCGGCCGGCCGCCGTGCTCCCGCATCGTCATCCCGCCCTCGGGGACTTCGGAGACCGACGCCAGCCGGACCCTGGGCACCGCTATCCCCTACCGCCCGGCTTCTACAGTCTGGCCGATCGCCTCGGCGTAGAGCCGGTGGAAGTGATGAACGCCGCTCTCCCTCCGCACCGAGAACCGCCCCACGTCGTAGGTCCGCGACTCCAGGCCCTTCTGCACGGCCTCGCAGATCGCGACGTCCTCGCGCTGGATCTCGTCCGAGAACTCGATGGTCTGCCGGACCGTCTCCTGGACCGCCGCGCTGTCCGGGTCGCGAAAGAACCACTCGAAGGCTGTCAGCGTGCGGCGGGGCGACAGCGGCAGGATGAGGTTGGTCGAGAAGTTGTCCGGATAGACGTTCAGCATCAGGTTCGGATACACCCAGTAGAACTGCGCGTCGCTCTCGGGCTGCGCGGGGTCGCGACGCAGCTTCGCGCCCTCCCGCGGCTTGATCGGAGAGTGCTGGAGCGACCAGAGGCCCGACGTCTGCGTCTCGTAAAGCGCGTAGTCGATCTCCTTCATCAGGCCGGGATGCACGATCGGGATGTGGTACCCCTCGAGGTAGTTGTCGACGTAGACCTTCCAGTTGCAGTCGAGCTCCCAGTCCTTCCGGGCGGCGAGACGCATCTCCGAAAAACCGCGCGCTTCGAGGGCGGCCGCCAGATCCCCCAGCGTCTCCCGAAGGGTCGGCGCGTCGGAGTCCAGGTTCACGAAGACGAGGCCGAGCCACGTCTCGACGCGGAACTCGGGCAGCCGAACGGACTCCCTCTCGAAATCCTCGACGCCGTCGAATTCCGGCGTGTTCAGGAGCTGACCGTCGAGCGCGTAGCTCCAGCCGTGGTATCCGCAGCGGAAGGCGCCGCAGGAACCCTCTCCGCGCGCGACCGGTCCGGCGCGGTGCCGGCAGACGTTCGAGAGAGCCCTCAGGCGGCCGTCGCTCCCCCGTACGAGCAGGAGCGGCTCGCCCGCGACCGCCGTGCTGAAGTACGACCCCGGAGCGGCCACCTGGTCCTCGCGCCCCACCATCTGCCACGTCCGGGCGAAGATCCGGTCCCGCTCCGCGACGAGGCTTGCCGGGTCGGTGTAGCACCACGAGGGAATAGTGGCAGCGTGGGAAAGGCGTTCGTCGACCTGAATTTCGCGCGCCATTTGCCCGAGTCTATGGGGTCAGGTCTCCACTTGCCACATTGGCAACGTCGATCGAAACGCTGACAGCCCTCCACCAGTCGGGCTCAGGCCTGGGGTCAGGTCTCCACTTGCCACTTCCAAAGTGGCAAGGCCAGTTCGGCATGACCATCGTTGTGGTGGCTCGTGAAGACCTGACCCCTACAGTTCAATCTGCGCTCCCAGCTCGACGACCCGGTTCGGAGGCAGCCGGAAGAACGCCATCGCGCTCGTCGAGTTGCGGGACATGAAGGCGAAGAGCTTTTCCCGCCAGATCGCCATCCCGAGGGCCCCGTGCGGGATGAGGGTCTCGCGGCCCAGGAAGAAGGTGGTGTCCATGGGGTCGAGCTTGCTGCCCCCGATCTTGACGCCCTCAAGCGCCCGCGGAACGTCCGGATCCTGCATGAAGCCGTACCGCAGGGTGATCCGGAAAAAGCCCTCCTTCAACGCCTCGACTTCCACGCGCCGCCGCCGCGAGACGAAGGGGACGGGATCCGTGGCCACCGTGAGGAGGAGGACGCGCTCGTGCATCGCCTTGTTGTGCCGCAGGTTCTGGAGGAGCGCGGGAGGAGTCCCGGAGATCAGGCGGTCCATGAAGATCGCGGTCCCCGGCACGCGCAGCCGCGGCTTGCGCGCCACGCCGTCTAAGAAGACGTCGAGTGGAAGCGTGTCCGCCTCCAGCCGCTTCGAGAGGATGTGCCGGCCCCGGCGCCACGTCGTCATCGCGGTGAAGGTCACCGCCGCGACCGCGAGCGAAACCCACCCTCCGTGCGGGATCTTCGCGATATTCGCGAGGATGAAAACGAGGTCGATCGCGAGGAAGAACGCGGTGACGAGCAGGGCCTTCGCGGCGGACCACCGGAGCGCCACGCGGGAGACCGAGTACGCGAGGAGGCTCGTCACCGCCATCGCCATCGCGATCGACACGCCGTAGGCGTCGGCCAGGCGCGTCGAGTTCCGGAAGAGAACGATCACCCCGATCGTCCCGAGCATCCCCACCCAGTTGACCCCCGAGATCGAGATCTGCCCCATCTCCAGGGACGAGGTGTGAATGATCGTGACGCGCGGGAGGTAGCCGAGCTGCACGGCCTGCCGCGTGAGCGAAAACGCGCCCGAGATGACGGCCTGAGCCGCGATCAGCGCGGCAATCGTCGCGAGGACGAGGAGAGGCGCCATCGCCCACGACGGCGCCAGCAGGTAGAACGGATTCCGCGCGGCCGTGGGATCCCCGAGCAGCAGAGCCCCCTGGCCAAAGTAGTTGAGGAAGAGAGCCGGAAAGACGAGCGCGAACCAGCCCGCCCGCATCGGCCTCTTCCCGAAACGGCCCATGTCCGCGTAGAGCGCTTCGCCGCCGGTCGCCACGAGGAAGATGAATCCAAGCGCGAAGAACCCTTCGAGCGACCTTCGCGCCAGGAATTGAACCGCGAGGCGCGGGTCGACCGCCGAGAGGACCTCCGGCCTCTTCGCGATCGCGACCGCCCCGAGAACGGCAATGGTGACGAACCAGAGGAACATGAGCGGACCGAACGCGCGGCTGATCCGCGCGGTCCCGCGCCGCTGATGGACGAAGACGGCCGCGACGAGCGCAATCGAGATCGGCACCACCACACCCTCCGCCACCGGCGCGACGAGCTCGAGCCCCTCGACCGCGGAGAGGACCGAGATCGCCGGGGTCATGATCCCGTCGCCGTAGAAGAGCGAAACCCCGAGGACACCGAGCAGAAGCATCGTCCGACGTGCCATCCCCGAGCCGCGGG
>JBBQKV010000171.1:0-4927 GCA_038327245.1 Acidobacteriota bacterium
AACTGGCACTGGGTCGCCTGAGGAGTGAACCCCGCCGAATACCGGTCCATGTTCGACGTCGAGGACCGCCACTGGTGGTACGTCGGCGTTCGAAGGGAGGTGGAGGGGTGGCTGGACCGCGCGCGCCGGGGAGAACCCCTCCGAATCCTGGACGCGGGTTGCGGGACCGGCGGCCTTCTCGCGAACGTCCGCGCGGACGCGTGGAAGGTCGGCGTCGAGATCTCGACCGAGGGCATCCGGCTGGCCCGCCTGCGGGGCATCGCCCTCGTCCGCGGCAGCGTCTCGGCTCTGCCGTTCGCGGACTCCTCGTTCGATGCCGTCGTCTCGATCGACGTGCTGTGCCACTCGGGCGTCGAGGAACGCCAGGCCGTTGCGGAAGCGGCGCGGGTTCTCCGGCCCGGGGGCCTGCTCATCGTCCAGGTCCCGGCGTTCGAGTCCCTGCGGGGCGCGCACGACGCGGCCGTCTGGACGAAGCGCCGGTACCGGCGGGGAGAGGTGGCCCGGCTCCTTTCCGGCGCGGGACTTTCGCTGCGCCGCTCGTCCTACCGAAACGCTCTTCTCTTTCCGCTCGCGGCAGTCGTGCGACTCGCCGGCCGCCGGCGGCGCATCCCGCGGGACCGCGCGCGCTCCGACGTCCGGCCGGTCCCGCGCGTCGTCAACGGATTTCTCTCGGGCGTCCTCGCGGTCGAAAGACTGTTCCGAGGCGGCTTTCCCTTCGGGCTTTCGGTGCTCTGCGTGGCGGAGAAGCCGGCGCCCGCCCGCGATACCATCCCGGGCTCCGCGACGAGGCGCGCGGTAACCTCAAAAGGAGGAGCGGGATGATCCCCGTCTGGGAGCCGGTCCTCGACGGCAACGAGAATCGCTACGTTCTCGACTGTCTCGAGACGAACTGGATCTCGTCGCTCGGCTCGTACATCACGCGCTTCGAGGAGAGCGTGGCGCAATACTGCGGCGTCCCGCACGGCGTCGCCACGTCGAGCTGCACGACCGCGCTCCATCTCGCGCTCGTCGCGCTCGGGGTCGGTCCGGGCGACGAGGTGCTCATTCCCGACTTCACGCTGATCGTTTCGGCGAACACCGTGATCCAGGCGGGGGCGCGTCCCGTGCTGGTCGACTCCGACCCGAAGACGTGGTGCATCGACCCGAACCGCCTCGAGGAGAAGATCGGGCCGAAGACGCGCGCCATCATGCCGGTCCACATGTACGGCCACCCGTGCGACATGCCCGCAATCGAAGAGATCGCGCGCCGCCACGGCCTCCTCGTGATCGAAGACTGCGCCGAGGCGCACGGGGCGGAGATCGCCGGCCGGAAGGTCGGCAGCTTCGGCGACGCCGCGTGCTTCAGCTTCTACGGCAACAAGATCCTGACGACCGGTGAGGGAGGGATGGTGCTGTGCCGGGATGCCGCGCTCGCCGACCGGATGCGGCTGCTGCGCAACCAGGCCTTCGACCAGCCGCGCTTCGTGCACCGGGAGATCGGTTTCAACTACCGGCTGACCAACGTGCAGGCGGCGATCGGTCTCGCGCAGGTCGAAAAGGTGGAGGAGAAGGTCGAGAGGAAGCGCGAGATCGCTCGCTGGTACGCGGAAGCGTTCGCCGGCGTCGCCGACGTCGAGCTTCCATGGGAAGCGCCGGGCGCGAAGAACGTCTACTGGATGTACGGCGTCAAGCTCGGAGATTCCTTCGGGCGCGGACGCGACGGCGTCATGACGGCGATGAAGGAGAGGGGAGTCGAGACCCGCGCGTTCTTCTGCCCCATGCACCAGCAACCGGTCTTCGCGAGAAGCGGCGATCCCCGCTACCCGGACGTTTCCGGCGACTATCCGGTCTCGGACGACCTCTGGAAACGCGGCCTGTACCTGCCATCGGGCCTCGGCCTGACGCGCGCTCAGGTCCAGGAGGTCGCCGCGAAGCTCGGGGAGTGTCGCGATTGAGCGGGGACGAGCGCGCCGATCCGGACGATCCCCGGGTCTCGATCGTGCTCGCGACCTTCAACGAGCGGGAAAACATCCTCGACACGATCCGGGGGATCTTCCAACACCTCGGCAGCTCGACCGAGGTCATCGTCGTGGACGACGACTCGCCCGACGGCACGTGGAAGCTCGCGCAGGATCTGGACGACCCGCGGGTGAAGGTGATCCGGCGGGTGGGAACGCGCGGCCTGGCGTCCGCCTTCAACCGCGGAATCCTGGAAAGCCGCGGGTCGATCGTGGGCTGGATGGATGCCGACATGTGCATGCCGCCGGCGATGCTGCCCGGGATGGTGAAGCTCCTCCACGAGTTCGACGTCGTCGTCGGATCGAGGTATGCGCCGGGCGGGAAGGATGATCGGGTCCGCCTCCGCGTCCTGGCGAGCCGCCTCATCAACGGGCTGGCGACCGCGGTTCTCGGCTACGGGATCCGGGACTACGACAGCGGGTTCGTCGTTCTCCGGCGGACCGTCTTCGACCGCGTGTCGCTCATTCCCACGGGGTACGGCGCCTACTTCATGGAGTTCCTCTACGCCTGCCGCCGGAAGGGGCTCACCGTGCGCGAGGTTCCGTACACGTTCCGCGACCGGCAGAAGGGCATCTCGAAGTCCGCGCCCAGCCTGTGGCGGTTCTTCCGCACCGGCATGCAGTACGTGACGCGGATTTTCGTGGCGAGAGTGAGGAGGCACGACTGATGAAGCCCGAGATCCTGGGCCCCCGCTTCGAACGGCGCGACGATCGCGGGATCTTCCGCGAGATCCTGAACGGTTTTCCGGCGGGGACCGTCGTGTGCGGACGAATGAACCCGGCGGCGGTGATGGGAAACCACTACCACCGCAGGACGCGGGTCTTCTTCTATCTCCTTTCGGGCGCGGCCGACGTCCGCACCGTGGGCGTCGAGAGTGGAGCGAAAGAGAAGTTCGAGCTCGGTGCGAACCAGGGCGTTTTCTTCGAGCCGGGGGAGTCGCACGCGATCCGGTTTCGCGAGGAGTCCGATTTCCTCATGGTGAAGTCGCTGCCCTACGACCCCGCGGACCCCGACACCATCGAGTATCCCGTCCCGGAGTGAGTCACCGAACAGTCCTCTGTCATCCCGACCGCAGCGAGGGATCTCTCCGTATATAGACCGTCTTCTCGACGCTGGCGTGAACCACGCCTTTCGAGTCGGTCAGATCCACGGAATAGACGCGGTCGGTCGGCTGGCCGTTCTCCGTCAGCCTCCGGATGGTCTCGAGCTCCTCGTCGCCGAGGAGGAATCTCGCGTACAGAGTGCCCCGCCCCGGCCTCTTGAACCGGATCGTGGCGGCCTTGTCCCACACGACGTAACCCGGACCCAGATTCTTGATCAGCATGATCATGTAGTGCGGGTCGACCGCACCGTAGAGGCTCCCGCCGAAGATCGTCCCGACGTAGTTGCGGGTCCGCCAGGTGAGCGGGAGCTCCACGCGCATCTCCCGGTAGTCGCCGGCGATGTAGGTGACCCGGGACCCCGTGCCGCGGAAGGCAGGAAAGAAGTTAAAGCCCCAGCGCATCCGGCGCGTCGCCCACGATTCCGGCACGCCCGGAATGCTAGGCTAATTTCGATGGACGAGCCGGGTTACGTCGGTTTGCTCGCGTCGGGCGAGCTCGAGGAGCGCGTCGCGCGCCTCTACGCGCTCCTGGCCGCGTGCACGGTGTGCCCGCGCGATTGCGGCAACGACCGGCTCGCCAACGTCCTCGCGTCCTGCGCGTCGGGCCTCGACCCCGTCGTCTCCTCGTACACCCCGCACTTCGGCGAGGAGCCCGCGCTCTCCGGAACGCGGGGCGCGGGAAACGTCTTCTTCGGCAACTGCAACCTGCGCTGCGTCTACTGCCAGAACTGGCAGATCAGCCAGGACTGGAAGGGGCAGCGCCAGAACGAAGTCCCGGTCGAGCGTCTCGCGGAGATGCTGCTGGAGCTCCAGGCGCGGGGCTGCCACAACATCGGGTTCGTTTCCCCAACGCACTACGCGCCGCAGATGGCGAAGGCCGTTCTGCTGGCGGCGCGGGCCGGGCTGTGCCTCCCGATCGTCTACAACACGAACGCGTACGACTCGGTCGAAGTCCTGCGCCTCCTCGACGGGGTCGTCGACGTCTACCTTCCGGACTTCAAATACGCCGACAGCGAGGCCGGCTCTCTCTACTCCAAGATCCCCGACTACGCGGAGCGCTCGCGCGACGCGCTCGTCGAGATGTACCGGCAGAAGGGGTCCGCGCTCGTCTTCGGCGAGGACGGGCTGCTGAAGAGCGGTCTGCTCGTCCGGATGCTGGTCCTGCCCAACGGCGCCGCGGGCGTGGCCGAATCGCTGGCGTGGATCGCCGAGACGCTGTCCCCGCGGGTCGCCATCTCGCTCATGGCGCAGTACTACCCAATCCACCGCGCGGCCTCGAACGAGCGGTATTCCGCGCTCTCCCGCGGCATCACGGCGGGGGAGTGGGCGGAGGCGCTCGCCGCGCTCGAAGCGAATGGCTTCGAGAACGGCTTCCAACAGGAGCTCGAGACCGCGAACCGCTACTACCGCCCGGACTTCACGGACCGAGAGACGCCGTTCAAGGACGTGCGCGACTTCACGGGCTAGTCCCGGTCCCGGCGCCGGCTCCCGCTAGAAAAGTCGCTTCTGAATGGAGGTGCTGTCTGCGCGGGTCGCTCCCACGATCCCCGGATACGTCTCCCGCAGGCTCTCCGGTGCGGCCCGCGTCTCGCCGCTCAGCGTCTGCTGCAGCTGGAGCGCATTCGCCACGGCCTGGCCGCGAAAGTGGTTGTTCATCACCGCGAACGCGTTTGTATCGGCGCGACGGACGCGACCTTCGCGGATCCGCTCCGCCCACGGTTCGAGTTCTCGATCCGAGTAGAGGTAGTTGTAGCGCTCCTCGTTCGAGGTGTCCGGCCCGAACCACTTCGCGGCGTTGCGGCCATGAAAACGGTAATACGCGACGGA
>JBBQKV010000172.1:0-4904 GCA_038327245.1 Acidobacteriota bacterium
GAACGCGAGGGTCTTGACCCATGCCGCCCCCGGGACGATCGCGCGGACGCCGACCCGGGCGACCGCGGCCCCCGTGTAGCCGCCGATCAGGGCGTGCGAGGAGGACGAAGGGATGCCGAAGTACCACGTGATGACGTTCCACGCGATCGCCCCGAGCAGGCCTCCGAGAACAACGTCCGAGTTGACGACGGAAACGTCGATCAGCCCCTTTCCCATGGTCTTCGCCACCGCCGTGCCGAAGGAGAAAGCAGCGACGAAGTTGAAGAACGCCGCCCAGAAAACGGCCTGGAACGGCGAGAGGACGCGGGTCGAGACGACCGTGGCGATCGAGTTCGCCGAGTCGTGCATCCCATTGATGAAGTCGAAGACCAGCGCGACGGCGATGATGAAAAGGACGTAGTTCATCGTCCTTCTAGGAGTGCTTCAGGACGACGCTCTCGAGAACGTGCGCAACCGCCTCGCACTGGTCGATGCACCCCTCCATGTGTTCGTAGATGTCCTTCCACTTGATGACCTCGATCGCCGAAGTCGGGTCCCGGAAGAGCGAAGCGACCGCCTCCTGGTAGGCGACGTCCCCCTCGTTCTCGAATTTCTTCATCCGGATGCAGTGCTCGATGACGCCCTTCTGCTTCCGCAGGTCGCCGACGGCCTCGACCATCTCCCCGGTGATGTGCACGATGATCTCCGAGAGCTTCCGTCCCGGCGCGGTCGGCTCCGAGATGTTGAAGACCGAGAGACGTCGCACGGTCCCGTCGATCAGGTCGATCACGTCGTCGAGACGCACGGCGAGCCGGTGGATGTCTTCGCGGTCGATCGGAGTGATGAACGTGCGGTCGATTCCGCGGAGGATCTCGTGGGAGATCTCGTCGCACTCGTGTTCCAGTCGTTTGATCTGATCCGCCACGGTCGAGGCCGGAGCGACCCCTTTGAAGAAACCGTCGAGGATCCGGGCGCTCTCGTGGATGCGCTGCGCCATCTCGGAGAAGCGGTCGAAATACTTCTCGTCCCGCGGCAAGAGATTGAGCATGCGACGGTTCCTCCGTTCCGGCGGCGCGTATCGTACCGGATCTTCACGCGGTTCTTACACGCAAACGACGCACTGCCGGGGACTTCGGGAGCCATCACGAACGGTTCACACAAATCACGCCGGGCCGATGGTAGGTTTCGTGTGACAAGCCCGATGAGCGACTCGATTCCCCGCGAAACCAACGAGGCTCCGCCCGACGACCGGCTGCGGGACCACTCTCTCTACTTCAACCGCGAGATTTCCTGGCTCGCCTTCAACCGGCGAGTGCTCGAAGAGGCTCGCGACGCGTCGTGGCCGCTTCTCGAGCGGTTCAAGTTCCTCGGCATCTTCTACGCGAACCTGGACGAGTTCTTCATGATCCGGGTGTCGGGACTCCACGAGCAGCTGGAAGCCTCGGTGACCGAGAAGAGCGCCGACGGGCTCTCGGCGCAGGAGCAACTCGCGCAGGTCTCGGAAATCGTCCGCCGCGACGGCGCGCTCGCCACCGAGACGCTCACCCGCGATCTACTGCCGAGGCTCGCGGAGTCGGGTGTGCAGCTTCTCGGCTGGAACGACGTCGGGATCGAGCAGCGCCGCCGACTTTCGCGGTACTTCGAGGACGTCGTTTTCCCGGTGCTCACGCCGCTCGCCTACGACCCGGCGCATCCGTTTCCTTTCGTGTCGAATCTCTCGCTGTCCCTCGCGGTCCGCCTGACCACGGCCGAGGGACACCCTCCTCTCTTCGCCCGCGTGAAGGTCCCACCCTCTCTCCCCCGGTTCGTGCCGGTCGCCGAGGGGCTCCTTCGGCACTCCCGGGAGTTTCTCCTGCTGGAAGACCTCATCCAGGCGCACCTGACGGACCTGTTCCCGGGCGTCTCGGTGCTCGGTTCCTCCTCGTTCCGGGTCACCCGCGACGCCGACATCGAGATCCGCGAGGAGGAGGCCAGCGATCTCCTCCGATCGGTTGCCGAGAACGTCAGCCGGCGGCGCTTCGGAGCCGCGGTGCGACTGGAGCTCCGAAGCGACTGCGGCGAAGAGGTCCGACGCCTGCTCCGGTCGCAGCTGGAGCTCGACGAGGACGACGTCTACGAATTCGAAGGGCCGCTCGGCGGGTCGGATCTCCTGGCGATTCCGCGACTCGACCGGCCGGACCTGAAGGACAGCCCCCTCGTCCCCGGCTCGCGAAGCCTGTTCGAAAAGCCGGGAGAGCCGTTCGAGACGATCCGGGAGGGAGACGTCCTTCTCCACCATCCGTACGATTCGTTCGACCCGGTTCTCCGGTTTCTCGACCAGGCCGCGTCCGACCCTGACGTCCTGGCGATCAAGATGACCCTCTACCGGACGGGCCCCGACTCACCTGTGGTCGCGGCGCTCGCGCACGCGGCGGACAGCGGAAAGCAGGTCGCGGTGCTCGTCGAGGTGCAGGCGCGCTTCGACGAAGAGAAGAACATTCAATGGGCGCGCTCTCTCGAGAGGGCCGGAGTTCACGTCGCCTACGGGGTCGAGGGGCTGAAGACGCACGCCAAGCTGGCCCTGGTCGTTCGCCGGGAAGGCGCCACGATCCGCCGCTACGTCCACTTCGGCACCGGTAACTACAACTCGGCGACGGCCAGCGTCTACACCGACCTGGGACTCTTCACGGCGCGCCCCGAGTTCGGGCACGACGCGTCCGAGCTCTTCAACTACCTGACGGGCTTCTCGAAGAAGACGACCTATCGTTCGATCTCGGTGGCACCCTTCTCCCTTCACGACAACGTCCTCTCGCTCATCCGGGGAGAGGCCGCAAAGGCACGCTCCGGGTCTCCGGCCTCGATCGTGGCGAAGATGAACTCGCTCGTGGACCCCCGGGTGATCCATGAGCTCTACCGCGCGTCGGCTGCGGGCGTTCCGATAGAGCTGGGCGTCCGGGGAATCTGCTGTTTGCGGCCCGGAGTCGCCGGCATTTCCGACACGATCCGCGTCTCGAGCGTCGTCGGCCGTTTCCTCGAGCACAGTCGGGCGTTCTCCTTCGGCGTCGGCGACGACGAGAAGATCTTCATCTCCAGCGCCGACTGGATGCCGCGTAACTTCTTCCGCCGGGTCGAGGTCATGGTGCCGGTGCTCGCGGAGAGCGCCCGCGAGAAGATCCGCCAGGAAGTCCTGGCCCCGTTCCGGGACGACAACTCCCGCGCGCGAGACCTGCAGCCCGACGGTTCCTATGTCCGCCGTTCACCCATCCCCGGCGAACAGGTCCGCGACGCCCAGGGGAGCCTCGTCGAGAAGCTCTCCCGGCGCGGCCTGCGCTCGGTGCCCACCGGACGGACTATTTCGCGCCCCGAGGACACCGCGGAGCAACCGCCCCGCCAGCCGGGCGCCGACAGCTAGCGCGCGAGAGAGACCGGCAGAGGCAGAGCTCCTCCTTCCGGAACTTCCGCCCGGATCAGGGTTCGCGAGCCGACGATCACGCGGCGGCCCCGCCAGCTCGTCGTCCGACCGACGAGGCCGGCCCAGAAGAGGAGGGCGACCAGAAGGTCTCGAAGGGGCAGCAGAGCCAGGTCCCGCACCGCGATCGGGTGACCGGCGTCCTGCTCGACCAGCACCTCGGCGAGGTAGCGCACCAGCAACAGGGTGCTCGCCAGCGCGATGACGCCGGGGCGGCCGCCCGAGCACGCGAGCGCGGCCGCGTACCAAGGAATGGGGCTCGCGAGAAGCTCCACCGCGTAAGCGGGGCCGGCAACCCGGTTGCGGATGATCGCCCAGCGCCGGTGTCGGCCCCAGGCGGCGGAAGCTGCCTTGGCGATCTCGGTGGTGTCGAGTGTCGCAGCGGACAGCACCACCCGGAATCCCGCGCGTCGAACGGTCACGCCGAGCAGGTAGTCCTCGGCGAGGTAGTCCCGGATCGGGACGAACCCGCCGATGACTTCGAACGCCGGGCGCGAAATCAGAATGGACTTTCCCACCACGCAGGGCTGGTCGAGCAGGCGGCCGATCGCCGCCGTGGCCGGCTGGAGAGTGCCGTTCAAGTAGAGGCACTCGAGCCGCGAGGCGAGGCTCCGCGGCCACCGTCCCCGGAAGAGATTCGAAACGAGCCCGACGGAAGGGTCGCGGAAAGGAGAAATCGCCCGGCGGAGAAAGTCGGGTTGCACGCGGACGTTTCCGTCCGAAAACAGGAAGTAGGCGTATCGCGCCCGGCGGACTCCCGCCGCGAGACGGTTGACCTTGGAGTTGGCGGCCGGTTCTCCGGGATCGATCACGAAAACAGTCGGGACATCGAAATGGCGATCGGCCACGCGGCGCGCGATCGAAAACGCCGGATCGTCCCGGCGCGCGAAAGAGAACACGATCTCGTAGGTCGGATAGTCGAGCCGGTAGAAGGACTCCAGGTTTTCCTCGAGCTCCTCGTCCGGCCCGGACAACGGCTTGATGATCGAGACCGGAGGGGAAAAGTCACCGGGTGGCCGCACGCAGTCGGCTCGCCGGCTCCAACCGAGAACGAGCGCCGACACGACGTAAACGGCGGTCCCGAGCGCCAGGACGAGGACGAAGAACAGCGCGGACATCATGCGGACACCGCGGCCCGGTCGGGCGTGAGACGCAGGACGCCGATTCCCGTGCCCCGCTTGAGCGCCCGGAGCACGTCGGCGGTGGTTCGCTCCGCCCGGAGGAGAGTCTTCCACGCGAAGAGATGCTCCTCCCGGTGGAAGTCGCTGTTGGCGCAGTGCGGAAGGGTTTCGCGCGAGACGACCGGGAAGAGCTCCCACCGGTTTCCGACCTCCCAGAGATCGACGAGGTCACCGACGACCGGACGCCGGTTCCAGAGGTACCACGTGTTCGCGAAGCGCTCGCCCGTTTGGTGCGGGTGGCAGGCCACCGAAACGGCGCCTCGCGCCCGGATCTCGCGGAGCATCTCGATCGGGTC
>JBBQKV010000173.1:0-4871 GCA_038327245.1 Acidobacteriota bacterium
ACGGCGGCGCCGAACCAGACCGTGCTCATCACGGACATCGTCGGGGAGCGCGGCCTCGCAACGGCTTCGAACTTCCGCGTCGACTTCACGGTCACCAGCATTGCGGGGCGCGTCGTCCCCTTCGGGATCCTGATCGACGACGCGACCGGCGACGGCCTCTTCGAACCGGCCGGGAACCCGGCGCCGACCGGCGACGACGTGATCGTGACGCAGGCGTCCTTCGCGCATGGGAACAACGACACGTTTTTCAAAACCAACCTGTACGTGACGAACGTCGCCGCGACCCCCGTCACCGTGACGGTCTCGCTCATCCCGCGGCTCGTCAGCGGAACGCCCGCGCCGCCCCGGATCTACACGCTCGGAGCCGGACAGACGCTCGCGAAACCGGATGTGCTCAACACGGAGTTCGACCTCCTGGACCCCTCGGCCGCCGGCCTCCGGATTCACCCGAGCGCTCCGGCGCAGCTCGTCGTCTCCACCCGCACGTTCGTCGAAAAGTTCGGCGGGACGTTCGGATTCTTCATCCCCGGCCTGTCGACGAGTTCCCAGGGGGTACTCGCGCTCGGGACCGGCCGCGTGGCCACCATCCAGCTCGACCAGTCGAGCGCGGCCACCGGCTCCCGGTCGAACTTCGGCATCGCCGAGATCGGCGGCGTGGACGTGCTCGTGCGCGTGACCGCCAAGAGCGGCGATACCGGTGCGGTCCTCGGCTCCAAGAGCTACTTCGTGTCGGCGAACACGTCGGTCCAGAACAGCGTGACCGACATCATCGGGTCCGGAGCGTTTGCCACGAACATCTACCTCCAGTTCGAGCTCGAGGGCGGCGCCGGGAAGATCCTGGCCTATGGGGTCGCGGTCGACAACACGTCCGGCGACGCGATCTACGTGCCGGCGCAGCGGGAGCCGTAGCGGAGACTAGAATCCGAGCGTAATGGCCGCGCCCGGCTCTCCGTCGAAGCCGTCAGGTGTTCTCCGTCCCTGGCAGCGCCGCCTCTACCGCCTCCTCCTCATTCCCCTGGGGCTGATCGCGGCCAACGCGATCTACCTCGCGGCGTTCACCCGCGACACCGCGTTCTTCTACGCGATGTTGCTCCTGCACCTGGCGCTGGGGATCGCGATCGCCATTCCTTTCTTCGTCTTCGCGATCACGCACGCGAAGCGCATGATCCGGATGTGGAACAAGCGGGCAAAGTACGCGGGGCTCGCGATCTTCACGCTCGCCACGGTCTGCGTCACTTCCGGCCTCTTCCTGACGTTCCGGGGCGCGACGATCCCGAACCGGCTCGTCTGGCTCGCGCACATCGCGTCGGTCCCGCTCGCGCTCGTGGCGTTCATTCTCCACCGGCGCGCGCACACCCATAAGCTCCAGTTCCGGCGGCTCTACGCGTGGGGCGGGGCCGTCGCGATCTTCCTTGGGGCGATGGCGATCGCGGCGCAATTCGAGAAACCCCCGAAGAGAATCGTCAACACCCACGGGGACACGGTCTTCTTTCCGTCGTCGTCCGAGACGTTCGACCAGGGCCTCCTGAACGGCCGGAAGCTCGCCGCGAACCAGTATTGCCAGGAGTGCCATCCCGACTCCTTCCACCAGTGGGAACGGTCGGCCCACCGCTTCTCGTCCTTCAACAACCCGTTCTACCGAAAGAGCGTCGAGCTCATGGCCGACCAGGTGGGCCGGGAGCGCACGAAGTGGTGCTCGGGGTGCCACGACCCGGTCGTCCTCTTCACCGGGCAGATGGGGGCGGCCACCCAGGCGAAGTTCTCCTACGACTCCTGGGAGGCGCAGCAGGGGCTTCCCTGCATGGGGTGTCACTCGATCGTCGAGATCAAGGACGTCCGCGGCAACGGCTCGTACGTGATCGAGGAGTCGAAGCAATACCCGTTCGCCTTCTCCCGCAACGAGACGCTGCGCGCGATCAACCGCCTCCTGATCCGCATGGAGCCTTCCCTTCACCGGAAGACTTTCCTGAAGCCGTTTCACCGGACACCCGAGTTCTGCTCGACGTGCCACAAGGTCGCGTTGATTCCGGCGCTGAACGACTATCACTGGATGCGGGGACAGAACCATTACGACACCTGGTATGACTCCGGCGTCTCAGGGCGTGCGGTGCGTTCCTTCTACGACCCGCCGAAGGCGAAGGCGTGTCGCGACTGTCACCTGCCCCTCTACAAGTCGGCCGAGTTCGGCAACCGGGGCGGATTCGTCCACGACCATCTCTTCCCCGCTGCGAACACGGCGCTGCCCTTCGCCCGCAAGGACCGGGAGACGACCGAGCGCATCCAGAAGTTTCTCCGCGACAAGGTCCTCACGGTGGATCTCTTCGCCATCCGGCGCGGCGACGAGATCGTGACGCTCGCCGACCGGCTCCCGGAAGTGAAGCCGGGCGAGACGCTCGAGCTGGAAGTCGTCGTCCGGACCCGCGGCGTCGGCCACCCGTTTACGAACGGAACCGCGGACTCCAACGAGGTCTGGGTGTCGCTCGAGGGCGCGAGCGGCTCGAAGGCGTTCTTCGAGAGCGGCGTCGTGGACCGGGAAGGCCGCGTAGACCCGGCCGCGGACCGCCTGTGGACGTACGTCGTGGACCACGGCGGCGACCACATGGACCGGCGCCAGCCCCAGGACATTCACGTCAACCTGTACAACAACGGGATCCCTCCGGGCGCTGCGCGGGTCGTCCACTACCGTGTGCGCATACCGGACGACGCGCGCGGCGAAATCGCGCTTTCGGCCGGAGTCCAGTACCGGAAGTTCACGCGCGACTACACCTCCTTCTCGCTCGGCGTTTCGCACCCGTCGCTGCCGATCACGACGCTGGCGAGCGACACGGTGCGGCTGCCCATACACGGGAGCCGGGAAACGGAAAATGGGAAAGGGAAAACGAAGGAACGCGGAAATCCGGACAAGCCCTGGCTGCGGTGGAACGACTACGGAATCGGGCTCTTCCTGCAGGGCGATCTGAGGGGCGCGACGCGCGCCTGGACGCGGGTCGCCGAGCTGGCTCGGGACAAGCCGGATGGGCCGCTCAACCGGGCGCGCGCCGAGATCCAGGAGGGCCGCCTGGCCGACGCTTCGGCGTCGCTGGCGTTCGCGGAGAAGATCCGACCGGGCTGGGGCAAGACCGCGTTCTTCCGGGCGATCGTCGCCCGGGACGAGGGACGGTTGGACGACGCGGAGCGCGATCTGAAGGCCGTGCTCGCGAAGTTTCCGCTCGACCGGGTCGCCTGGAACTCGCTCGGCGGGGTGTACTGGCTGGGAGGCCGGTTTCGCGAGGCAGCGGAGGCGTACGGGAAGACCCTCGCGATCGACCCGGAGGACCTCAATGCCCACTACAACCTCATGCGCGTCTATCGCGCGGTGGGCGACCGGCGGCAGGCGGACATCCACGCCGCGGCCTACCGGAAGTTCAAGGAGGACGAGACGGGCCGTGCGGTCGCGGCCAACCTGCGGCGCGCGGACCCGTGGGCGAATCGCGAGTCTCTTCCGATCCACGTGCACGAGGAAGCCGTCCCGCCGCTGGCCGTCGCCGCATCCTGGCTCGGCACTCTCGGACCGCAGGGGTACCGGACCGATTTGGGGTATCTGACCCGGGCTCACGCCCCCATCCGCCGGGAGATCGCGGAGCCCGCGGGCGTCCGGGCGGGTGACGGCAAGCGCGTCCCGTACCTTCCGGTTCAGTCCGGGCCGAAGTCCCGGTAGGCGCGACCGTGCCCGGCCGCCGTCTCCGCAGGGCTCTCCTCCTCTGCCTTCTCGGGGGCAGTCACCTCGGCGCCGGGTGCCAGCGCCGGGAGGAAGCGGCGGTGGCGGTTCGTCCACCGACGCCGGTCCCGCTCCCGACCGTCCGATTCGAGGAGAAAGCTGCCGCGATGGGAGTTGCCTTCTCGCACGTCAACGGAGCGGCCGGAAAAAAGTGGATGCCCGAAACGATGGGCGGCGGCGTCGCCGTCCTCGATTTCGACTCCGACGGGCGGCCCGACCTGCTGTTCGTGTCCGGGTCCTACTGGCCGGGAGATCCCCGGGCCGCGTCCCGGCAATCCGCGCTCTCGCTATACCGCAACGAGGGCAACGATGCTGCCGGTCTGCCGCGGTTTCGAGACGCCACGCGCGAAGCGGGCCTCCAGGCCGCCTTCTATGGAATGGGTGCCGCCGTCGGCGACTACGACAACGATGGCCGCGACGACCTCTACGTCACGGGGCTCGGGGGCAACCGCCTGTATCGGAACCTCGGGGGGCGTTTCGAAGAGGTGGCGGCCCGGGCCGGCGTTCGCGATTCGGGGTGGGGAACGTCCGCGGCGTTCTTCGACTACGACGGAGACGGTCTCCTCGACCTCTTCGTCTGCCGTTACGTCGACTGGTCTTTGGAGAAGGACCTGTGGTGCACGCTCGACGGCAGCTCGAAGTCCTACTGCACGCCGGAGAGATATCCGGGCACCGCGTCCCACCTGTTTCGCAACAAGGGAGACGGCACGTTCGAGGACGTGACGAAGCGCACGGGAGTCTGGAACGAGAACCAGAAAGCGCTCGGCGTGGCCACGCACGACTTCGACGGCGACGGGCACGTCGACTTCGTCGTCTCGAACGACACCGCGCCCAACAACCTCTACCGCAACCGCGGGGACGGCACGTTCGAGGACGTCGGCGTCCCGGCGGGAATCGCGGTGGACGACGCCGGCCGGGCCCGCGGAGCCATGGGCGTGTCGTGGGGGGATGCGAAGGGCGCCGGCTCCATGCTCGCGATCGGTAACTTCTCGAACGAGCTGAAGTCCCTGTACTGGACGGACACCGGGGAAGTCTTCCTGGATGAATCCCCACGAAGCGGAGTCGGGCCGACGTCGTTTCTCTCGCTGACCTTCGGACTCTTCTTCTTCGACGC
>JBBQKV010000174.1:0-4864 GCA_038327245.1 Acidobacteriota bacterium
CGGGACTTCCTATTCGTTCATGACCCGGTTCGAGAACGAGAAGGGGACCAATCCGGAGGAGCTCATCGCCGCGGCGCACGCCGGCTGTTTCACGATGGCGCTCTCCGGGGAGCTCGGCAAGGCGGGGCTGACGCCGGAGTCGTTGAAAACGACGGCGACCGTGACGCTCGACAAACTCGACGCCGGCTGGACCGTCACGGAGTCTCACCTGGAGGTCGTGGGCCGCGTCCCCAGAGGCTCCGCGGAAGCGTTCCGCGCCGCCGCCGAAGCCGCGGAGAAGGGCTGCCCGATCTCGAGGCTGTTGAACACGAAAATCACCTTGGACGCGAAGCTGGAGGGCTGAGCTGTGGCTCGAGCGGCGGCAGCCTCGCCGCTTTGAGAGCCGAGTTCGCGCGAACGAGGTCGGATCCGAGAATCTCCTGCCAGCGGCGCACCACGAGCGGCTGGGTCCGGGGCAGCGCGTGGACTCCGGCTGCCGCGAGGGCGCGTCCTCCACGAAACGGCCCGACGAGCCGCCAGCGCATTTCCGCGAAGAGGCCCGGATCGAACGGCTGGGCGCCGAGCGGCCAAGGCATCGCGGCCGCCGCCAGGCACAGGAGGAGAAGACGCCGCCGTCCGATCACGCGGCACCTCCGGAAGAGTCGGCGGATTATACGGGCGCTCACGGCTCGTCATTTTCGGACGTGAATGCCGGTGAGTTCTTGACGCTGCCCGACCGCACCTCGAATACTCGCTGCAACGAAAGGAGCGACGGTGAGGATCCTGCGATGGAGGTCGTGCGTCCTTCTCCCGACGGCGGTAATCGGTCTCTGCGCGGCAGCGGGTTCGGCGGTCCCGAGGGCCTCCGCCGTTGCCGACGAGCAGGCGGTCGCCGCTCTCGACACGCAATATCAGGCCGCAGTCGCGAAGAACGACGCCGCCGCGATGAACCGAATCCTCGCCGATGACTTCATCCTCGTGACCGGCAAAGGCAAGGTCTTCACGAAGGCGGATCTGTTGAACGAGGCGCGGAGCGGCAAGACCGTCTACGAACGGCAGGAGGACAGCGCGCAGAAGGTCCGCGTCTGGGGGGACACGGCAGTCATCACCGCTCTTCTCTGGGAGAAGGGCACCGACGACGGAAAGCTCTTCGAGTACAAGCTCTGGTTCAGCGATACCTACATCCGGACTCCGTCCGGCTGGCGTTATGTCTTCGGACAGGCTTCGATCCCGCTCCCGAAGTCGAACTGATCATGCTCCGGTCCCCGTGGCGCCTCCTCCTGATCCCACTTATCGTCGTCTACCTGCCAGCCGGCACGAGCGCCGCAACTTCGAAGCAGTGTTCCGCGCCCGAGTACCGCCGGCTCGACTTCTGGGCGGGAGACTGGGACGTCTTCGACGCTGGAGAGCCCGGCAAGCCAATCGCCCATGCACGGGTCGACGTCATTTTGAGCGGCTGCGCGCTGCGTGAGATCTACGAACAGACGGACGGTCTCATCGGACAGAGCTTCACGACCTACGATGCTCCGCGGAAGGTCTGGCATCAGACATGGGTTACCAACCGGGGGCAACTTCTCACCATCGAGGGGCGATTTCAGGGGGTCAGCCTGACTCTCCAGGGACGTCAAGGCTCCTCCGACGGTCACGAAACGATCGTGAGGGGCGTGTGGAAACCGGAGGAGGGCGGCGTTCGAGAGACCGCTCACACCTCTGCGGATGGAGGTGCGACCTGGCGGCCATTCTTCGACATCCTCTTTCAGCGCCGCAAGGCGAGAGCCGCGGGTCTTTCAAAAGCGAACCCCTGGACCCTGGAAGAAGCGGTCTTGCTTCCGCGTGCTCTGGATTCGCCGGCGATCGTCCAGAGGTACATGGCCGCGTATGCCCTCCACGGTCGCCAGGATTCGGCGCGCCGTTCGAGCTCACGGGAGCTCCCGGAATCGAGCGTGCGTTGAAGACCGAGGTCGCCCGCCGGAAACGCGTCGGGTTCTCCGAGCGCCCGCATCGCCACGTACTGCGCGGTCCACTCTCCAATGCCGGGAATCTCACACAGCCGCGCGAGGAAGGCTTCGGAGTCGACGACCGCCTCGAAACTGATCCGGCCGTCACACACGCCGCGAGCGAAAGCCCGAATGGTTTCTGCTCGCGCGCGCGGCAGGCCGACGCGGGCGAGATCGGCATCAGCCAGAGCGTGAGGCTCCGGGAAAAGATGCGTGAGGTCGTTCGCCAGTGAGATCGGCTTCCCGAAAGCCCTCGCGATCCGGCCGGCAAGGGTCGTCGCGCCCTTGACGCTGATCTGCTGACCGAGAATCGCTCGCGTCGCCAGCTCGAAACCGTTCCAGCAGCCCGGCACGCGCAGCCCCGGCTGCGCCTCGACACGCCGGCGCAACACCGGGTCGGTTCTCAGGCTCGGTGCGATGGCGGCCCAGTCCGCACTCAGATCGAACATGGCGCGGACGCGCTCGATGACGCTGTAGAGCGAGCGTGGATCGCCGAACTGGACCCGCACGGCGAGCGCGTTCGCGTCGTCGAGCGAGACCTCGAAATAGCCGTGGCTCCCGTTCAAAGAAATCGAGCGACGATAACTTTCGAGATCCACCGCTTCGACGCCGGGCGTGGCGCGAGGCGCCAGAAACGACAAAATGCCCTTCCAGTCGTACGGCGGGCGGAAGCGAAGGCGGAAGAGATACTGATTCTCCGGCTGGACGGCCGTCTGCCGCGCCAGGCGCCGGATTTGAGTCGGCGTTCGATGGTAGACCTCGCGGATACCGGCGTTGAACCGTCGCACGGAGCCGAAACCGGAGCTCCCCGCGATCTGGCTCATCGGCAGGCTCGTCTCGTCGATGAGCTTCTTCGCGAAGTGAAGACGCCTTGTCCGGGCGACCGCGCTCGGCGTGGCTCCCAGGTGTCGGAGAAACAGGCGGCGAAGATGGCGTGAGCCGACTCCCATGCGTTCTGCCAGGACCTCCACGCCGCCGTCCTCCAGGCCACTCTCACCGATCAACCGCAAGGCTCGCGAAACCGTGTTCGAGGTTCCCAGCCAGGCCGGGGTTCCGGGCGAGCTCTCCGGCCGGCAGCGGAGGCAGGGACGAAAACCCGCTTCCGCCGCCGCGGCCGCGCTCGCGAAGTAACGGACGTTCTTCTCCTTCGCCGTCGGTGCGGGGCAGATCGAACGGCAGTAGACGCCGCTGCCGCGCACCCCGATGAAGAACTTGCCGTCGAAGCGCGCATCGCGCGACAGCCTCGCTCGCGAACACACCTGCCAATCCAGATTCATGTCTTTCACGAGCTCAGGTTAGTCGATTTCGCGCCGCCGACTGGACGTTTTCGGACCACGTTCCAGACGCAAATTCGAAGGTCGGTCGTCCCTCCGGGAGCGAGGTCCGGAAACGTCCACGCGAGCGGGAGCAACGTCCGCGAACGTCCACCATCGCTCTGCGGATCGACCTATGTTGCCCGCGTGTCGATCGGTATTCGAACCAACCATAAGGAGACCGGAATGAAATCGCGAATGTCGACATGCATGATTGCGACAACTCTGTTGGCTGTAGCTTCTTATCTAACTGCAGCGCCAGCGCCGAGGAACTACACCGTGGTGAGACTCGGTAATCTCGGCGGAAATGTCAGCGGGGCGAGCAGCGTCAACAACCGGACGTGGGTAGCGGGGTTTTCCAACCTGGAGGGGAATACGACCGCGCACGCCACTCTCTGGCGAAACGGATCGACAACGGCACTCGACCTCGGCACTCTCGGAGGGCCCGGCACCAACAGCGGCGTGTTCTGGCCGGTCAAGAATGACAGGGGTCTCATCGCGGGTATCGCCGAAACCGACACTCTGAATCCGTTGGGGGAGAGGTGGAGTTGCGCAGCCTTCTTCCCGACCGCCACTTTCCATAACTGTCTCGGGTTCGTGTGGCAGAACGGCGCGATGACCCCGCTCTCCCCTTTTCCGGGCGGCTATAACAGCTACGCCTCCGGCGCCAACAACCGGGGCCAGGTCGTCGGATGGGCGGAGAACGCGACTCATGATTCGACCTGTGTCGCCCCGCAGGTTCTTCAGTTCCGGGCTGCCATCTGGGGAGCGAAAGACGGACGGATCCAGGAACTCTCTCCGCTCGCCGGCGAGACGAGCTCCGCCGCAACGGCGATCAACAACAGGGGCCAGGTCGTCGGCATCTCCGGTATCTGCGATCGGGCTGTCGGAAGATTCACCGCCGCTCACGCCGTTCTCTGGCAGGACGGCACCGTGACGGACATTGGCAATCTCGGTGGCGTCGCCTGGAACACTCCGACCGCCATCAACGATCGAGGCCAGATCGTCGGGTTCTCCGACCTTCCCGGCGACCAGAGCGGCGCGCCCAACTTCCACGCTTTTCTCTGGACCCGGAGCGGGGGTATCCAGGATCTCGGGACCCTTCCCGGAGACTCACTCAGTCTGGCCTTCGGCATCAACGATCGCGGCCAGGTGGTCGGGCAGTCGATCGGTGCAGGCGGCTCCCGGGCGTTCCTCTGGGAGAACGGCGTCATGACGGATCTCAACACGCTCGTGCCTCCCGGCTCCCTCGATCTGGTCTACGCCAATGACATCAACGCGTCCGGAGAGATCGCGGGCGGGGCCTTCGATCCAGGCACCGGGGAGAGTCCCGCCTTCCTGGCGATTCCCGCGCATGGCGGAGATTGAGACAAGACCATACTCGTCATGTAGCGCCGGAGGCCGGCGCGATGTCGGTATACTGCTGCCGTATCGAGAGAGGCGCGAGGGATCTGGCCCGCTGACCGCCCGGCAACCTGCGATCGCCAGCAAGGTGCCAAAGCCAGCCCGGAAACGGGAACGATAGGGCTCACGTCGAGCAATCGAAGGCGTGAGACCCCTCGGCGTCGAGGGGTT
>JBBQKV010000175.1:0-4851 GCA_038327245.1 Acidobacteriota bacterium
GCGTCGCAAGACCCTCGCCGAAGCGGACGCAGTCGCCGCCCACGAAGAGGTTGATGTGCGGTCGGACCTCGCCCTGCTCGTCGAGCACGCGGCGCGCGACCCCCGGGTACAGCGCGCCGAGCTCCGCGAGGGCGTCGCCGAGAGTTGCCGGCGATCCCTCGAGCTCGACCTGCGCCCGGCCGCCGGAAAAGTCGCGCAGCGGGCCGGGTACGAAGAAACGAACCGGCATCACGCCGCCGTCGATCGCCGCCGGCGCACGCTCTTCGAGGCGGCCGCCGGAGGTCTTCGCGCCGAGACCGCCCGGACGCAGGTCACGGGCGGAAGGTCGTCGGCCACGAGGGACCACGTCTCTCCCTCGTCGCGCGAGCCGTAGAGCCGGCCGTTGCGCGTTCCGAAGTAGACGCCCGCCGGATCCTCCTCGTCGACGGACATCGCGTCGCGAAGCACCGTGTCGTAGCAGTCCTCCTGCGGCAGGCCGCGAGTGAGCGGCTTCCAGGATCGGGCGCCGTCCCGGGTCCGGTAGACGCGCAGCTTTCCGTTCGGGGGGCAGCGGAACTGGTCGGCCTGGAGCGGGACGATATAGACGGTCTCGGGGTTCCTGGGATGGACGACCATCGGGAATCCGAAGTCCGACGGAACGCCGCGCGAGGCCTCCCGCCACGTGTCGCCTCCGTCATCCGATCGGTAGAGACCGAAGTGGTGCTGGAGGAAGAGCCGGTCGGGCTTCGACGGATGGCGGGCCACCTTGTGCACGCACTGGCCGAACTCGGGGTCCTTCTCCTCGAGGAAAAACGCCTGGATGCCGCGGTTCCGCGCCTGCCACGTCCGGCCGCCGTCGTCCGTGCGGTAAACGCCGCCGGTCGACGTCGCGATCGTCAAGCGGTCGCGGCGTGCCGGGTCGGTCAGGATCGTGTGGAGGCACAGTCCTCCTCCCCCCGGCATCCAGCGCGGGCGGTGCGGGTGGTTCCACAGCCCCTCGTTGAGTGACCACGTCTCGCCGCCGTCCCGGGACTCGAAGAGCGCGGAGGGCTCGACGCCGCAGAAGACTCGATCCGGCTCGTCCTCGAGACCCGGTTCGATCTGCCAGATGTTCTTGAGCGCGACTCCCGCCGACTCCGGGAACGCGATCCGCGGCGTCTCCGGCCGGCTCCAGCGACGGCCGAAATCGTCGGTCGCGCAGAGCTCGGCTCCCCAGTGCATGCTCGCGGGCGCCGCCCAGATCCGGTGCCGGCCTTTCCGTCCGTCGTAACCCATCGCGTAGACGGATCGGCCCGGGAAGTGGGGCCCGCTCGCATCCCACCCGCGCCGGGAGCGGTCCGAGCGCAGGAGAAATGCGCCCTTCATCGTGCCGACTAAGAGCAGCACGTCGCCGTCGCGAACCGGGAGGCGTTTCGCCGTGGGCATCTCCATCCCGCTATCCTACCCAGTCCGCGTAGAGCGCTTCCACTTTCCGGGCGAGGTCCGCGAGCGAGCCGTCGTTGACGATCACGTCGTCGGCGCGCCGCCGCGCGTCGTCCGGCGAGATCTGCGCCGACATGCGGCGCCGCGCGTCCTCCGGATCCCCTCCCTTGGCGGTCCAGCGCCGGACTCTCTCCTCGTCCGGCGCGACGACCACGACCACCCGGTCGTAGCGACCCTCGGTCGCGGCCTCCAGGAGCTGGGAGGCCTCGGCCACGGCGACGCTCGCACCGCTTTCCTCCGCCCGCGCGAAGCGCCTTTCGATCTCGGCCCCGACCATCGGATGAATTCGCGCCTCCAGCGCGTGGCGTTTCGACGGATCGGCGAATACGACTCCCGCAATCCGCGCCCGGTCGATCTTCCCGTCCGGGCCGACGACGTCATCGCCGAAGAGCTCCCGGGCCGCGGCCTCGCCGGGACCCCCCGGCGCGTACAGCTCCGAAACGATCTCGTCGGCGTCGAAGACGCGCGCGCCGAACTGCGCGAGGAGGAGCGCGACCGTCGACTTGCCGGAAGCGAGCCCCCCGGTCAATCCGATCCGCACCAACCGCTACGGGACCGGCCGGCGGACCACTTCGCCCGCTTTCATGACGAAGTCCACGCGCGACAGCACGCGAACGTCCCGGAGAGGGTCGCCCGGGACCGCGACCAGGTCCGCCCACGCTCCCTTCTCGATGGTCCCGGCCCGGCCCGCGAGCCCCAGGACTTCCGCCGCGACGGTCGTGGCGCTGCGGATTGCTTCGAGCGGAGACATTCCGAGCCGGACCTCGTGCTCGAACTCGGTCGCCTGGTTGATCTCGGTCCACGGAAACCCGCCGGCGTCCGTCCCGAACGCGATCTTCACGCCGGCCTTCCGGCAGTTCTCGATCGACCGCGCGTGCGACCGGGGAATCTCGGACCAGATCTGGCGGCCCTCTTTCGCCCGCGGGTCGGCCACGTAGGCGAGGACCGCGATGGTGGGGGAGAGGAAGATTCCCTTACGCGCCATCTCCCGCGCGAGCTCGGGGCGGATCGAGTTGCCGTGCTCGATCGAATCCACTCCGGCCTCGACCGCCATACGGGCGCCGGTGTCGGAGGTCGCGTGCGCCGCGACCCTCGCCCCGCGCCCGTGCGCTTCGGCCACGACCGCCGCGAGCTCTTCCTTCGTCCAGTTCGGCGGGGAGTCGACGTACCCGTCCGCGGTCGTGTGCAGGCCGCCCGTGTTCGAGTAGACCTTCACCCAGTCCGTGCCATAGGACAGCTGCTCGCGCACCGCGCGGCGGCAACCGTCGGCGCCGTCGCAGGTCTGCACGCCGACGGGGAACTTCCAGTCCGGCCGGAAGTGGAGAATCGGATAGGTTCCGGTGGTCGAGAGCGCCGGCCCGGCCACCTGGAGACGGGGGCCCGGAATCACGCCCTCGCTCACGGCGTCGCGCAATGCCACGTCGTCGTATCCCGCTCCTTCGGTCTCCAGGTCTCGCATCGTGGTGAACCCGTGGTCGAGCGCGATCTTCAGCGCCCGGACCGCGCGCGCCACCCGGTGCGCCGGATACTCCTTCAGGATCTGCTGCTCGTAATCCGCCTGCGTCGCGTCGCCCTGGAGAAGGACGTGCGTGTGCGTGTCGATGAGCCCCGGAAGGAGCGTCCGGTCCCCGAGGTCGATAACCTGCGCCCCCGCGGGGACGGTCGTCCCCACCGACTCGATGGTGTCGCCGCGGACCACGACGAGCGGGTGGTCGACGTAACGACCGGAGCGGACGTCCAGGAGGCGCGCGGCCCGGATCGCGATCAGGGGCGCGTCGGGCGGAGCCGCGCCCGCGAGGAAGAACAATGCCGCCAGCGCGGCCAGGCCGGACGCTCTCTTCACGTCAGCCCGGAATCTTACGTGACCGACTTCTTCCCGTGCTGGAGCCCGCGCTCGTATCCGCGTTTGAATTCTGCCAGGCCGGAGTACTCGGGGTACAGGTCCCGCAGGTCTTTCGAACCCTCGTCGAAGGAACGGCCCCGGAAGCGCGGCCGCATCGCCGCCTCGAAACCCTGCCGGTAGGCGGGCTCCGCCGCGGCAAAATCCGCGCCGTCGCTCTCGTAGTCCGCCCTCTCCGTGTCGCGGATTCCGACCCACCAGCTCTCGCGGGCGGCATCGACGCTCTCGGCGCCCTCGGCCGCGAGCGCGCTGCGGGCCGCGTCGGCCTCCTTCTCCTCGACGAGCGCGAAGACGACCGAGTGGCCCCGCCTCAACGCGTCTTCGTAGAGATAGAGCTCGTCCTTCGGCAGGCCTTTGGAGAGCTTCTCTTCCAGCGCGCCCCCCGCGATCGCTCCGCCCACCGCCCCGCCGGCGCCGAAGAGCGCCAGCGCGAGCACGCCGGTCGCGACGACGGGCCCCACGCCCGGGATGAGAAGGCTGGCCGCCGCGGCCCCGAGCCCCATCCCGGCCGCGCCCCCGACCACGCCGCCGACCGCCCTGGCCATCCCGGAGCCCTCGGTCTCGGTCGTCGCCACGCGGGAGTGGATCTCTTTCTCGGAGCTGCCCGGCGTCAGAACGCTGACGTTGTCGCGAGAGATGCCCGCGCCGACCACGGCGTCGGCCGCGCGCCGGGCCGATTCCGCGGAATGGAAGATTCCGACGACGGACTCCATGTCGGCCTAGCTGTCCGCCTCGGCGGGCTCCCAGCGGTCGACGTTCCGCGGACCGTCGCCCATTACTCCCCGAGAGAGCCGGTCTTCCACTTCCTCATGCGTCTCGTACACCTCGAGCCGGTTCTCCACGTCTTCGACCCCGGCGACGCCCCGAACCGCCGACAGGAGGTCGTCCACCTCGGACGTGACGATGGCTCCGGAGAGGAGGACCGTCCCCGCGATGGCGGCGACCTCGACCGACGCCGGACGCGTCACGACGCGGCCGAGCTCGGCGCGAACGCGCTCCTCGAGAACCCGGTCACTCGTTTCCTCCGCCCTCGTCAACGACTTCACCTCGGCGGCTACGCCGCGCGCCCGGTTGGCCACGTCGCGGGAGCGCGCGGAGAGCCGCTCGCCCGCCTTGTGAACCCCCGCCATCGCTTTGTCGCGGGCGATCGCCCGGCGGCGCTTTCCGCGTTCCGGGTCGAGGACATACATGAGCGCTGCTCCCAGGCCGAGCCCGCCAACGAGGATGCCGACCGTGCGCATTATCGAGTCGCCGGAATTCGGAAGAAATCTCATCGGGACCTCCAGAAAGAATTCGATGGAAGCCCGAGGATGGAGCAAGAAACAGGCCAGAGAGAAAAAATCCGGCACTCCGGGAGGGGTCGGCGCGCCGGGCAGGATTTCGAGAGGGTTCGGGTCTAGTCGCGTCCGTGAATACGCATGCTCACGAGCTCGTCCACCGTGACTCCCGGATCGCGCGCCTTCACCTTGCGGGCGAAGTCGGTCGTCACG
>JBBQKV010000176.1:0-4799 GCA_038327245.1 Acidobacteriota bacterium
GCCGCCCGGGCCGCCGGGAAGAAGCCGCCGAGCAGGCCCATCGCCAGGGCGAACACGATTCCGCCGGCGACGAGCGGCGGCGTAAGACGGAAGTTGAACAGGATCTCGGAGAAGGTCCGGAAGTTCATCGTCCCGGTGGGCTTGGTGATGACGAGGTTGAACAGAACGAACGCGAGGAACGTCCCGAGGATCCCGCCGATCAGGGAGAGCAGCAGGGCCTCCAGAACGAACGACGCGAGAACGGACCGCCGCGAGAACCCGATCGCGCGCAGCGTTCCGATCTCCCGGATGCGCGAGGAGACCTGGGCGTACATGGTGTTCATGGCCCCGAACGAAGCCCCGATCGCCGTGAAGACCCCAACCAGGATCGCGAGGATCTTGATCGGCGCCCCCGTGACCATCTGCTCCTCGAAGTACTTCTTTTCGGTCTTCCCCTCGAACTTCAGGCGCTGGTCCCCCTTGACCGCCTCGATGTAACGCTGCGCGGAGTCGCGGTCCGCGGTCCGCACGTACACGATCGAATAGATCGGCCGCTTGCTCTGTGCCTGGAGGTCGGCCACGTCGACCCAGATCTCCGAGTCGTATGCGGAGCCGGAGGCGTCGAAGTACCCCACGATCTTCCAGCGGTAGGCCCCCGACTTCAACGTGTCGCCGATCGAGACGCCCGCAATCCGCGACGGAAGCACCTTCGAGACGATTGCCTCGTTCGTACCGGGCCGGAACATCTGCCCTTCGACGATCCGGATCGACGGCCGCAGCGCCATTCCCACGGGGGACGTGCCGCGCACCTGTACGTTGGTGCTCTTGCCGTCCGTCTTGGGGATGTTGACGAGCGTGAGGAGCTCCGGGGAAACCAGCGCCTGGCCCTCCCCGTTCCTCTCGATGCCGGGCATCGACCGGATCAGATCCGCCGACTCGCGCGAGATCACGCTCTGCATCTCGGCCTGCGAGCCGACCCGCATCGTGACGACGTTGCGATCCGAGGCGTTGGTCGAGAGCGTGCGCGTGACACCGCTCCAGAGCGAGAGAACGAAGAGGAACACGGTCACGACGAGAGCGATGACAAAGACCGTCATGCCGGTCGAGACCTTGCGGACCATGAGGTTGCGGATGTTGTACTTGAGAGGGATGGCCATCAGACCACCTGCCGCAGGCCGTCGACGATCCGCACCTGCGACGACCGGATCGCCGGGACGAAGCCGGCGAGGATGCCGACGCCGACCGAAATTCCGAACGCCGCCAGGAGGACCTCCCACGTCACCTTGAAGTTGATGAGGAACGGGGCCATCGGCGTCGTCTGCATTCCTTTCACCATCCCGGGAATGATGACGAACTTCGCCAGCACGACCCCGACGATTCCCCCCAGGAGCGACATGAGGACCGACTCCGACAGGATGAAAGAGAGGATGTGCCCCGCGCGGAAACCGAGCACCCGCATCACCGAGATCTCGGTGACGCGCTCGCGGGCGGACATCGCGACCGTGTTCGCGACGATCAGCGTCACGGCGAACAGGATCACGAGGGAGATCCAGCGGATCAGCCCCTTGATGTTTCCCATCATCTCCATGAACTGCGCCTGGAACTGCTTCTCCGTCATCGTCTTGGTCGGCGCGTCGCTGTTCTCGAACATCTGGTCGATCGCGGCGGTCACGCGCGGGAGGTCGCCGGCCGAAGCCACCTTCATGTAATAGATCCCGGTGACCCGGTTCGCCCCGAACCACTTCGCCTGGTTCAGGTACTCGTTCTGGAAAAAGATGTTGGACTCGTCGCCCGCGTTGTACTTGCCGAGATAGACGAGGTCGAGCGTGATCGGGATGTAGGTCCCGCGGAGCTGGATCCGGTCCCCCTTCTTCCAGCCGAACTTCTCGACGAGCTTCTCGCCGGCGACGAACCCGTCGCGGGTCGCCTTCCAGGCCGCGTTCACCGCCGGATCGACCGTGGCGTCGTCGAAGACCTTGTCGAAGAAGATTTCGGGATCGGCCGACAGCTGCCCGAAGAAGTTCTCCGGCCGGTCGTCCTTGTAGACCCCCCCGAACCAGATCTCGGGCGATACGGCGACGACCCCCGGGATCTGCTCAATCCGCTGCCGCTGGGAGAGCGGCAGGAACGAAGCGAGTCCCGTCGCGTGCTGGACGACCAGCCGGTTCGCGCCGCGGCCGCCGGAGGGATCGGCCTCCATCGCGTTCAGGAGCGACACGAGCACCACGATCAGAACCAGCACGAGGATGATCGAAGCGGTGGTCAGGAACATGCGCGTCTTCTTGCGGAAGACGTTTCTCCACACGAGGCGGAAGAACTTCATCGGGTAGCCCTCACACCCGCCGGAGGTGACCGGTCTCGGTCAGCTCGTCGGACTCGAGAACGCCCTTGTCGAGATGCACCATCCGGTGCGCCCGGGACGCCGCCTTGGGGTCGTGGGTGACCATGACGATGGTCTTGCCGAACTCCTCGTTCAGCCGCTTCAGGAGCACCAGGATCTCCTCCGCGGACTTCGCGTCGAGGTCGCCGGTCGGCTCGTCCGCAACGAGGATGGACGGGTCCGAGACGATTGCGCGAGCGATCGCCACGCGCTGCTCCTGCCCGCCCGAGAGCTGGCGGGGGGAGTGATCCATCCGGTCGGACAGACCCACGATCGAGAGGGCCGTCTCGACGTGTTTCTTCCGTTCGGCGCGGCCGAGCTTCGTGAGCAGGAGCGGCAGCTCGACGTTCTCGAAGGCGGTCAGGACCGGGATCAGGTTGTAGAGCTGGAAGATGAACCCGATCGTCTGCGACCGCCACTTCGCGAGCTCCGTCTGGGACACCGTCGAGATGTCCACGCCCCGCACCAGGATCCGGCCGCGGGTGGGTTGATCGATACCGGCGATCAGGTTCAGGAGGGTCGTCTTCCCGGAGCCCGAGGGCCCCATGAGGGCCAGGAACTCGCCTTCCGGCACGCCCAGCGTGATGTCCTTCAGGACCGGGATCTCGAGCGCGTCCCGGCGGTAGACCTTTTCGACGTGATCGAGCGCGATGATGTCGCTCATTTCCTCACTCCCCCGCCTTCTCGGCGTTCACGATTTTTCCCCCTCGACGCGGACCCGATCTCCGTCCCGGACCTCGCCGGACGACGAAGAGATCAACTGCTCCCCGCCCGACAGCCCCTGGAGGATCTCGACCTGTCCCTGCGCTTCCGGCCCCTTCTGGACCGGCTGAAACTTCGCGCGCCCCTCGACGATGCGGAAGACTCCCGTCCTCCCGTCGATCGTCCGGACCGCCGATGCCGGAACGAGGACCCGCGTGCGGCCGGTCTTCCCCGTCGTCGGCTCCTGGGTGAAGGAAACACGGGCCGACAGATCCGGCAGGATCTTGTCGTCGGCATCCACGAACGCGACCTTCACCCGCACCGTGGCCTTCTGCCGATCGGCCGCCGGAACGATCTGCCTCAGGTAGCCGTGGTACGTCCGGTCGGGAACCGCGTCGAGCGAGATCTCGGCCGCCTGCTTCGCGCCGAGCTTCGAGAGGTTCGCTTCGTTGACGTCCGCCCCCACGTAGAGCGACGTGAACTCCACGAGCGTCACGATGGCGCCGCCGGACCCGCCGCCCGACGGCGACGACCCGAACGGCGAGACCGCCTCGCCCACGAACGCCCGCTTGGCGGTGACGACCCCCGCGAAGGGAGCGCGGATCACGGTGTAGTCGAGCAGGGCCCGCACGTAGCGCACCGCGGCGCGGCTCGTCGCCTCCGCCGCGACCGCCGCATCGAGCGACGACTTCGGGGCGAGGCCCTCCGAGTGGAGAGACCGCTGCCGGTCGAGCTCTGCGCGGGCGTTCACCCACGCCGCCTGCTTCTCGGCGAGCTGCGCGTCCAGATCGGTGTGATCGAGCCGCGCCACGACGTCTCCCGTCCGGACCCGGGAACCCTCCGTGACGTTCAACTCCGTGATCCGCGACGTGATCTTGGGCGACAGATCCGCCTTGCGCTCCGCCTCGATGTAACCCGTGGCGGTCAGGAGCGTCGTGGCCTGTCCCTCGGTCAGGAGAGACGCCGTGACCGCCTCGACCGTCCGCGGGCGCAGAGACCGTCCCGCGTAAAAGTAGGCGGCAACCCCCGCCGCGACCACGAGCACGGCCCCGACGAACAGGAGTCCCTTCGGCCGCCCGGTCTTCTCCGGCTCCCGCCGGATGCGGAGGGCGGCCAGATCGGGCGTCGGACGGGGGTTTTCCTGGCTCATGGGTCGAGAGCCCTGCATTCTATGCATTCGCGGTTGTAGAATCCGGGCCATGAAGACAGCAAGTTGCATCCTGCTCGTGACGCTGGCTTTCGCTGCGTCGCCCCGGAGCGCGGCGGCGAGCGACGCGATGATCTATCGGGTCGAGCTCGCAAACGGCTCGGCTCTCCTGGCGCGCACGCCGCCCGTCGCCCGCGGAACCCGACTCGTCTTCTCCCGCCATCCCGACGGCGCGCTCCTGAGCCTGAAGCGCACGGACGTGAAGAGGGTTGTGACCGTGACGGCTCCGGCGACGATCGCAACGTCCGTCGTTCGCTCGGTGCGGCCCGGAACGTTGATCATGCTGGGACCGACCGGCGATGGCGGCGGCACCACGGCGACGACCGCGACGAAGGATGCCGCCTCGACCTTGCCACCCGGAGAGGCCACCGACGGACGCGCCCTCCTGAACCCCAATCGGAATTACCGCCCGGGTTGGGACTCCAGCCAGGTACCCGGACTGAACCTCCCGTTGCCGGCGTCGGCCGGGGACTACCGCGAGGGTATGACGCTCGCGTATCCGCCGGGAACCGCGATGCAGTCGGCGCCGGG
>JBBQKV010000177.1:0-4736 GCA_038327245.1 Acidobacteriota bacterium
GCTCATCGCGGAGGCGTTCAACCTCTTCAACCGCACGAACCTGATCGGCGTGCAGCAGAACTACTACAACTTTGCGGGCGGCACCCTGACGCGCGTGGCGACCTTCGGGACGCCGTGCGGCGGAAGCCTGCCGTGCACCGCCGTCAACGCGTCGTCGGGACCCCGGACGTACCAGCTCGCGGCGAAAATTACTTTCTAGCCCCCGGGGGGACGACCGGCTTCTTCATCCGACCGAAGGGGATTTCGGACGCAGCGACGAGCGGAGTTCTGCCGTTCCTCTCGCAGGCGAGCACGGACGACATCCAGGCGGGCCTCGGCTTCCGCAGCAACATCGGTTGGTTCAATCCCAGCCCGGTTGCCACGGGGGCCACTTTCACGGCGCACCGGGCGTCCGACGGCACGGCGCTGGGCTCCGTGAACGTCACGATTAATGGTCTCTCGCAGGTCCAGCAAACCGTCTTCCAGCTGATTTCGACGGTGGCCGCCGCGGACCAGCCTCAGACCGACTTCTACGTGACGTGGACGTCGACGTTCCCGATATACGTCTACGCGGCGGTCGTGGACAACAAGACCGGCGACGTGGTGTACGTCGACTAGTTCGCGGAAATCGTCGGAATCCGAACCGGCGCGGCCTTCCGTCGCGCCGGGTTTTTTCTTTCCTCCTCTGCGAGGCGGCGCGCCGCGGACGACGCCTCGCGGCGCAGGCCGGTGAGGGGCGCCTCCAGAGCCCGGGAAAGGTCCTCGAGCTCGGACGCCAGCCGGACCGCCCCGCGCCGCTCCGCCTTCGTCCGCTCGCGGTCGATCCGTTCGAGGAAGAGCCGCAGGTCGTTCCACTTGCCGAGCACTTCCTGCGTGGTCCGCTCGCGCGCCACGGACGCCTTGAACTCGAGACAGCCGCTCGCGACGAGGTCCTCCGCGAGGTAGCGGGCCCGCTTCACCCGGATGCGGTAGCGGTGCAATCTCCGGTCGTCGTCCCTGCCGGGCGGCTTCCCGAGCGCGGCCTCCGCCTCGCTGCGTTCGGCTAGGAGCCGCTGCAGATCTTCGGTTCTTGCCCGGGAGGCCAGCCGGCGAAGCTTCCGCGTCAGGCGCCGGAACAGCTTCTCTACCTTCCCGGTCGCGGCGCGGTCGGTCCGGGTTGCGGCGATCGGCGGTTTCCAGCGGATCTCGAGCGCGGTCGCCGCATCCTCCGAGAGGAGCCCGAGCCCTCGGATCCGGGCGAGAAGCGCGCGATCCACCTCCTGCTGCCGATCCGACGAAAGGCTCCGCACGATAGCGATAGCCCGACGCGCGATCTTCCGCCGTCCGAGCGCGCCCGCTGTGGCGGCCGTCCGCCGCAGCGCAACGCGGAAGTCATGGAGTCCCTCGGCGACCTCCTCGCGCCGGCGCTTGTGAGCTCGGAGCAGGGAACGCCGGCGAAGCTCCCAGAGAGAAGGTGAGTCGGCCAACCGCGCGCTATTATAAAAAAGGAGAACATCTGGCCCCTTCCCGCGAACTTCACCCCGCCTTCACGCCGCGCCTGGTCCGCGACGGGAACACCTCCGCACCCGTGAAGAAGACCCTCGCCGCGATCGACGTCGGCACCAACTCCATCAAGCTGCTCGTGGCCGCCGTGGACGACGATGGCGCTCTCGAGGTGATCGCGCGGGGGAAAGAAACGGTCCGCCTCGGGACGGAGACGCTCTTCACCGGACGGCTTGGCGAGCCGGCGATCGAGGCGGGCGTCGCCGCCGTGGAGAAGCTCGTGCGGGAGGCCCGGTCCGCGGGAGCCGTGGAGATTCGCGCGGTCGCGACGTGTGCGCTCCGGGAGGCGTCGGACGCTCCGGCGTTCCAGGCAGCCGTCGCGAGCCGCACCGGCGTCTCCCTGGAGGTCATTTCCGGCGAAGAGGAGGCCCGGCTCATCCACCTCGCCGCCCGGAGCGAGTTTCCCGCGGAAATGGATCCGCTGCTGGTGATCGACGTCGGAGGCGGCTCGACCGAGTTCGTCGTTTCCCGCCGGGGCCGCGTCGTGGTCAACGAGTCGACCGCGCTCGGCGTGGTTCGGCTGGCCAGGCTATCGCGCGAGGATCCGCCGGGTCGGGCCGAGCGGTCCGCGATCCGGAAGGCTATCCGCAAAGAAGCGGATCGCGCGGTGCAGGCCGTCCGGCGAGCCGGATTCCGGACGTGCGTCGGATCGTCGGGGACCATTCAGTCGCTCTCGCTGGTCTACGAGGCGGCCGTTCGGGGCCGGGAACCGCGGATCGGGGGACACCGGACGCTCACCCGCGCCGGGCTGAAGAGCGTCAACCGGATTCTCCGATCGACCACAGAGCGCGAGAAGCTGGAGGTGCCCGGTCTCGATCCGCGCCGCCGGGACATATCGATGGCCGGCGGCATTTTGCTCGCCTGGATTCTCGAGCACGTCGGCGCGGACTCGATCGCAGTGGGGGAGCGGGGCCTTCGGGAAGGTCTGCTGCTCGACTTCGCCGCCCGCGGGGGGCGGGTGCGATTCGGCTCGGCCGGGCGGGACGAACGGTCGCGGAGCGTGGAGCGTCTCCTGCGGCGGTCGAATGCCGAAACGCCTCACGCCGCGCAGGTTTCGCGGATCGCGCTCGAGCTCTTCGACCAGACTCACGCGCTTCACCAGCTCGCGGCGCGCGAGAGGGAGTGGCTGCGGTGCGCCGCTGTTCTTCACGACGTCGGCTACGCCGTGGGCCGCTCGCGCCACAACCTCCACTCGTATTACCTGATTACCCACGGCGAGCTGACCGGCTTCGCCGCTGAAGAAATCGAGGTGATCGCGTCGGTCGCCCGCTACCACCGCGGGAAGTGCCCGAAGGAATCGCACGAGAACTGGCAAGCCCTCGACCCGATCCTGCGGCCCGTCGTCGAAAAGCTCTCCGCCATCCTGCGGATCGCGGACGGGCTCGACCGCAGCCATGCCCAGCTGGTTGCGAAAGTCGTCTGCCGGGTGCGGCCGCGGCGGGTGGAGATCGAGGCGGCGGCCCGCGCCGACTGCGAGCCAGAGCTCGCGGCCGCTCGCCGGAAGGCGGACCTGTTCCGCAAGGTCTTCCGCCGGCGCGTGCGTTTCCGCGCAGTCTCCGCGGAGCGGCGGGAGCGGAACCTGGAAATGGTGTCGGCGGAGGCTCTCTGGAGCTGAACGGGCCGCCGCAGGACGGTCGGCCCCGACCCTAGGTTCTTTCCGGGCTTTTTTCGACTCCGGCCTCTTCCGGCACCGCGCGCAGCCCGCGCCGGGCGAGCTTGTCGACGAGGCCCCCCTGGGCGTCCCGGATCGGTTGGCCCGGAGCCGGCGACCGGCGGACATAGGAGCCGTCTGGCTGCAGGTCCCTCGCGCGGGAGTTGTCGCTGCGGAAGGGTTCGAAGACCTCCTGGCGGATCTTCTCCCGGGCGCTTTCCGCGAGCACCGGGACCATGACCTCGACACGGCGGAAGAAGTTCCGGGGCATCCAGTCCGCGCTGGAGATGAAGATTTTTTCGTCCTCGCCGACTCCGAAGGAAAACGCGCGGCTGTGCTCGAGGAACCGGCCGACGACGCTCGAGACCCGGATGGTGTCGGAGATGCCGGTGACGCCGGGCCGCAGGCAGCAGATCCCCCGAATGCCGAGCTCGATCGGGACGCCGGCTGCGGATGCGCGGTAGAGCTCGTGAATCACCTGCGGGTCGACGAGCGAGTTCATCTTCGCGACGATCGACGCCGGCTTTCCAGAGCGCGCCTTTACCGCTTCGCGGCGGATGAGCGACAGGACGTCCTCGTGAAGCGAGAAGGGAGCCACGGAGATCGCCCGATAGGTCGTCTTCTTCGAGAAGCCGGTCAGATAGTTGAAGAGCTCGGAAGCGTCGTGACCGAAGTCGGGGCGGGCGGTGAAAAGTCCCAGGTCGGTGTAAACGCCGGCCGTGGCCGAGTTGTAGTTGCCGGTGCCGAAGTGGACGTAGCGGCGGATCTCGGCGCCCTCCCGGCGGACCACGAGGGCCAGCTTGGCGTGCGTCTTCAGGCCCTCCACCCCGTACGCGACGTGGACGCCGGCCCGTTCGAGGGAGCGGGCCCACTGGATGTTCTTCTCTTCGTCGAAGCGCGCCTGCACCTCGACGAGAACCGCGACCTGCTTTCCGCTCTCCGCCGCCCGGGCGAGCGCTGCCACGACGGGGGAGTCCGGACCCGTGCGGTAGAGCGTCATCTTGATTGCGAGGACGTCGGGATCGGACGCGGCCTGGTCGAGGAACCGGAGCACGGGATCGAAGGAGTCGTACGGATGGTGCAGAAGGACGTCCTCCTCCCGGATCTTCTCGAACGCCTCACCCGGCTTCTCGAAGAGGCTCCGCGATCCGGGAACGAGCGGAGTGTCCTTGAGGTCCGGCCTCTCGAGTCGGGGAATAGCCAGGAGGTCCGAGCCTCCGAGCGGTCCGTCGAATTCGTAGAGGTCGTCCTCGTCCAGTTCCAGCTGGGACCGAAGAAGTCGTCGGACCTCTTCGCCGCAGTCGCTCCGGAGCTCCAGCCTCACCGCCGCGCCGAACCGCCGACGGCTCACGTTCTCCACGACCGATCGAAGAAGGTCGCTCGCCTCCTCTTCCCGGATCTCGATGTCCGCGTCGCGCGTGACGCGGAACGAGGACGAGCTCAGAACCTCGACGCCCGGAAAGAGGGCGTTCAAGTGCGCCTGGATGAGGTCTTCGAGGAGGAGGAACTCCCGGGAGTGGCGCAGGAGTCCCTCGGCGACCGGCACGAAGCGCGGGAGCGAGGG
>JBBQKV010000178.1:0-4635 GCA_038327245.1 Acidobacteriota bacterium
TGGGCGCCGCGGCGGACGAGGTCCGCAACCGCCGGAACGACCGGAACGTCGCGACCTACATCGTGGATCGCAACATCAACTACACCAACGTCTGCGTCTACCGCTGCAAGTTCTGCGCGTTCTACCGGCCGGACTCGAAGCACCCCGAGGCGTACGTCCTCTCGTTCGATGAGATCGGGGGGAAGATCCAGGAGACGATCGACCTCGGCGGCACCGGCGTCCTGCTCCAGGGAGGAGTCCACGCGGAGCTGCCGTTCTCGTTCTACGAGGAGATGTTCCGGTTCATCCGGTCGACCTTCCCGACGGTCCACCTGCACGCGCTCTCCGCGCCCGAGGTCTACTTCCTCAAGAAAATGACGAAGTGGCCGATGAGGGACGTGATCACCCGGTTGCGCGACGCGGGGCTCCAGTCGATCCCGGGCGGCGGCGCCGAAATCCTGGAGGATTCGGTCCGGCGGCGCGTGTGGTCGCTGACGAAGGTTCCCACCGAGAAGTGGGTCGACGTGCACGAGACCGCGCACGGGCTCGGCATGCGGACAACCGCCACGATGATGTTCGGGATCGGCGAAACGTACGACCAGCGGGTCGAGCACTTCCGGGTCGTGCGGGACCTCCAGGACCGGACCGGCGGCTTCACTGCGTGGATCCCGTGGACCTTCGTGGAGGAGAACACGGCGCTCGACGGGCAGGTCGAGACCGCCGGCGGCTTCGAGTACCTGAAGACGCTCGCGGTCAGCCGCCTCTACCTGGACAACGTCCGGCACGTCCAGGGCTCGTGGGTGACGCAGGGACCCAAGATCGGGCAGACGTCGCTTTCGTTCGGCGCGGACGACCTCGGCTCGATCATGATCGAGGAAAACGTGGTGTACGCGGCGGGCGCGAGGAACCGCATGACGCAGCCGGAGATGCGGAGGCTCATCTCCGACGCGGGTTACGAGCCGCGGCAGAGGCGCACGCTGTACGACGGCTGCTCCGACCCGTGCTGCGCGGCGCCGATCCCGGAGCCGAAAGCGAAGGATCGTCCGGCGAACCTGCCCGTGGTTTCCGGCGCGCTCGAAACCGAAGTCGCTTCGGCCTAGTCGTCAGTCCGCGCGACCCGCGCTCAGCGGGAGGCCGCCCGCGCGGACGCATGCGGCGCGGTCAAATCCACCAGCCGTCCGCGCTGCCAGCACGAGCCCGCGAAAAAACCGAGAACGAAGAGGAGCACTCCCCCCAACGCGCGCAGGAGCACCCGCGTCCGGCGGTGCTTCCAGGGCGGCTCGGCGCGGAACTGGACGCGCTCTGCGGCCTCGTGCGTCTGCTCGGCCTGAAAGGCGCGGAGGTCCATCATCAGGTCGCGGGCGGTCTGGTAGCGGTCGGCCGGATCTTTCTCGATGGCGCGAAACACGAACGGGCGGATCTCCACGGGAATCTTCTCCGTCTCCGGGAACTTCGAGGGGTCATCCTTCAGCACCGACGTCATCGTCTCGACCATGGCGGGCCGGTCGAACGCCCGCCTTCCGGTCAGCATCTCGTAGAAGACGGCGCCCAGCGAGAAGATGTCGGTCCGGAAGTCGATCGACTTTCCCCGGACCTGCTCGGGGGACATGTACCCGGCGGTGCCCATGATGAACTGCGCGCTGCTGCCGCCCCGCGCCGCCGCGGCCCCCGTGGTGATGTCGCCGGGGCGCGGACCGATCCGGGCGATCCCGAAGTCGAGGATCTTCGCGCGCCCATCGTTGGTGAGGAAAATGTTCTCGGGCTTGATATCGCGGTGGATGACGCCGCGCGCGTGCGCGGCTGAGAGGCCGTCCGCGATCTGGCACGCGATCTCGGTCGCGCGCTTCGCGGCGACCGGGCCGCTGCGCAGCCGGTCGGAGAGGTTCTCCCCCTCCAGGAGCTCGGTCACGGCGTAGGGCACCCCGCGGTGCTCGCCGGTGTCGTGGATGGAGAGGATGTTCGGATGGTTCAGCGCCGCCACCGCGCGGGCCTCGCGCTCGAAACGGGCCAGGGTGTCGGCGTCGTTCGCTCCGGTCTCGGGGAGGACCTTCAGCGCGACTTCGCGCCCCAGTCGCGTGTCGCGGGCGCGATACACCTCGCCCATTCCGCCCTTGCCGAGCGGCCCGAGGATCTCGTACGGACCGAGGAGGTCTCCGGATGAAAGCGGCACGCAGCCGAAGAATATCGCCGGAGGCTAGACTTCCGAGCCATGGACCTCTGGCTGCTGCGACATGCCGCCGCGCAGGACGCTGCGGCGTCGGGGCGGGACGAGGATCGGGCGCTCACGCCCCAGGGGGCCGCGCGGGCCGCGGCCGTGTCCCGCGGGCTCGCCCTTCTGGCTCCCACGATCGAGGTCGTTTTGTCGTCCCCGTATCGCCGGGCCCGCGAGACCGCGGAAGCGGCAGCTCGCGCCCTCGGAGTCGAGGGCGTGATCGAGTCCTCCGCTCTGGAGCCCGGCCGGACCGCTTCCGAAGTCCTGCGACAGCTCTCCGCGGCTCCCTGGAGTCGCGTGCTCCTGGTGGGCCACGAGCCTCTCCTCGGATCGGTCGTCGGGCTCGTCGTCTTCGGCGACGAGAGTCGCGGCGTGCCGCTTCGGAAGGCCGCGCTCGCGCGCATCACCTGGAATCCGGGGGGAGACGGACGGCTGGAAGCGCTGATTCCCGCGAAGGTTCTGGTCACCCTGAGAGCGGACCGCTGAGGGCGGACAGCTTCCCTATACAATCCGCCGCGAGCGAAAGGAGGTCCAGCCATGGGAAAGCTCGGTCTCGGATGCGTCGCGCTGATCGTGGTCATCGCGGTGATCCTCGGAATCTCGATGGCGGGCACCTACAACCGCCTGGTCACTTCGGGTCAGGCAGTTGACGCGCAGTGGGCCAACGTCGAGAGCGCGTACCAGCGCCGCGCGGACCTGATTCCGAATCTCGTTTCGACCGTGCAGGGCGCGGCGAACTTCGAAAAGAGCACCCTCGAGGCGGTCATCAACGCCCGCGCGTCCGTCGGCCGCGCCCAGATCAACGCTCCGACGGCGCCCACGGATCCCGCCCAGCTCGCGCAGTTCGAAGCGGCGCAGGGCCAGCTGGGTGCGGCGCTGCAGCGGCTGCTCGTGGTCGTCGAGCGGTACCCGGAGCTGAAGGCGAATCAGAATTTCCGGGACCTCCAGGCGCAGCTCGAGGGCACGGAGAACCGGATCAACGTCGAGCGAAACCGCTACAACGAGGCGGCACAGGGGTACAACACTCTGCGCCAGAAGTTCCCGACGAACCTCTTTGCGTCGATGTTCGGCTTCAAGGAGAAGGCTTACTTCAAGGCGGTCACGCCCGGCGCCGATCGCGCCCCCGCCGTGAACTTCGACTTCAAGAACCCGGCGCCGGCGGTCACGCCGTAGGGCGGGACACGGAACACGGGAAACGGGACACGGGAGAGTAAAGCGGGTGCGATGAGCCGTCTCGGCTCGCGAGTCGCGGTCTGTCTCGTTCTCTTCGCCGCGGCGGCGCTCTCCCTCGCCCAGAAGTCGATCGAGGAACAGCTTCCGCCGAAGCCGGACAGGTACGTCACGGACCGAGCCGGGGTCCTCGGCGATCGCGCCGAATCGCTGAACTCGAAGCTCGAGCAGTTCGAGCGGGAGACGTCGAACCAGATCCTGGTCTGGATCGACCGCAAAATCCCGGAGAACTTCACGCTGGAGGACTTCACGGTCCGGGCGGCGCAGAAGTGGAAAGCGGGGCAGGCGAAGACCGACAACGGCGCGGTCCTCTTCGTTTTCACCGACGACCACAAGCTGCGCATCGAGGTCGGCTACGGCCTCGAGGGCGTGATCCCGGACATCACCGCCAACCGGATCGTCCAGGACGAGATCGTGCCGCACTTCCGTTCGGGCGACTACGCCGGAGGGATCGAGGCCGGCGTGGACGCGATGATCGCGGCGACCAAGGGGGAGTACAAGGGGACCGGCACGACCGTGGACGAGAGTTCCCGCCGGCGCAGCTCGAACTTTTCGGGATGCATCGTCCCGGCCCTCTTCTTCCTCATCTTCTTCGTCCTGCCCCTGTTCCGGAGGAGGTCCCGCCGCGGAAAGACCTTCGGCGGGAGCGGGTGGTGGCTGGGCGGGGGAGGCTTCGGCGGAGGGGGCGGCGGCTGGGGCGGCGGCGGAGGATTCTCCGGCGGCGGCGGAGGTTTCTCGGGGGGCGGGGGATCGTTTGGCGGCGGCGGCGCCTCCGGGAGCTGGTAGATGGCATCCTTCTTTTCGCAGCTCGACAACGACCGGATCGTCGCGGCGATCGCGGCCGCCGAGAGCCGCAGCTCCGGCGAGATCCGCGTCCACGTCACGCAACGCCAGCCCGACGACCTCGAGGCTCGCGCGCGGCGGCGTTTCGAGCTCCTGGGGATGACGAAGACGGCGGAGCGAAACGGCGTCCTCTTCTACATCTCCCCGGGTCTGAGGCGATTCCAGATCCTCGGCGACCTCAACATCCACGAGAAGTGCGGCGGGGATTTCTGGAAGGAGGTCGCCCTCGAGATGGAGGAGAGCTTCCGCCGGGGGGAGTTCACGGAAGGGATCCTGCGAGGCGTTGGAAAAGTGGGAGACGTCCTCGCGGCCCACTTTCCCCGCTCGGCGCAGGACCGGAACGAGCTGCCGGACTCGATTGACGAGGAGCC
>JBBQKV010000179.1:0-4548 GCA_038327245.1 Acidobacteriota bacterium
GGCGGCGCGGTCCACACGCACGCGCTGCCGAAGTGGACCCACCTCGCCGCCTCGCTTGCCGCCGTCGCGATCCACTGCTGGGCGCTCGTCGCCGAGTGGAAAGCGTTCGGCGACAACGCGCGCCTCATGGCGGATCCGCGGCGGTTCGTTCGCGAAGGGGCGTCCGTCTCTACTTGACCTCGACCGTCGTCGTGCGGCCTTCGGTGACCGAGAAGGGGTAGGACTTCCCGCCGGAGGGCCCGGACGTGATCAGGGCGTAGGAACCGGGAGAGATGTTGTCCCACGCCGCCGCGGGCGGCCCCACGCTGATTCGGCCATCGAGCCGCCACCAGTCGAGCAGATAGACCCCGCCGCCGGCCGAAACGATCTGCCCGGTCACGGGCGTCTCGGTCCGAACTTCCAGACGCCCTCCCGGCGTCATCGGCACGGTCAGCGCCGGAGAGGGAACCTGCACGGAGGGAATCGAACGCGGCGCGTATCCTCCCGAGAAGAAGTACAGCGCGTAGAGTCCCGGGCCAAGCGACGCGATCTCGCCTTTGCCTTCCGAGTCGAGCGAGATACCCCCCGAAAATGCAACCGTACGGTTGCCTGTATAAGCGAGGACGCGCAGCTCCCGCAGAGGCAGGCCCGTCAGCCCGTCGACCGCGCGAACCGCCAGTCCGGCGCCCCGAGAGAGCTGGAAGTTGAGCTCGACCGACGCGGAGCCGACCGACGCCGGCTGCGTCTTCAGCTCGTAGCCCGCTCTTCGCGCGGTCACCTGGTAGCTGGCGGAGTCCAAATCGTCGATCGAGTAGGACCCGCGCGAGTCGGTCACCGCCCGTTTCATCGTGAAAGCGGTGGTCTCGCTTCCGCTCTCCGCCTGCACGTTTGCTCCCTCGATCGGGTCGCTCGAGCCCGCCTCCGTCACGACGCCGGAGATCGAGACCGAGGGCAGATCAATGTCGCCGTTCGTATCGCCCGAAACCGCGAAGGTCTTCCGGTAACCGGACCCGGAGAGCTGGACCTGGTAGTTGCCATCGGCAAGTCCTTCGATCGCGTATTGACCGTTGTCGTCGGTCTGGGCGCTCGCTCGGGTGATCGCTGCCGTCGGCGCGTCCGAGACGGCGCTCACGAAGATAGCGGCGGCGGGCCGCTCTCCCCGCGTCACCCGACCCGCCAGCCGCGAGGACCCTTCGAATACGATCTCCACGGGCACCTCGCCGGCGGCCTCCGGGACCTCGACGTTTTTCGACGTCGTTCTGTTCGAAGGAAATGAAGTCAGCGCGTGGAGGCCCAATATGCCGGCGGGAACGTCGTTCAGGGTGAAGCGCCCGTCACCGCCCGTGATCGCGTTGTCCTCGTAGTTCTGACCGGAAGCGTAGATGCGCACGCCGCCGAGCTGCCCGGCAGGCAGTCCCGAGACCGTCCCCCGGATGACCGCTCCTCCTTCCATCTGCAGGAGGACTCCGTCGAGCCGCTGGCTCTCCGCGAGGACGACCTCCTTCGATGAGGTTCCGCCGGCGTTGGATTTCGCGGAGAGGCGGTATCTCCCCGGCTTCAGGTGTTCGAAAAGAAAGCCTCCCGCCGCGTCGGCCCGGGTCGAGTCTTCTCCCATGCCGAATCCGCCGCCTGGATCGTCCAGCCCGACCTGCGCTCCGGGAATGGCGGATCGCCCGTCCTTGGCCACGACCGATCCCGCAATCGAGCCGCCTAGCGAGAGCGTAAGGTCCACGGTCTCGTCGTCTTCGACCTCGACCTGGCGGGACGTCTCGAGATAGTCCGGATGTTCCGCCGAGATCGTGATCTTTGCGGAGGGAAGACCCTCGACACGGTAGCGACCGTCGGCATCGGTCGACACGGCGGTTCCGTCGCCTGTGAGGCGTCCGATTGCCGACGCCGGCGGGAACTGCGAGACACCCGGTCCGACGGACCACGAGACCCACGCGTTCGGGACCCCGCTGCCTCGCCGCGGATCGAGGACGCGGCCGGACACCGACGCGCCCCTCTTCAGGGAGAGGACGACGCCCTCCTTCGTCTCCCCTTCGCCGAGCTCGATCCCGGCGACGTCCGCCGGCCGGTATCCGGGCGCCGACGCCACGACCTTCCACTTGCCTGCCGGAACGTTCGTCAGCTCGAAGGTTCCGTCCGCGGACTGGAAGGTCTCTTCGCTCTCGCCGCCCATCCGGATCTGAACTCCCCCGAATCCGCCTCCGCGCGGAGCCTCGTAGGAAGCGCTGAAGTCGGTCAGCGGGCGGTGCGTGGCGTCGTCGTCCACCCGGCCACGGATCGTGCCGGTCGTCTTGAGCACGAGAGAAAGATCCTCGGAAGGCGGCGTGACCTGCCGCTGAAGGGGGGCGTATCCCTCGGCGCGCACGGAGAGCATCACAGCGCGGTCGGACCCGAAGCCGTCGAGGCGGAACCGGCCTTCGGGATCGGTCGTCGACGAGCCCCGCGGTCCCGCGTTCACCGCGAAGGACGAAACCTGCGCGCCGACGACCGGTTCCCCTTTTCCGTTGCGAACGAACCCGGCGATGGCAACGCCCGGCGACAGGACGACCGGCGGCCAGTCGTTCGGGCCCTCCGCCTGAACAGTCACCGACGGAACCTGCTTCAAGGCGTAGCCCTCGCGCTGTACTACCAGGACGTATTCGCCCTCTTCCAAACCGGCCACGCGGAAGGACCCGTCCGCCCCGCTCCAGGCGTCGGGTTTCTGCCGATCTTCCATCCCGCCGATGCGGAACATGAACCGGCTGGTCTCTCCCTCCGGGCGTGACATCCGAACGGAGGCCCCCACGATCGGTTGCCCGGCGGGATCCACGACCCGTCCTTTAGCCTCCAGCCCGCGCTTCAAGGTCAGGGCGATGTCCTTGACGACCTCCCCACTCTTCAGCGTGACGCCGTGCCGCTTCGCGGGGACGTAGCCCGCCTTCGCGGCCTCGAGCGTCCGGTTCCGCTCCGGGGAGAGACCGCGCATCCGGAACGCGCCGTCGGGTCCGGTCGTGACGCCGGGTTGGCCGAGGAACGCCGCGGGACCGCCGCGCACGAGCGCGCGCATGTTCGATTCCCGGGCGAAGCTGACGCGGGCGCCGGCGACCGGCGCGCCCCTCTCGTCGGCGACGCGTCCCGACACGCCCGCCGCTCGCTGCAGAGCGATGGCCACCGTACCCGGCGTGGAAACCGCGGCAACGATGCCGGGCATCGAGGCCGGGAGGTAGTCCGTCTTCGACGCCACGATCGAATACCCGCGAGCCGCGAGACCCGCGATCCGGAACTTCCCCTTCGCGTCCGTGCGAACCCGGCGCGTCGTCGTCGCCTCGGTGCGACGAAAAGAGAGGCCGCCGGTCGAGGTCGAGATCCGAACCCCGGACAGCGGCCGGCGGGACTTCTCGTCGATCACGCTGCCGGTCACCGAGGCGGACCGCGCCAGCCGGATCGGAACTTCGGCGGTCTCCCCCGCCTTCACGCGGACCGCGTCGTTGCGCGCGGCCAGGTCGTCTTTTCCGAGCGCCTCCAGGGTCCGCGTGCCCCGCGGGACGCCCGTGAGCCGATACGTTCCAGAGGCGTCGGTCTTCGCGGCGACCGATCCCGAGAGAACGATCGCACCCTCCGCCGGCTTTCCCGCGGGATCGAGCACCGTTCCGGTGAGGGTCCCGCCGAGCTTCAACGTGATTCGCTCGGTGACCGAGCGCTGCATCGAGAACTGCGAAGAAGGCGTGTGACCGGGCGCCTGGACGACGAGGCTGCCCGACTTCCCGGGCGTGTTCGCGATCGAGAAGGCGCCGTCGGCTCCGCTCGTCGCTTCGGCGTACCGCAGGACGTCCTCCTCCTCGAAGAAGGACCCCGAAGCGACGCGGACCTTCGCGCCGACCACGGGCTTGCCAGAATCGTCGGTCACGCGGCCCGATATCTTTTCCGCCGCCGGAAGCTCGATGTCGTCGACCTCGACGTCCTCGGAGGAGTCGTAGGGACCATTGAGCAGAGCGCCGGCGAGTGTTCCCGGGAGCACGCGGATCGCAACGTCGACACCCGGCTTGTCGAGCTTTACCTGGAATCGTCCGTTCGCATCGGTCGCCGTCTCCCCGAGCGGAGCCGGCGCGGCGCCCTTTGTCTCGTCGACCAGAACTTCCTCGTCGGTCCGGTACTTTTCCCAGACGACCTTCGCTCCCCGGACCGGGGTTCCGCCCGAATCCAGGACCCGACCGGACACCGTGGCGGCGCCGGCGGACGAAGCGATAAGGAGAAGTGGCAGGAAGGCGGCCAGACGCCCGAGGGCGCGAGGGATCATCGATTGCCTCCGGAAGGGCACACTATTCTCTTCTCAAAAGACGACCGAGGCTGTCCCGAGGTTACGATCCGACCGGAATGGCTCTCCCTCTGGCCGGAAAAACGGCTCTCGTCACGGGCGGCGGCGTCCGCGTCGGACGGGCGATCTCGCTCGGCCTGGCCGCGGCGGGCGCCGACGTGGCGATCCACTACCGACGCTCGCGCTCCGAGGCGGAGAGCGCGGCCGGGCAGATCCGGGCGGCCGGCCGCCGGGCGGAGATCGTGGAGGGGGACCTGGCCCGGCCG
>JBBQKV010000180.1:0-4508 GCA_038327245.1 Acidobacteriota bacterium
CAGGACGAACAGGCTCGTAGCTCAGGGGGAGAGCACTACCTTGACACGGTAGGGGTCAGCGGTTCAAATCCGCTCGAGCCTACCAATTCTTCGAGGCAGAGGCGCTTAGCTCAGCTGGGAGAGCGCTACCTTCACACGGTAGAGGTCAACGGTTCGATCCCGTTAGCGCCTACCAGGAAGAATGACAACGCGGGGCGACCCGCGTTTTTTGCATTTCAGGGAACGAGAATCGGACGCAATCTTCGGGAATCGGGAGAACATGGAAGCGCTGGCGGAAAACGTAACGATCCGGTTGCCCAACGGGGCCACCCTCGAGGTTCCGAGGGGAGCGACGGTCCGCGACGTGGCGGAGCGGATCGGTCCGCGCCTCGCGAAGGACGCGGTCGCGGGGAAGCTCGACGGCCGGATCGTCGACCTCGTGACCCCGCTCGAGTCCGACGGGTCGCTCGAGATCGTGACGTGGAAGTCGCCCGACGCCGTCCCGATTTACCGCCACTCGACGGCTCACCTGACGGCGCAGGCGGTCAAGAGATTGTTCCCCGACGTCCAGATCGGGATCGGGCCGCCGATCGAGAACGGCTACTACTACGACTTCCTGCCGGCGCGTCCCTTCACGCCCGACGACCTCGAGAAGATCGAAGTCGAGATGCGGAAGATCATCGCGGAGGACCAGAAGATCGAGCGCGAGGAGATGCCGGTCTCCCGGGCGATCGCGGTCTTCGAGGGCCAACACGATCCGCTGAAGGTGCAGATAGCCCGCGAGCTGCCGGAGGGTGAACGTGTCTCGTGTTACCGCCAGGGGGAGTTCATCGACCTCTGCCGCGGGCCCCACGTCGCTTCGACCGGCCGCCTCGGGGTCTTCAAGCTGACGCACACCGCCGGCGCCTACTGGAAGGGGGACGAGAAGAACCCGATGCTCCAGCGCATCTACGGGGCCTCGTTCCTGACGCAGAAGGAGCTCGACGAACACCTCCAGCGGCTCGAGGACGCTCGGGCGCGGGACCACCGAAAGCTCGGCCGGGAGCTGGAGCTCTTCACGTTTCATCCGCTGGCGCCGGCGTCTCCGTTCTTCCTGCCGAAGGGAGCGATCCTCTATAACGGCCTACTCGCGTACCTGCGGGAGGAGTACCGCCGACGCGGATACGACGAGGTCGTGACCCCGCAGATCTTCGACTCCGAGCTGTTCAAGATCTCGGGGCACTACGAGAACTACCGCGAGAACATGTATTTCACGGATATCGAGGAGCGGGAGTTCGGCGTCAAGCCGATGAACTGCCCCGGGCATCACCTGATGTTCCAGGAGCGTCTCTGGTCTTACCGCGAGCTGCCCGTGCGATTCGCCGACTTCGGCCGCCTCCACCGCTACGAGCGCTCCGGCGTGACGGCGGGCCTGACGCGCGTGCGCACCTTCTCCCAGGACGACTCCCACATCTACTGCCCGATCGATCGGATCGGGGAAGAGATCGCGGCGTTCGTCGACTTCCTCGACGACGTGTACCGCACGTTCGACTTTCATGACGTCGACATTTCTCTCGGGACCCGGCCGGATCAGCGCATCGGTTCCGACGAGAACTGGGACAAGGCGGAGGCGGTTCTCGCCTCGTCGCTCGAAAAGCTCGGCCGCCCCTACGTCACGACCCCGAAGGACGGCAACTTCTACGGCCCCAAGATCGACTTCCGCGTGAAGGACGCGATCGGGCGCCTCTGGCAGCTCGGCACGATGCAGGTCGACTTTGCCCAGCCCGAGCTCTTCGACCTCTCCTACGTGGCAGAGGACGGCAAGGCGCACCGGCCCGTCGTCCTGCACCGGGCGATCCTGGGCTCGGTCGAGCGCTTCCTCGGGATCCTGATCGAGCACACGGCGGGCAATTTCCCGTTCTGGCTGGCGCCGGTGCAGGCCGTGGTCCTGCCGGTCTCCGACCGTTTCGCGGACGCCGCCCGCGCCGCGGCGAAGCGGCTTTTCGACGCGGGTCTCCGGGTCGAGACGGACGACCGCAACGAGAAGCTCGGCGCGCGTATCCGGAAGGCGGAGCTCGCCAAGGTGCCCGCCATGCTGGTCATCGGAGAAAAAGAGGCCTCATCCGAGGCCGCTGCGGTGCGGCTCCGCCACGGGGGCGATGCCGGAACCATGAGTCTGGACGAGTTCATCGGCGCCGCTCGGCGCGCCATCGCGGCGAAGAGCCGGGAGCTCACGACGGAGGTGAAAGATCGATAAGAAGACGATTCGAATCAACGACCAGATCCGGTGGAAGGAGGTCCGCCTGATCGGCGAGAGCGGCGAGCCGCTCGGCGTGGTCGCCATGGCGGACGCCCTCCAGAAGGCGAAGGAGGCGAGTCTCGACCTGGTCGAGATAGCGCCGACCGCGACCCCGCCCGTCTGCCGGATCATGAACTTCGGAAAGTTCATCTATCAGCAGAAGAAGAAGTCGCAGGACTCGAAGAAGAAACAGAAGACGACGCAGGTCAAAGAAGTGAAATTCCGACCGAACATCGACGACCACGACTACGAATTCAAGATCAAGAACATCTTGAAGTTTTTGGCGCACGGCGACAAGGTCAAGGCGACCGTCCAGTTTCGGGGCCGCGAGATGGCGCGGCGCGAGAACGGACAGAAGGTCCTCGACCGTCTGCTGATCGACCTCTCCGGAAAAGCGGTCGCGGAGTCGCGGTCGGAAATGCTCGGAAACCGCCTCTACCAGATTCTCGCGCCGGTCAAGGTGCACGAGAAGGCGGCGAGAGCGTAGAAGGAGTCCCCGATGCCCAAGATCAAGACCCACCGCGGCGCGGCCAAACGGTTCCGCAAGACCGCGACCGGGAAGTTCAAGCGAGCGAAAGCGAACAAGAGCCACATCCTGACGAAGAAGGCGCCCGGGCGGAAGCGCGGGCTCGCGCAGTCCACGACCGTCTCGCACTCGGACCAGAAGCGAGTCCAGGAGATGCTGCCCTACGCATAAGACATCCCTTTTTGCTGTCATCCCGAGCGAAGCGAGGGATCTCTCCGGAATCGAGAGATTCCTCGGCCCTTCGGACCTCGGAATGACAGAGAGGGTTGGAGGTTTCAGATGCCCCGCGTCAAAAGAGGACCGAAGAGAAAGAACAAGCGCGCCAAGACGCTCGCTCTGGCGAAGGGCTACTTCGGCACGAAGTCCAAGTCCTACCGGATCGCGAAGCTCGCGGTCGAGAAATCGCTTCTGTACGCCTACCGCGACCGCAAGGCGAGGAAACGCGACTTTCGCGGCCTCTGGATCATCCGCATCAACGCCGCCGCGCGGGAGAACGAAATCTCGTACAGCCGGCTGATGAGCGGCTTGAAGAAGGCCGGCAACGACATCAACCGGAAGATGCTGGCGGACCTCGCCGTCACGGATCCCACCGCGTTCCGCCATCTCGTTGGGGTGGCCAAACAGGCGCTCGAAGGCGCGTGACGTCGGAGCCAGGCCCCGGCCCGGCCGAAGACCCCATTTCCCGCGTCCTGGCTTCCTTTCACGAGGAGGCGGCGCGCGGGGTCTCGTCGCGCGCCGATTTCGAGGCGTTCAAGGGACGTTACCTGGGACGCGAAAAGGGGCTCGTCCCTGCGCTCTTCGCTCGGATGCGCGAGCTTCCGGCGGAGGAGCGGACCGGCTACGGAGCCCGAGCCAACTCGGCCAAACGGGAGATCGAGGAGGGCATCGCCCGGCTCGGGGCCGAGGTCGCGCGCGGTGAAGCGGAACGCCGGGAGCGGCGCGCGGCCGTGGACGTCACGCTTCCGGGCCGCCGGTCCGGGGCGGGCTCGCTCCATCCCGTCACTCTCGTGCGCCGGCGGATCGAGGAGATCTTCCTCCGCATGGGCTACTCGATCGCGGACGGGCCGGAGGTCGAGAACGACTTCTACAACTTCGAAGCCCTGAACTTTCCGCCGGAGCATCCGGCGCGCGACGCGCAGGACACGCTCTTCCTGGACCGAAAGGCGGACTCCTCCCTGCTGCTGCGCACACACACGTCTCCCGTGCAGATCCGGGAGCTCCGGAAACGCGGCGCGCCGTTGAAGATCATCGCGCCCGGCCGCGTGTATCGGAACGAGTCGGTCGACGCCACGCACCAGCCGGTGTTCCACCAGGTGGAGGCGCTCGTCGTGGACCGCGGGATCTCGATGGCGGACCTCAAGGGCACCGTCGAGACTTTCTTCGAAGCCCTCTTCGGCGCGGGAACGAGGGTCCGCATTATCCCGACCTTCTTCCCCTTCGTCGAGCCGGGAGCGGACGTGCACGTGAGCTGCATCTTCTGCAAGGGGGCGGGGTGCCGGACCTGCAAGGGGTCGGGCTGGATGGAGCTCGCCGGCGCCGGAGAGGTTCACCCGAACGTCCTCCGGGCGTGCGGCGTCGATCCGGAAGAGTGGAGCGGGTTCGCGTTCGGACTCGGCCTCGACCGCGTCGCGATGATGCTCTACGAGTTTCCGGACCTGCGCCTGCTGTTCGAGGGGGACGAGCGGTTCCTCTCGCAGTTCGCGCCCCTCTCATGAAGTTCTCGGC
>JBBQKV010000181.1:0-4478 GCA_038327245.1 Acidobacteriota bacterium
GCGCGCATGACCGCCGCCGCGGCTGCGCGCGATTCCGCCTCGGGAGACGCGAGGAACTTGTGCCGCGCCGGAGTCTTCGCGAAGAGATTCTCGACGAGGACGTCGGTCCCCCGCGGCCGCGCCGCCGGCTCGGCCGTTGCGGGCCGGCCGGAGTCGACCCGGAGCCGGATGGCCTCGGGGGACGAACCGTCCGACGTCGTGAGAGTCAACTGCGAGACCGATGCGATCGAGGGAAGAGCTTCGCCGCGGAACCCGTAGCTCGCGACCGCCGCGAGGTCCGCGTCGGACGCGATCTTCGAGGTCGCGTGCCGCTCCAGGGCCAAACGCGCGTCCTCTCCGGACATCCCGCAGCCGTCGTCGCGCACCAGGATCCGCTGGATGCCGCCCCGCTCGATCTCGACGTCGAGCCGCGTGGCGCCGGCGTCGAGCGCGTTTTCGATCAGCTCCTTGACGACCGACGCCGGCCGCTCGACGACCTCGCCCGCTGCGATGCGGTCGATGACGTCGCTCGACAGCCGGCGGATCTTCGCCATTTGCGGGGCGAGTCTACGCGCGCCGGAACTACTTCGGGTAGACGACCTGCCCGCCGACGACCGTGGCCTCGACCCGAATCCGGTCGAGCTGGCCCGGAGGGACCGAGAGCGGGTCGCCCGAGAGGATGACGAAGTCGCCGAGCCGCCCGATCCCGAGCGACCCCTTTTCCTTCTCCTCGAATCCGGCGAAGGCCGCGCGGGTCGTGTAGCCGCGGAGCGCCTCGAGGGCTGAGATTTTTTGTACAGGGATCCAGCCGTCGGGGTGGCGGCCGTCGAGAGTGCGGCGGTTCACGGCCGCGTCGATACCGGCGAGCGGCGAGATCGGCGCAACGTCCCAGTCCGATCCGAAGACGACGTTCGCGCCGGCGTCCAGGAGCGATCGGAACGCGTACGTCGTCCGGCACCGTTCCAGGCCGATTCTCTTTTCGGCCCAGCGCCCGTCGTCGATCGCGTGGTAGGGCTGCATCGAGGCGATCACGCCGAGCTTCGCGAACCGGGGGATGTCTTCGCGCCGCAGGTGCTGAGCGTGCTCGATCCGGAAGCGGCGATCTCGCGGACCGTTCTTCTTCGCGACCCGCTCGAACACGTCCAGGATCTCGGCGTTGGCGCGGTCCCCGATCGCGTGGATTTCGACCGGAAGGCCGGCCGCGTCGGCCGCGGCGACGCGCGCCTCGAGCTTCTCGAGCGGGATCGCCTCGGACGCGTACACGCCCGAGGTCTTCGGATCGTCCGAGTACGGTTCGTAGAACAGGGCCGTCCCGGACCCCAGCGATCCGTCCATGTAGCCCTTCACGCCGCCGACGCGCAGCCAATCGTCGTTCTTCATGGTCGCGCGCCGGTCCCGGGCTTTTTCCCATTCCAAGAGGGACGGCCGGTAGCTGACGCGCGCCGTCAGCTTTCCCCGGTCGCGCAGCTCCTCCCAGACGTCGAGGTCCCCGGCGTCTCCCGGGAGGTCCTGGACGGACGTCACGCCGTTCTCCGCGGCGTGGCGGAGGGCCGTGACGAGCGCCTCGCGGAGCTCCGCCGGGGTTCGCGCCGGACGCACGGCGCCGATGAGATCCATCGCCGCGTCCTTGAGCACGCCGGTCGGCTCGCCCCCGGCGTCTTTGACGACGACGCCGCCCGGCGGATCTTTCGTCGCGCGCGTGACGTTCGCGAGCTTCAGCGCGAGGCTGTTGCAGACCATCATGTGCCCGTCGGTGCGGGACAAACACGCCGGCCGGTCCCCGGTCCCGGGATCGAGCATCGCGCGAGTCGGCAGGATCGGCTTGGCCCACACCTGGTGGTCCCAGGCTCCGTCCGTAATCCAGAGCCCGGGTGGCCGCGTCTTCGCGAACCCGGCCAGCCGCCGCGTGAAGTCCGCCGGATCCTTCGTGTGACGCAGGTCCACGCCCAGCAGGTTAAAACCGCCCATCGACATGTGCGTGTGGCAGTCGATGAACCCCGGGACGACGCGACGCCCCTTGCCGTCCACGACCACCGTCTTCGGGCCGCGCAACGCACGGATCTCGGAATCGCCGCCGAGCGCGACGATCCGTCCCCCGCGCACGGCGAGCGCCGCGGCCTCGGGTCGGGCCGGATCGCCGGTCCAGATGCGGGCGGAGACGAGGACGAGATCGGCCGGAGAGGCGGTCGTGGTCGGAGCCCGCGTCAGGAGAAAAATCGCAGCCGCGAGAAAGCTCATGCGGTCGACGAGAGGCCGGCGGCTCCCGCGAGCGCGGCATGCGCCGCGGCCAGCCGGGCGACCGCGACCCGGAAAGGGGAACACGACACGTAGTCGAGCCCGACCTGGTGGAAGAAGCCGATCGACCGCGGATCTCCGCCGTGCTCGCCGCAGACCCCGACCTTGAGACCGGGCTTCGCGTCCCGCCCGCGCTTCGTGGCGAGGGCGACGAGCTCCCCCACGCCCGGCTGGTCGATCGTCGCGAAGGGATCGTCCGGCAGGATTCCGGCCTTGATGTAGGCCGGCAGGAAGGAACCCGCATCGTCGCGCGAGTAGCCGTACGTCATCTGGGTCAGGTCGTTCGTGCCGAACGAGAAAAAGTCGCAGTTCTCGGCGATCTCCGCGGCCCGGAGCGCGGCGCGCGGGATTTCGATCATCGTGCCGACGTGGTACGAGATCTCGTCACCGGTCTCCTGCGACACCTTGCGGGCCGTCTCGTCCACCAGGACCTTCAGCGTGTCGAACTCCCCCTTTGTGCCGACCAGCGGGATCATGACCTCGGGCCTTGGTCGCAGCCCCTCGCCGCGCGCCGCCGCTGCCGCCTCGAAGATCGCCCGAACCTGCATCTCGTAGATCTCGGGGTACGTGATGCCGAGACGGCAGCCGCGGTGGCCGAGCATCGGATTCGACTCCGCGAGCGCGCGAACCCGCTCCCGCAGCTTTTCCGCCGGGATTCCGAGGTCCTGCGCGGTGCGCTGAACAGCGTCGTCCTCGTGGGGCAGGAACTCGTGCAGCGGAGGATCGAGGAGACGGATCGTGACCGGCCGCTCCCCCATCTCGCGGAAGATCCCGACGAAGTCCTCGCGCTGGATCGGGAGCAGCTTCGCGAGAGCCTTTCGCCGGTCCGCCTCATTCTCGGCCACGATCATCTGCCGGACCGCGGAGATCCGGTTCTCGCCAAAGAACATGTGCTCGGTGCGACACAGGCCGATCCCCTCGGCGCCGAAGAGGACCGAGACGCGCGCGTCGTTGGGCGTGTCCGCGTTCGCCCGGACTTCCAGGCGGCGAACCCGGTCGGCCCACTCGAGAAGATGGTTGAACGCTGCAAAGAGAGGAGACTCCTTGGGAGAGAGCGACCGATCGATGAGGACGCGCAGGATCTCCGAGGGCTCCGTGGGTAGCTGACCCAGGAGAACTTCGCCCGAGGTGCCGTCCACCGAGAGAAAGTCGCCCTCCTTCGCCGACAGGCCGCGCGCCGAGAGCTCCCGGCGTTCCTCGTTCACGGTGATGTCGCCCGCGCCGACGACGCAGGTCTTGCCCATCCCTCGCGCGACGACGGCTGCGTGCGACGTCGCGCCCCCGCGCGTCGTCAGGATTCCGGCGGCGGCGTTCATGCCGGCGATGTCCTCCGGCGAAGTCTCGACGCGGACCAGCACGACGGGGTCGCCTTTCCCGGCCATCTCGACCGCGCGCTTTGCGGTGAACGCGATGCGGCCGCAGGCGGCCCCGGGTCCGGCGGGAAGGCCCTTCGCCAGGAGCCGGCCGGCCTTGATCGCGGCCTCCTTCTCGGCGAGCGGGAACAGCGGGGCCAGGAGCTGGACGAGCTGCTCGGGCTCGACCCGCAGGACCGCCTCGTTCTCGTCGATCAAGCCTTCCGAGACCATTTCGGTGGCGATTCGCACGGCGGCGAACCCGGTTCGCTTCCCGTTTCGCGTCTGGAGGAGGTACAGCCGTTCTTCCTCGATCGTGAACTCGAGGTCCTGCATGTCACGGAAGCTTTTCTCGACGAGATCGCGCACGGAAAGTAGCCCGGCGTATGCATTGGGCATCGTTTCTTCGAGCGACGATCCGGACCCGTCAGAGGCCAGCGGCCGCGGCGTGCGGATCCCCGCGACGACGTCTTCTCCCTGGGCGTTGGGTAGGAACTCTCCATAAAAACGCTTCTCGCCCGTCGCCGGGTTGCGTGTGAACGCCACGCCCGTCGCCGAGCTTTCGCCACGATTTCCGAATACCATCGCCTGCACGTTGACGGCGGTTCCCCAATCCTCGGGGATGCGGTAAAGACGACGGTATTCCTTCGCGCGGTCGTTGTCCCACGACCGGAAAACCGCGCCGATGGCGCCCCAGAGCTGCTCGCGCGGATCGCCCGGAAAAGGCGCGCCCGTGTGTTTTTGGACGAGCTCCTCGTAACGCAGGACGACCCAGCGGAGATCCTCCGCCGTCAGGTCCGCATCCGACGCCGCGCGACTCTCGGCGCGGCGAAGTGTCAGGAATTCTTCGAA
>JBBQKV010000182.1:0-4402 GCA_038327245.1 Acidobacteriota bacterium
CAGCTCCGCCTCCGGCATCTGCCCGTGCGCGACGGCCACGCGGACGGACGGCAGCAGCTCCTCGAGCGTCTGCTTGACGCGGCCGATCGACTCGATCCGGTTGTGCACGAAGAAGACCTGTCCCCCGCGGTCGATCTCCGCCTCGATCGCCTCGCGGATGACCTCGGGCCGCGACGGCACGACCTGGGTCTCGATCGCGAGGCGGTCCCGCGGAGGCGTCTCGATGATCGAGAGGTCGCGCAGGCCCGAGAGCGAGAGGTGGAGCGAGCGCGGGATCGGCGTCGCCGACATGGAGAGCACGTCGATCGAGGCCTTCCACTCCTTGAGCCTCTCCTTCTGGGCGACGCCGAACCGCTGCTCCTCGTCCACGATCAGGAGCCCCAGGTCGCGGAACGCGAGGTCCTTGCCCAGCATCCGGTGGGTGGCGATCAGGATGTCGACGGAGCCCTCGGCGACCTTCGCGACGACGTCCTTCTGCTCGGGGCGCGAGCGAAAGCGCGAGAGGAGCTCGATGGAGACCGGGAAGGCCGCGAAGCGCCGCTTGAACGTCCGGAAGTGCTGGTCGGCCAGGATCGTCGTCGGCGCGAGCACGGCGACCTGCTTGCCGTCGAGCACGGCCTTGAAGGCCGCGCGCATCGCGACCTCGGTCTTGCCGTAGCCGACGTCGCCGCAGAGCAGGCGGTCCATCGGCCTGGCGGAGTGCATGTCGCGCTTGACGTCCGCGATCGCCTGCGCCTGGTCGGGCGTCTCCTCGTACTCGAACGCGTCCTCGAACTCTTTCTGCCACGGCGAATCCCGGGAGAAGGCGAATCCTTCGGCGAGGCTGCGGCGCGCGTACAGCTTCAGGAGCTGGTCGGTCATGTCGCGCATCGCCTTCTTGACCGACGCCTTCCGCTTCGCCCATCCCGCGCCGCCGAGCCTGTCGAGCGCGGGAGCGACGCCCTCGACTCCCGAGTATTTCTGGACGAGGTCGAGCCGCTCCACCGGGAGCAACAGCCGCTTCTCGTCGTCGTACGCAATTTCCATGAACTCGCGCTCTTCCCCCTCCACCGGAACGCGGATGAGCCCGCGGAAGAGGCCGATGCCGTAGTCGCGGTGGACGACCGCGTCCCCCAGCTTCAGGTCGCGCAGGTCGGAGAGGAACGCTTCGGAGGGCCGGCCGCGCGCGACCGCCGAGCGCCTCTCCTCCCCGAAGATCTCGCTCTCCGAGTACACCGCGACGCGCGGCTCCCGGAGACGGAAGCCGGCCGAGAACTCGGCCGGCACGCAGACGACCGAACCCTCGCGCCGCTCGGACGAGACGTGGAGCGCGTACTCGAGCGCGAAGCGCTTCAACTTCTCGGCGCCGCCCGTCGGCCGCACCGCGACGAAGACTGCCTCGCCGGCGGTCAGAGAGCGCGCGATCTCCGCCGCGGCTTCCGCGGTCCGGCCGGCGTGCGCGGCGATCGGTTCCGCCGGGAGGCGCACGAGATCGCCCCGCGCGGCGAGACCCAGCCGGTCGAAGAACAGGCCCGCCGCTTCGATGGAGGCGCGGACCTTCTCGATGGAGTGAAGGAGCTCCTCCGGGCCGAAAAAGTCGCGGTCCGGGTCGCGGTCCGAGGCGACCCGTTCGGCAAACTCTTCGATTTCCTCGTCCACGGCGGACGGCTCGAGGACGACGACCGCCGCGCCGGTCGCATGATCCAGCCAACCGGCGGGCATCGCCTCGGCCGCGGGAGCGAAGACGATGCGCTCGGCCTCCGACGGCGGCCGGCCGATGCGGTCCTCCAGGAGGGAGCGCGCCTCCTGCGCGTCCTCGGTCGCCGCGAACGGCGGGATCAGCGCGGCGGTCAGGCGCTCGCGCGAGCGCTGCGTGTCCGGATCGAAAACGCGCAGGGACGCCACGCGGTCTCCGTCGAGCTCCACGCGCAGCGGCAGGTCCCGGTCCGGTGGAAAGACGTCGAACAGCCCGCCGCGGACCGCCAGGTCTCCGGTCTCGATCGCGAGGTCCGCGCGGCGGTAACCGACGCGGGTCAGGTGCTCGACGATCCGGGGAAGCGAGATGTCCTTCCCTTCCTCCAGCGACACCGAGAGCTTCCGGAGGCTCTCCGCCGCCGGAAGGCGCGTGAACAGGGATCGAGCGGGGAGGACGATCGCCTCCACGCCTTCGGGGTTCGCCAGCGCCGAGAGGAGCGCAAACTCGTCGCGCCGCGATTTCAGCGAGGGCGGAATCCGCTGGTACGGGGTGAGCGACGGCGCCGGAGCATGGAAGACCGAGTTCAACCCCGCGGCGCGCAGGTCGTTCTCGAGCCGCTCGGCTTCCTTCTCGTCCGCGACCACGATCGCGAGCGGGCGTCGCAGATCGGCGGAGAGCGCGGCGAGGAGCACGCCCGGCAGTCCTCCCGCCGCGGACGCGACGGTGCCGGCCCGCTCGCCGCGGGCGAGCTTCTCGAGGAGGTCCGGGTACCCGGCGACCTGCCGGGCGACCTCGACGAGAAGGTTCGAGTCCTGTTCCTCCTTCACTGCGGTCGGAGGCGAGGCCCTCTAACGACCGAGCACGCCGCGCAGCTCGTCGACCTTCCGTCGCCAGAACCGCGCTTCGGCGAGCGCGTCGGCGGCGCCGCTGACCTCCTCGACGAGGGAGCGCTCGAGTCGGGTGAAGCTCTGTCCGGCGGCCAGGATCGCGGACGCGAGTTTTTCTTCCGCTTCGAGGACGACGGAGGTCAGCCGCGCGGGATCGCTCTCCTGCCGCGCGTTCGTAGCCGCCTGCTCGAACTCCATCACCTCGCTCTGGAACTCCCGTTTGCGGAGCGGCTTTTCGCGCTCCTCGCCGCCGTACGAGGTCAGGAGGAATTGCGCCCGCTCGACCGGGTCGGAGAGCCTCCGTCGCGCCTCGTCCAGCGCGGAGACGGCCTGCGCGAGGCGTTCGCGGATGCCGTCCCGCAACGCCGATTTTTCTCGCAACGTTCGCAACAGCGCGGAATACCGCTCCTCCAGGGCCGCGCTGTCCACGGACCACGAGCGCGCCAGCCCGAAGAGGAGAAAGGGATCCTTCGGAATGTCGAAAATCTCGCCGCACTCGTGGCAGACCGGCGGCGAAAGGCGCGGCGCGCCGCATCCAGCGCATTCGCCGGAAGCCGTGGGAGTCCGGGTTTCGGGCACGTCCGCCATTGCTTGCAATCCCGACGCCGCCGGCTCAGGTCCTCGCCACGGCCGGCATCAGATCCCGCAGCCGCCGGACCGCGGCCGCGACCGCGGCGATCGTGAAGTCCACCTCGTCCGGGGTGTTCGGCCGTCCCAGGCCGAACCGGATCGAAGCGTGCGCGAGGTCGTCGGCGACCCCGATCGCCTTCAGGACGTGGGAGGGCTGGAGGGAGGCGGAGGTGCACGCGGAGCCGGATGACACAGCCACGTCCTTCAAACCCATGAGGAGAGCCTCTCCTTCCACCCCTTCGAAGGAGAGGTTCAGGTTGCCGGGCAGCCGCTCGTCCTCACCCTGTGCGAGGGATCCGTCCGCCGCGAGATCGGACAGCGCCGGGCCGTTGACCGAGACGCCCGGGACTTGCGCGACGATGCCCTCGAAGAGCCGCTGCCGCAGGACCCGCAGCCGGCAGGCCTCCGCGTCGCGCTCGGCGACCGAGATCTCCACCGCTTTTCCGAAACCCGCGATTCCCGGCACGTTCAGGGTGCCCGACCGCATGCCGCGCTCGTGGCCGCCACCGTAGAAGAGCGGCTGCACGCGCACGCGCGGCTTGCGCGCGCGGACGTAGAGCGCCCCGATGCCCTTCGGTCCGTACATCTTGTGCGCCGTGAACGAGGCCAGGTCGACGTTCATCGCCTCGACGTCGAAGGGGATCTTCCCGAAACCCTGCACCGCGTCGGTGTGGAGGAGGACTCCCCTCTCGCGGCAGACCGCGCCGATCTCGGCCAGCAGGTGAATCGTGCCGATCTCGTTGTTCGCGAGCATGAGGCTGACGAGAACGGTCTCGTCGCGGATCGCGTTAGCAACCTGCCCCGCCTCGATCCTTCCGGTCCGGTCGGGCGCGAGGTAGGTCACCTCGAAACCCTCGCGCTCCAGCTCGTGGCAGGAGTCGAGCACGGCGTGGTGCTCGGTCGCGCCCGTGACGACGTGGTTACCCTTCGACTTGTAAGCGCGCGCCGCGCCCAGGATCGCCAGGTTGTCACTCTCGGTCGCGCCGCTCGTGAAGACGATCTCCTTCGGCGAAGCGCCCATGCCGACCGCGACCTGGCGCCGCGCCTCGTCCACGGCGGCCTCTGCCTCCCAGCCGAAGACGTGGCTGCGCGAGGCCGCGTTGCCGAAGGCGCGCGTGAAGTACGGCATCATCGCGTCCAGCACCCGCGGATCCACGGGCGTCGTCGCGTGGTGGTCCATGTAGATGGGCAGGTTCACCGTAGTCCCGAA
>JBBQKV010000183.1:0-4395 GCA_038327245.1 Acidobacteriota bacterium
CGCATCTGGTGGCTGTGCGAGATGGAGAGGAAGCCGTAGCGGTCGCAGACCTCGTCCTGGAGGCTCTCGATGCGCGGCTCGAAGAACTCGATCACCCGGCCGCACTCGTTGCAGATCAGGTGATCGTGGTGCTCCCCCGCGCGCAGGCGCTCGTACCGGTAACCGATCTCGCCGATCCGCACGCGCCCCACGATCCCGGAATCGACGAGGAGCTCGAGCGTCCGGTAGATCGTGGCACGCGAGATCTTCTTCCCCCGGGCGCGCAGGCGGACCAGGATCTCGTCGGCCTCCACGTGCTCGTGCCGCGCGAACAGCTCGTCGAAGACGGCCTGGCGCTCGGCGGTCAGCTTCAACCTACGCCGCTCCAGGTATTTGCGGAAGATGTCCCGCTCTCGGGTTCTCATGCGATTGCGACTCAGTCTCAGTTGCAGTATTCTGCACGGCCCCGGGCCGTGTCAACCCCCGGCGGGAGGGACGTCCAAGGTCATGTGGCAGGGATTCACCATCGCGCTCCGGGAAGGCATCGAGTCCTTCCTGATCGTGGCGCTCACGATTTCCTACCTGCGGCGGACCGGCCGCGCGGGGCTCGCGCGCGCGGTTTACCTGGGAATCGCGGTTTCGGTGGTCGTCTGCGTGGCCGCGGGCTTTCTCTTCTCCGAAGCGGGCAAGAAGCCCCTCTGGGAGGGGATCCTCGCCCTCACCGCGGCGGCGCTCGTCGGCAGCCTGCTCGTCTACATGAAGCGCGTGTCGTCGCGGCTGAAGTCCGACATCGAAACCCGCCTCGAGACGAGCGCCCGCGCTTTCTCGATGCGGCGCGCGTTCTGGGGCGTGTTCGGGTTCACGCTCCTCATGATCCTGCGCGAGGGGATGGAGACGGCTCTCCTGGTCACGACGGCCCTCTTCCAGATGCGGTCGACCGCCGTGGTCGCCGGCCTCGGCCTGGGCCTCGCCGCCGCAATCCTGATCGCGTTCGCGTGGACGCGACTCGGCCGCGGGGTCGACCTGCGCGGGCTCCTGAACGTGTCGGCGATCTTCCTGGCGATCTTCCTCGTCCAGCTCCTTCTCTACGGCGTCCACGAGCTATCGGAAGCCGGCGTGTTCCCGGCGTCCCAGACGATCCACGAAGCGACCGAGATCCTCGGGCCGGAAGGGCGCATCGGGCACCTGCTCGCGTACTCGCTCGCGATCGTGCCGACGCTGTGGCTCGCGGGCCTCTGGTGGAAGCGCCGTCACCGGCGCGAGCCGGCCGCGGGCACGCGCCGCGCGGCGTAGAGACGCGTACCGCGCCCGGCGCGGTCCCGGTCGGTTCAGTGGCTGGCGGGCTGTCCCGAACGCAGCATCGCTTCCAGGACCGCCGGGGACAACCCGGCGGCGCGAAGCGACTGAATCTCCGAAGTCGTCAGGTGGTAGTTGACGTTCTCCGCCCGGACCTTCGCGAGAAGGAAGTCGTCGGAGCGCCCGGCTTCCTTGAGGCGGAGAATGTTCTCGTACGGCTTCGTCGGGGGCGCCGGCGCGGTGTCCGTCGCAATCACGGGCTGGTCGGGCACGGCGGCCGCCAGGGGCGCCGCCGGCAGGACGGAAATGGGAATGGGCGTCGGAACCGGGGGATTCGGCGGAATCGGATTCGGGTTCGGATTGGGGGCCGGCGGTGCAGTCCCCGTTCGGGGTCCGGGTCCGGGCGGCGCCGGTGACTGGCTCGAGGTCCGGCAGCTCGAGATCCCGACGAGGACGGCGAGAAACAACATCAACACCCGTGTTCTCATGGCGTTTACCTCGCTCAATGTCGGATTGTATCGCCGGGCAGGGAACTTGCTGTTCTCTACCCCAGGAAAGAAGGAGGACGCAACATGAAGGGGACCGGCCTTTATCTACTGGGCTACTTTCTGCTTCTCGGAGGGATTCTGCTCGCTCTGTGGAAGTTCGGCGTCCTCGCCTCGATCGGCACCTTCTGGATTGCGATCGGGCTCATCATCGCCATCGGTATCGGGGTCATGGTTGCCGCCAGCGCCGGGCGCAGAGGCACGATCGAGGTCGACCGCAACTAGGTCGCGGTTCCGGTTCCTACGCCCGGCTGTCCCACAGAACGTCGGGGACGCCCTTGCGCCGGTTCTCCCACCGCGCCATCACGAAGAGCGCATCGGAGAGGCGGTTCAGGTACACGATCACCTGATCGCCGACCGGCTCCGTCCGGGAAAGCGCGACGGCGAGCCGCTCCGCGCGCCGGCACACCGCGCGCGCCACGTGGAGCTGCGCCGAACCCACCGACCCGCCGGGGAGGACGAAGTTCTCGAGAGCGGGCAGGTCCTCCGACAGCCGGTCGATCCAGCGTTCGAGAGCATCGACGTGTCGCGACTCGATCCTGGGCACGGGGCGCGCCGCCTTGTCGTCCTCGGTGACGCAGAGATCACTCCCCAGGTGGAAGAGATCGTTCTGGATTGCGCCGAGCGCCTCCGCGAGCGTCGGGTCCAGCCCCGACGCGATCGCCGAGCCCAGGAAGCTGTTGAGCTCGTCGACGGTCCCGTACGCCTCGACCCGCGCGGAATCCTTTGCGACCCGCCGGCCGGCCCCGAGCGCCGTCGTCCCGTCGTCGCCGGTGCGCGTGTAAACCTTCGTGATGCGCGGCATGCGGTCAGCCTACTCCGTCCGCCGGAGCTAGAACTTCACTTCCAGGCCGGCGGCCCAGCGTCGGCGCGGCGCGGGATAGCCGTCCACCTCGTCGTAGGTGCGGTCAGTCGCGTTCTCCAGACGGGCGTACGGGGCGAGGTGGCCCAGGTCGTATCGGGCGAAGAGGTCGAGCCGCACGTAGGCAGGCAGCTGCGTCGGGCCGAACGTCACACCGTCGAGATCGCGACGCCGGCCGACGAAGACGAGTCGCGGCGAGAGAGTCAGCCGGGAAACGGGACGCACCGTTGCGGCTACGAAGGCGCGGTGGCGCGGGCGGCGGAGCAGGTCCGTGTCCGCCACGCGATCCTTCGCTTCGACCCACGTGTAACCGGCGTCGACGTCGAAGTGCTCCGAGATCTCTTGGCGCCACGCGACCTCGACGCCGCGGGTCCGGGCCTTTCCGACGTTCTCGTTCCGGGAACGCACGAAGTCGATCACGATCAGGTTCGTGAGCTCGTTCCAGAAGACCGAGACCTCGACGCGACTCGCACGGCCGAAGTACCGCTCGGCGCCCACCTCCCAGGACGTGGACCGCTCAGGCTTCAAATCCGGGTTGCCGAAGAACGGGTAGAAGAGCTCGCCGACCGTGGGAGCGCGGAAGGCTCCGCCTCCAGAGGCGCGCAATTTCCAGAGGCCGTTCCCCGACAGCCAGGCGACGTTGGCGCGCGGGCTCCACGCTTGGCCGAAGTCGGAGTGGTGGTCGTAGCGCAGACCCGCCGTGACGTGCCAGCCGCCTCCGAGCGAGACCTCGTCCTGGAAAGCCGCACCCCAGAGGCTCGACGAGTCGTCGAGGTTCGTGCCGAACGTGCCACGATCCTCGACCGTCCACCGTTCGAACGAGACGACGCCGGTCAGCTCGTGCGGTCCAACCCTTGAGCGGTCCGATCCGCGGAGCTGCAGCGTTCGGGCGTCCGTGCGGCTCTCGAAGCCGTACGCGGGGCTGACGGAAGTGGGCTTCGAAATGACGTAGGCCGCGAGAAAGCTGGCCTCGTTACGAGGCCCGGGCCGAAAGGAGATCGGGAGGGAGAACCGCTCCTCTCGAAAGCCGTACCGGTCGTGCGGGGTCTCGGCGCCCACCGCTCCCGGAAGACCCAGGTCGCCGTCCGCGACCGCGCCCTCGAGCGCCGCGCGGAAGGTATCCCCCATCCTCGTCTCCAGGCGCAACGAGCCGTTTCTTCCGTGCCAGTCGGAGTTGCGCCGATCACCTCCGACCCGAGCGTCCCGATAGGACGCCGCCGCCGAGAACGGTCCGGCGCCCGTCGAAAAAAAGACCGAGCCCTGGCGTTGGCCGGCATCGCCGCCCTCGAGGCTCACCCGCCCCGCCGGCTTCGCGGCCGCGGGTCGCGTAAAGATCTGAATGACTCCGCCGATCGCGTCCGATCCGTAGAGCGCGGAAAAGGGCCCGCGCACGACCTCGATCCGTTCGACGTTCCCGGTCGACAGCGCCGAGAAGTCGTAGCCCGGGAAATACGGCGAGTTGACGCGCGCCCCGTCGACCAGGACGAGCGCGTGGGTCGAGTTGGTCCCGCGCAGGAAAAGCGACGTGAGCGACCCGTCGCTCCCCTGCCGCACGACGTCCACTCCGGGAACCGAGCGGAGGACCTCCAGAACCGTGGTCTGTCCCCGGTTTTCGATCTGGCGGCGGGTGATCACGGTCGTCGCGGAGCCCAGGTCGCGCTCCTCCTCGGGAGACAAGGTCGCAGTGACGACGACGCTTTCGGACTGGGGAGG
>JBBQKV010000184.1:0-4378 GCA_038327245.1 Acidobacteriota bacterium
GCTCGTTTTTGCGCCGGGCTTCGGGACGCAGTACGCCGTGTGGCCGCTGACCCTCGGCGTGCTCACGGCGGGAGCGGGATACTTCCTCTGCACCGTGGCGACGATGGCGTGGACGCTCGGGTCTCACTACGGGGTGCCCGGCAGCGGCCGCTGGATGGGACACGTCGTCTGGCTGTCGTTCGTGTTCTGGCTCGTCCGCGAAGCGCTGCCTGCATCGCGGCCGGCGTCGGAACGCATTCCGGCCCGACCCTCATGAGCGGCGTTCCCCGCACCTTTCGGCGGGAGTCGCGGATGTTTCTCTGGGTCGCCCTGCTCCTCATCCTGTTTCTGAACCTCGTGACGCTCTTCTTCTTCCGCCGCGCGGTGGACTGGGGAAGCGCGTCGGTCGATCAGCGCGCCTCCGAGGTCCTCCGGCAGGTGACCCTCCCGCCGGGTCGCCCCGGGAACGTCGAGACGCCGAGCGCCGATCTCGGCAAGGCGGCGCTGGAGCGGGACGTCGTGTACGTGGCGGCCTACGATGCGGAGGGGCGTCGGGTCCGCAGCTTCGGTCCGCAGATCGACGCGCCCGAGTCGTTACCGACCGCCCGGCCCCGCCCGGGCGAGACCGCCTTTGCGTGGCGGCGCGATCCCACTCTCTTGATCGCCACCAGCGCGGCCGGCGGCGGTTACGTTTGCGTCGCGATCGATCCGGGTCCGGGCGCCGCACTTCGCTCGGTCCTTCGCGCGCTCACCCTGGTCGTTCCTCTCGCGGGCGCGGCGCTCGTCGTCCTCGCCGGTTTCTACCTGCGGTCGCTCCTCGCGCCCTACGACCGCCTCCTGGCGGCGGCGGGGCGCGCCCCCGGCCCCTCTCCCGAACGCCCGGCCCTGGCGGGCGAGTCCGGGGATGAGCGGGAGTTTCTGATCGGCCGGTTCGAATCGACGATCGCGGCTCTTCGGGAGAAGGAGAGAGAGCTCCAGGCGCGCGCGGACGACCTCGAGACGGCGGCTCACCTCCTCTCCCGCAACCTTCCGACCGGGGTCCTTTCCGTGGGCGCTGATCAGAAAATCGTGGAGCTGAACGAGTCGGGTCGGGAGATCCTCCGCATCGCGGGCGACCTCCACGCCCGGCATTACGTCGGGGCGCTGGCGACGATCCCGGATTTCCAGGCGCTCATCGGCGAAGTTTTCGACAACCGCAAGCCGGTGGGCCGCCGCGAGATCCGATGGACCGCCGCGGGCGAGCCGCGGTCCTTCGGAGTCACCGTGATACCGGCCGAGGGCGCGGACGGCCGGTTCCTCGGGGTCCTCGCTCTCTTCACGGATCTGACCGAGATGCGGAAGCTCGAGGCGCGGGTTGCGCTCGCCCGCCACCTGTCCGACCTCGGACAGGTCTCGGCCGGCGCGGCGCACGAGTTCCGCAACGCGGCCGCGGCCATCGACGGCTTCGCGGACCTCGCGCTGCGCTCGCCCCAGCGCGCCGGCGAGCACCTGAAGGCGATCCGCCGGGAGGCGCAGGAGATGAGCCGGGTGACCAGCGATTTCCTGCTCTTCGCCCGGCCCGAGGGATTCTCGCCGGAGCCGGTCGACCTCGTCGCGGTGGCGGATGCCGCCGCCGCCGAAACCGAAGCCGCGTTTCCGGAGGTCGCCGTCGTGCGGCGCGGCTCCTTTCCGGCGCTTCTCGGATCGGAGGTGCTCCTTCGCCGGGCGCTCGTCAACCTGCTGCGAAACGGCGTGGAAGCCACGGCGACCGAGCGCCGCGGGGAGCCGGAAGCGATCTGTCTCGAGGGTTCCCGGGCAGACGGGGAAATCTTTCTCGCGGTGGCCGATCGGGGGGAGGGGGTGGCCGCGGCGCAGCGGGAGGAGATCTTCCTCCCGTTCTACTCGACGAAGCCCCGCGGCTCCGGGTTCGGACTCGCGATCGTCGCGCGCATCGCCGAACTGCACGGCGGGACCGTGGAGGTCGGTCCGCGGGAGGGGGGTGGAGCGCTCTTTATCTTGCGCCTCCCGGAGGCGGGCGCGCCGCCCCGCCCGGCGGCGGCGCCGGTGTCTGGCCGGTCTCCCTCGGAAGGGCCAACAAGATAGAACGTAAAGCTTCGCGATCGAAGGCGTGCTCCAAGGCCGCCTCCCGGGTGACGTGCCTCAGCCGGACGAGCTCCGCCAGCGACTGGTCCATCAAGACCATTCCCCGGGATCTCCCCGTCTGGATCTGGTTGTTGATCTGGGCCGTCTTCCCTTCGCGGATGGCGTTCGAGAGTGCGCTCGAGCCGAGAAGAATCTCGAATGCCGGAATGCGCCCGCTCCCCAATTTCTTGAGGAGCTGTTGGGCGACGACGGCGCGCAAGGTCTCGGCGAGCACGATGCGGATCTGCTCCTGCTCGCTCGCCGGGAAGGCGTCGATGATCCGGTCGACCGCCTTCGGCGCAGAGTTCGTGTGGAGCGTCGCGAAGACGAGCAGCCCGGTCTCGGCGGCGGTAAGCGCCATCCGCATCGTCTCGAGATCCCGCATCTCGCCGACCAGGAGGCAGTCGGGGTCCTCGCGGATCGCGGCCTTCACGCCGTCCGCGAAGCTCGCCACGTCCGGTCCGATCTCGCGCTGCGTGAAGATCGACTTGTCATTCGTGTGCACGAACTCGATGGGGTCCTCGATGGTCACGACGTGCCGCGATAAGCGATGGTTGATCCGGTCGAGAATGGCCGCCAGCGTGGTCGACTTGCCGCTGCCGGTCGGGCCCGTGACGAGAATGAGCCCCCGCGCTGCCGAGGCCAGCTCTGCCACCGCCGCCGGCAGCTCGAGCTCCTCGACCGTCGGGACCCGGGCGGGAATGAGCCGGAAGACCGCGGCGGAGCCGCGCTCCTGTCGAAAGAGGTTGACCCGGAACCGCGCTTCGCCGCCCATCTGGTACGCGAAGTCCACGTCTCCGGACTCGCCGTACTGGCTCCAGGTGCGGGGCGGCGTGATGGGTCCAACCAAGTTGTAGAAGTCCCCCTCCGTCAGCGCGCGATATCGGATCCTCTCGAGGTCGCCGTCGATTCGCAGGACGGGCGGCGAGCCCACGGCCAGGTGGAGATCCGACCCGTTCCTCTTGGGAAGGACCGAGAGAAAACGGTCGATCCGATTCGTTGCCTCCGAGACGGCGTCGGGAGATCCGGCTCGCAAGACCTTCTCGGGCGTCTCGCCGGGGGCGGAAACCGCTTCGCTCACGCCGCGCTGCCTTCCTCGAGGAATGGCTCGAAAACTTCCTTCCGGAGGGCACGGTCCCAGGCGTCGCGGGGATCGACGGTCCCCTCCTGCACGAGCTTCAACAGGGACATGTCCATGAGGGTCATTCCGGACCCCGCGCCCGTTTGCATGGCTGTCGGAATCTGAAAGGTTTTCCCCTCCCGGATGAGTCCCGCTACCGCCGGAGTGTTCCGGAGAATCTCCCAGGCCGCGACGCGACCGGTTCCGTCCCGGCGCGGAAGGAGCGCCTGAGTGATCACGGCCTTCAAGGAGTCCGAGACCATCTGCCGGATCTGCCCCTGGCGGTCGGCCGGGAACGCGTTGATGATCCGGTCGACGGTCGCCGAAGCCGTCGTCGTGTGGAGGGTCCCCAGGACGAGCTGGCCGGTCTCCGCCGCGGTGACGGCGAGCGAAATAGTTTCGAGGTCGCGCATCTCTCCGACGAGGATGACGTCGGGATCTTCGCGCAACGTCTGACGAAGAGCGCGGGCGAACGACCGGGAGTGCCTGGGGACCTCCCGCTGATTGACGAGCGAGTTCTTGTTGGCGTGCACGTATTCGATCGGGTCTTCGATGGTCAGGATGTGGCATCTCTGTGTGGAGTTGATCTTGTCGACCAGGGCCGCCAGGGTAGTGGTCTTGCCACACCCGGCGGGGCCCGTGACGAGAACCAGGCCCTGTTTGTAGGTCGTCAGCTCCCAGAGGCTCTCGGGCAGCCCAATGTCCGCCAGGGTGGGCACCTCGAACGGAACGACCCGGAAGACGGCGCTCATACCCTTTCTCTGGAGAAAGACGTTCGTCCGGAAGCGGCCGAGCTCCGCGTCCCTGTGGCAGAAGTCGAGCTGCTGCAGCTCGTCGAAAACGGCACGCCGTTCCGGCGAGAGGATCGGGCCGACCCACTCCTCGAGCTGTGCTGCCGTGGACTCCGGCAGGGGCAGCGCGGCGAGAGTTCCGTTCACGCGAACGTGGGGTACCGTCCCGGTCGACAGGTGGACGTCCGAAGCCCCCGCCGCGCGGGCATGGCGGAGCAGATCGGCGAGCGTCGGCTGCGGCTTCGCGGCGAAGTCGTGCGCCGGGAACTCCCGCCGCCGCTCGGCGGGATCGGCGCCGTCTCCGCCTCCTGCCACGGATTCGGCGAGGCCTGCGGCCTTCTCCCTCACGAGCGGATCCGGATCCGCC
>JBBQKV010000185.1:0-4349 GCA_038327245.1 Acidobacteriota bacterium
TTACATGAAGGGCTATATTCGAGACATGGGGATCGCGGGCGATCCGATCTCGATCAACGGCCGGCCGATGTCCGTCCGGGAGATCCAGTCGCGGGCGCGAAATGGGCGCTGAGGTCCTCCAGACGGATCGCCTGATCCTGCGGAAACTCACGGCCGACGACGCGGAGTTCGTCTTCGAGCTCGTCAACGATCCGGCGTGGCTCCGGTTCATCGGCGATCGGGGCGTGCGGAACCTGGACGACGCGCGCGAGTACATCCGCAAGGGTCCGGTCGACTCGTACTCCCGACGCGGGTTCGGTCTTTACGCGATCGAACGGAAGGAAGGGGCGTCGCCCATCGGCATCTGCGGACTCGTCCAGAGAGACTTCCTCGAGGACGTCGACATCGGGTTCGCGCTTCTGCCGGCGTTTCGCGGCCGGGGATACGCCCGCGAGGCCGCTCGCGCCACGATGACCTATGCGCGACAGACCGTCGGCCTCGGCCGGATCGTCGCCATCACGTCGCGCGACAACGATGCCTCCGGCCGGCTCCTCGAGGCGATCGGCCTGCGTTTCGAGAAGATGATCCGGATTTCGCCCGACTCTCCGGAAGACGTGAAGCTGTACGCGTCCGCCGATCCGGGTTCTGCTAACTTACGCGATCGCGACTGAGCTGCGAATGCCCGTGAAAAAAACGATCACGCTCCTGCCCCTCGTCCTCGCGCTGGCGTTGCCGGTCCGAGCAGCGAAATCTTCCCGGCCGCCGGCTTCCTCCACTCGCTCTCAGTCCGTCGGGATGGGATGCGTGTCGCCTCCGGCGGGATGGCAGGTCTCGTTGCAACAGCACGAGGGATGGGCCTCCGGCACGATCCGGGAGGCCGCCTCGGGGCGCTTCGTGTCGTTCTCGATCGGGACAGAAGCGCCGGCCGCGTCCCCGACCCGAATTGCTCAATTCCAGTGGCTCAAGAACGAGAAGGTCAAGGACGCGACCCTTTACTACGGCCTCGAGCGAAAGGCGGACGGCCACTCGATCCTCGAGGCGACCGTCCTCCGCGGCGCGCTCGCCGCAAATTTCATCACGCCGCAGCGCGACAACTTCGACGGCCTGCCGAGCCTGCTGGCCATCGCGCGGAGCTTCTCGGAGAAATGTCCCGAAGCGACTCGAAAGAAGTAACCCCGGTTCTCCGATCCAACAGAAAGGTCATCGTGCCGAAAAATGATTCGCCTCTCTTCGTCGTCTTCTTTCTATTCGTTTTCCTGGGTGGCGTCGCGCGCGCGGGAGCGGTGCCCCCGGATTCCGGCGGCACCTGGGAGCAGGAAGTGCGCGCCGCCGAGCAGAAGCATCGGGCGGCGTTCCTGGCGGGGGACGTCGCTGCTCTCCAGGCGATGTTCTCGGACGACTTCGTCGTGAACAGCCCGCTGAACGTGGTCGTCGACAAGGCGCGCCTACTCGAAATGGTGCGCAAGGGAGTCCTCACCATTTCCTCGTTCGAGCAGAACATCGAGCAGGTGCGGCGGTACGGCGACGTGGTCGTCGTCATGGGTGGGGACAGCGTGGTGTACGCCGCGCCGTCTCCCAACGCCGGTCAGACGCAACGCCGCCGCTTTACCGACCTCTGGCGGCGGGACGGCGGCCGGTGGCGCTTCGTTGCGCGCCAGGCCAGCGTCATCTGCCCGTAGGTCCTGCGAGAATCGCCCGCGGAGGAAGCATGATCTCGGGAAGCTACGTCATCCTTTACTCCCGCGACGCCGAGGCGGATCGCTCTTTCTTCCGGGACGTGCTTCAACTGCCGTCGGTGGACGCGGGGGGCGGGTGGCTGATCTTCGCGCTGCCTCCGGCCGAGGTCGCGGTCCATCCGGGCACAGAGTCGGCGGATACATGACGGGCGGCTTCGACAGGATCGCCCCGGCGGTCGACGCCGTTTTGGGCGAGCAGCTCGCGAGACTCGAGTCGTTCGTGGAGACCGGCAAGCCCTCGCCGAAATAGCCGACCGCCTGGTCAGTGCACCTTGGCCTGCACCTGGTTCGAGTACGCGGAGACGGTCGCTCCGTTGAATGCCTGGACGCGATACGCGTACTGCCCGCGGCCGGCCGCGTTTACATACGTCACGACGTTCGCCTCGACCGTGGCGATCCGCGCGAACGCGCCGCCCCGCGGCGCGAGCTCCACGTAGAAGCCGGTCTCGTTGGCCGAGTTGTCCTGCCAGCGGAGGGTGACGTTCGCGCCGGAGACCGTGGCCGTCAGGTTGCTCGGCGCCGCGACGGTGTTGGCGGTCACGGAGATCGGCACCGACGTCGAACCGGTCGCTCCCTGGTTGTCGGTCACGGTCAGCTGCGCGGTGTAGGAACCGGCGGCGGTGTAGGTGTGCGACGCGGTCGCCCCGGAGGCCGAGCCGCCGTCGCCGAACGCCCAGGCCCAGGAGATGACCGAGCCGTCCGGATCGGACGACGCGCTTCCGTTGAACGAGACGGCCAGGGGAGCGAGGCCGGAGGAGGGCGTCGCGGTCGCGCGAGCCACGGGCGACTGGTTTCCGGCGCTCGGCGGAACCACGAGCAGCGTCACGCTCTGGGCGGGCAGGTTCACGGCAATGCTCGAGCCCGAGACCGCGACGTCGGCGAGTCGGTTGATCGCGTTCGACGCGGTCAGCTGCCAGACCTGCGCGGGGCCCACGGACGAGAAGTTCGCCAGTGACACGGTCGCGGGCGTCGAGCCCGAGAGGTACTTGCTGATCAGCATCACCGTCAGCGTTCCGTCGGAAGACCGGACCGCGCCGAACGACGCGACGCTATCGGGGTTCGGCGCCGCGGCTTTCACGCTGGTGTCGCCGAAGCCTCTCTTGTTGCCGTCGTAGTTCCGGTACATCTTCATCGCCTTGTAGGTCGGCGTGCCGGCCGCGGGCGTCGTCCAGCGCGCTCCGAGATCGAGAGCCTCGCGTCCGAAGATGCCGTAGACGTCGGCCTGCGCCGGTCGCGCCGTTGATGTGGCCCTCGGCGCCCCAGTTGTACTCGGTGATCCCGACCTTCGTGCCGGGGTAGTACGTGGCGCCCCAGCCCTTCAGGCGCGGCACCAGCTTGACCGTGTCCGCGATCCAGGTCTCGTCGACGTAGGACGGGTCCCAGAGGGAGCGCGTCGAGCGGTTGCGGCGCAGCTGCATGGACGAAGAGACGTCGTCGCTGAACTCGCCGCCCTGCGGGTAATAGTGCACCGTGAAGACGTCCACGAGCCGCTGTCCGGTCTGCGCGTTCTGCTGGCGGAGCTGATCGAGGAGCCAGGGGAGGTAGTCCCAGTTCCCGTGCGCCGTGCGGTCGGGCAGGTTGCTCCAGCCGTGGAGGCCGCCCCACTGCTGGTCGTAGCCGGAGAGCGTGTAGCCGCTCCAGCCCCACTCCTCGGGGGCGACGACGAGCGCGGAGGGGTCCGCTGCCTTCACCTTCGCGGCGTAGTCGACGATCTTGTCGCGGACCTCCTGCATCGTCGCGCCGGTCGGGTGTATGTCCCGGTGCGTCGAGTGCCAGATGCTGGGCTCGTTGTCGAGGATGTAGTAGCGCAGGCCGCCGTTGCCCGCGGTGCCCCACCGCAGGACGATGTGGTCCATCCACGCTTTCTGGAAAGCGGAATCCGCGGAGACGTTGGCGTCGTTGGGATCGTTCCCGGTCACGTCGGCGCCGCCGGTCCGGATCCCGTTTCCGGCGTCCGGAAACCACTGCCAGTCGTTGCCGGTCTGCGAACCATATTTCGCGATGGAGAAGCTCGCGAGCTTCGAACGGTTCGAGCCGAGCTTCGCGACCCATCCCGCCATCGGAATCGTCAGCATGGGGAGGGCGCCCGCCGCCTTCGTGCCCGAGATGAACGTGTCCCCGACCTCTCCGGCCACCGCACTCGAGTAGGCGATCGACTCGTAGTACCAGTCGTTCGCCCGGTTGTCCGCGTTCAATTGCCAGTTGTAGCGGGTCGTGTTGTTCCCGCCGTTGCGGTTCAACGGGACGTTCAGGTCGTTCAGGGTCGCCGCATCCGCGTGCGCGACCCCGTAAACCAGGGGGTCGATCGGATGACGGTTGGCCAGCGCGTCCACGGAAATCGTGACCGGCGCGTTCTGACCCTGCGCAATCGCGGCCGCGAAGACGGGAAACAGGAGAAAGGCGCGCCAATGTCCTCGCTTCATGAGGATCTCCTTATGGTGGGTCGGGAAGCAGTCATGGTAAACGATCAGGGGTCCGGGCGGTGTGACCGAGAACACCCTTCGCGGCGGTCGAAGCGAGCCAGCGGCGTCTTTTCGAGGAGAGCCGCGGCGGCGACGTCTCGAAGCGCTACGGCGTTGCCGCCCCCGGTTAAGATTCGGCGCGGTGACCCGGTGACTCTCCTCTCCGAATTCC
>JBBQKV010000186.1:0-4264 GCA_038327245.1 Acidobacteriota bacterium
AGCCTCACGCAACTTCCTGATGATCTGCTCCGGCGTATGCCGGCGCCTCGCATGCTGTCCCATCGCTTCGATTGTCCTCCTCGCCCGACCTGGGCAGTAAGACTCACGCAACGACCGGACCGACCTCAGGGGGTCACGCCACGCCTCATCGACATGTTCGAGGGCCGCCCACAGCTGATCATCTACCACTTCATGTTCGACCCCGAGTGGGACGACGGCTGCCCGAGCTGCACGGCCGGCACCGACGAACTCTCGCCCGGATTCTTCGAGCATCTCCGCACGCGCGGCACCAGCTACGCCATGGTCTCGCGAGCACCGCTGGCGAAGCTCGAGCTGTGGAAGGTGAAGAAGGGGTGGGACATCCCGTGGTACTCGTCGCATGGGACCGACTTCAACTACGACTTCGGTGTCACGATTGACGAGTCGGTGACGCCCGGGCAGTACAGCTTCCGCACCAGGGACGAGTTCGAGGCCATGGGCTCGAACTTCTTCGACTCCGATCAGCCTTTCGAGATGCCGGGGCGGAGCTGCTTCCTCCAAGTGGACGGCCGCGTGTACCACACGTACTCCCAATACGCTCGCGGCCTCGAGTCCACCGGCGGCTCCTACTACTTCCTCGACCTCACCGCTCTCGGCCGGCAAGAGGAATGGGAAGAGCCCAAGGGCCGGACCGAATCAGCGAGGTCCGCCAGCCCTGACTTCGCCTCATGACGGCGCCCCCTTTCAGCCCGTGCGCCAGATGTGTCGCGCGGGCGATCTCTAGGGAGGGGCGAGTGATCAGGTCGCGTCGAAACGCGTAGCGCGTCAGGTCGACGCGATCAAGCATGCGAGCTTGCCCAAGGTCGGACGCGGAAAGCGAGGGTAGCTCGGGCGCTGCCGGCAGATGCAGGCTAAGGGTGAGTGCGGAAGATCCGCTTCTCCTTCGGGAGGTGAGGCGCCCACTGGAGGCTGCTCGCGTCCGCGAAGTGGAGGTAGGCCCGAAGGGCGGCGAGCATCGCGTCGACGAAGCCGTCGGTGCGTCCCGGGTCAAAGCCGTCCTCCCACCACAGGCCGAGCACCTGCACCCGACCGGCCGTCCGGTCGATGCGTGGCTCGTTGCGGCCGACGAAGCGGTCGCGGAAGAGGATCGGCAACACGTACCAGCCCCAGCGCCGCTTGGACGGCGGGAAGAAGAGCTCCCAGACGTAGTCGAAGTCGAACAGGGAACCGAGGAGGCCGCGGTCCCAGATGAGCGGATCGAACGGTGGGAGAAACGCGACGGAGGCCGGCGGCTCGGGTGGATGCTCCAGGAGTGCGACCTCCTCCTTGAGAACGAAACGCTTCCCGCGCGCCTCCTCGACTTGGATCGGAACGAGCTCGCCCTCGGCGATGAGCTCCTCACGCGCAGCCGTTCTACCAGGGTGACCAGGCCACTTCGGATCCGGCTTGGCCGGGCCGAGGCCGCCGAAGATGTCTCCGCCTCCACCCACGCCCAGGAGGCCGTGAGCGCGGTACCGCGAGAGGAGCTTGTGCCGGACTTGCTCCTCGAGCGGGACCTCCCGCGCGAGCATGTCCGCCGGTAGCAGTCGCTCGAGTAGCTGGTAGTAGCGTCGGCTGCCCTCCCGACGCGCGAGCCCCAGCACGCCTATTACGGAGTACGCCTCGAGCACGGCTCGAACGGTGTTCGTCGGGATTCCGAACCAGTCGATCGTCGTCCCGCGCTGGCGCTCGAAAGTCGAGCGCCGACAGAGGCCCCTCGGCGCGGATGCGCTCGAGCATCTGCTCGGCCGCATCGGCGTTGTCGGCGAGGACGCGCTGTCGCCTTTATCAGGAGATGTTCGCGCACACTCGCAGGCGAGTCGCGTTCCCTCCCCAATGAGCCGTCAGGGCTTCGGCTCGAACCCGACCGGCCACGGCAGGCGCACCGGCACGTACTCGCCCGGCCAGTCCGCATACGCCTCGTCGGGTTCCTCAGTCTCCTTCGCGACGGATGCGCCGTACTTCGCCGCGATCTCACTCACGGGGTAGCGGATTCTCTCGTCGGGCCGCGCACCGATCATGAGGATCGCGCACGGCCCTTCCCCCGCGCCGACGATGACGTGTCGGGTGTCCGCCGGACAGTGGAAGTAGTCCCCCTGCCGCAGCGGCCGTTCCTCCTCCTCGACGATCAGCATGCACTCGCCCGAGAGCACGAAGAACCCTTCCTGCACGCCCTCCGAGTGGTAGAGCGCGTTCGGGTCGCCCGGCCAGAGGACGCGGACGTTGGCGCCGAAGTCACCAAACGGCGCTTCCCGCGGCTCGAGCGGGTACAGCGCGCCGCCCTTTTCCTCGTTGCGCACCGCGAGCGCCTCCGCCAGGTTGTGCACGAACCAGCCATCCGAGGTGATGTGCCGGCCGTACGGGGTCTCTTCCGAGCGTGCTTCCTCGACGGGCATTGACCCTCCTTGGGTGGTAGCGCGCGGTCATGCCGCGCGACGACGGACTGTAACAAGTACTTAGCTACATGTCTATATTTACATATAGTGGTCGAAACGTTCTTCGCTTTCAACAAGCATCAGCGACTACAGAAGGTGACGCCATCTCCGTCCTGAGCCGGGCACTACTGGGAACGATCGCGGCCGAGCCGATGAGCGGCTACGAGCTCGCGCGTCTTTTCGAAGGCACCCTTGCGCGCGCCTGGCCCGCGCAGCACCCGCAGATCTACCCTGCCCTCGCCTCGCTCGAGGAGCACGGCCTGATCCACGTCAGCGAGGAAGGGCCGAGACGCCGGAAGACGTACGCCATCACAGAAGAAGGACGCGAGGAGGTACAGCGCTGGCTACGGGAGACCTCGCCCGACAGGCGGTCCCGGAACGAGGCGATCTTGCGCGTCTTTTTCCTCTGGCTCCTCCACGCCGATGAGGCGATCTCGTTCTTCGACGACGAGATCGTTGCACACGAACGGAAACTGGCCGGGTTCGAGCAGACGCGCGCGGACGACGAGCGGCGTCAGCATGGAGCGGATACGGAAGCGGTTGCGTTTGCGGCGGGACTCGCGCTCGAATGGGGCCTGCGCTACGAGCGCGAGTACATCGAGTGGGCAAAATGGGCGCGGAAGCAAGTCGCGCGACGCGAACGGTCGTCGGATGGCAAGTGCCCACAGGACGAGAACGCGGTCCGGCGACAATAACGAGCTGCCGGTTCCCGCCGAGCTTCCAAAGGTCAGAGTTCTCTCTTCCCTCGCCGCGTTGCGGACGAACCAATGCGCGTTCCGCCGCTTCGCAAGCGTGTGCGAGCACACGATGAGGCGCCGGCGGCGCGCCGCGGGCGCCGGGGCCGGTCGATGAGGTACGCGGCGCCTGGGACCGATCGCCGATACACCGTTGTCGGTGACGCCGGGGTCTGCGGCAGGCGGCTCCAGGACGATGGACGTGCCGGGCTGGCCGGCGGGGCCCACCGTGCTTCAGCGCATCCGCCGTATCCGACGTCGTTGCGGACCTCGAAGCCGAAGGTGTCGCGATAGAAGGCCTGGATGCGTCCGGGTCGTCGTGCGGGAGGAAGGTCCCGTGAACCCTGACGGTCACGGGTCGGTCGGGGGTGGGCTGGCCCTCGTGGGGAGAGAGGGTGTCGCCGGAGCCCGGGCTACTTCTTTCGGGGACGCGCGTAGGGCCCGAGCCGCGGGGTTGGCGGCCACCGCGGACCGAATCAATTCCTTGAAGGCGGCCCCGCTGAGCTTCTCGCCTTCGCGAATGTCGATGGCTCGGCGCGTGTTCCCCTCGAGACTGGAGTTGAACAGCTTCTGGGGATCCTGGAGGGAGGCTCCTCGGAAGAAGGTGAGCGTCACGACCTGCTTGTACGACTCCCCCGTACAGACGCCGCCGTCATGGGACCAGACGGGAGTTCCGGAGGAAGAGGGCTTCTCCCATTTCCACTCCTCCTGGATCTCGGGGTCCGCCTCGTGGATGAGCTGGCGAACCCAGGCGAGCGTCTCGCCCCTCCAGTCCCCCAACTCCTGGATCCTCTTCGTGATGTTCTTCGAAGCTGCCGCGCTATTCGGGGCACGTTTCGCCGTCATGATTCTCTGCGATCCGAGCCTCGATCTCGCCCACCCCTGGGGAGGTCCGCGCGTGACAGGCGCGCCCCTTTTTCAAGAAGGGAGACGCAGGCCTGACCGGCCCCCGTTTGTCGGTCCAGCCGCTATGAGAGTCGGGTTGTGTTCCTTTCGGGTTGTCCGTTCAGGCTAGCGGCGTAGGCGGCCGGGGTCTTCCAGCCGAGGCTGCCGTGGGGCCGCTTGTGGTTGTAGATG
>JBBQKV010000187.1:0-4244 GCA_038327245.1 Acidobacteriota bacterium
GTTTGGAATCTAATTCCCGGATGACCCTGTTGTAACGGGTGTCATTCGGAGGCCGATCTTGAAATCTCGTCTCGCCATCGCTCTGGTCTTCTGCCTCGCCTCGAGCGCTATCGCGCTCGCCGCTCCGCCGAAGCGCGCCACGGCCGTCTTCGCCGGCGGGTGCTTCTGGTGCGAGGAGACCGCTTTCGAAGGAGTGCCCGGCGTCCTGGCGGTGATCTCGGGCTACACCGGGGGTCACGTCGCCAACCCCACGTACGAGCAGGTGTCATCGGGAGTGACCGGTCACGCCGAGTCCGTCCAGGTCATCTACGATCCGGAGAAGATCGGTTACGAGCAGCTTCTCGACATCTTCTGGCACAACGTCGATCCGCTCCAGAAGGACGCGCAGTTCTGCGACCACGGGACGCAGTACCGGTCGGCGATCTTCTACCAGGGCGCGGCTCAGCAGAAGGCGGCGGAGGCGTCGAAGGCGAAGCTCGAAACCGAGGAACGGTTCCAGGGGAAGATCGCGACGGAGATCGTGCCGGCGTCGACCTTCTACCGGGCCGAGGAGTATCACCAGGACTTCTACAAGAAGAGCCCCGTGCGCTACTACAGCTACCGCGCGGGATGCGGCCGCGACGCCCGGCTGAAGGCACTGTGGGGCGCGGCAGCAGGAGGACACGCGAAGTGAAGAAGACGATCCTGACGGTCGCAGCGGTCGTGCTCGCGGCGGCGGTGCCCGCGCTCGGGCAGGAAGCGGCGCAGAAGGGGTGGGTTGTCGCCAATTTCCGCAAGCCGTCGGCGGCGGAGCTGCAGAAGAGGCTGACCCCGCTCCAGTTCGAGGTGACGCAGCACGCCGGAACCGAACGCGCCTTCGCCAACGAATACGCGGACAACAAACGCCCCGGCATCTACGTCGACGTCGTGTCGGGCGAGCCGCTCTTCTCCTCGCTCGACAAGTACGACTCCGGCACGGGTTGGCCGAGCTTCACGAAGCCGCTGGAGAAGGGAAACGTCAAGCCGAACAGCAGCCTCCTGCTCGGGGGTTTCCTGGGAATCGAGGTCCGTTCGGTCCACGCCGACTCGCACCTCGGCCACGTCTTCAACGACGGGCCCCCGCCGGCTCACGTGCGCTACTGCATGAATTCCGCGGCGATGCGCTTCATCCCCGCCGAGAAGCTCGTCGAGGAGGGATACGGGCAGTACGCGGGACTCTTCAGGAGCGCGAAGCCGAAGTGACGTCGGCGGCCGCGCCGACCGTCAGGGTTTGGCCGCGGGCAGGTACTCGGGCGGCAGCGGGTTGTCGGGGCGTTCGGCGTCCCAGGCCACCGACGCGATCCACCACCGGCTGCCGTCGCGGAGGAGCTGGATCGAGTTGATCCCGCGCTCGAACGGCTTCGCGTCGGCGGGGGAGTGGCGCGACTCGTAGGTCGAGAACACGTGGCAGACGTTCCCGAAGCAGTCCGTCCGTCGCGCGATCTCGCGCTCGAAGAAGCCGGTCCCCGTCGTTGCGCTCTCCTTGCGGTCCGCGGCGGCCTTCCGGGATCGCTCGGCGAGAGCGTCGACGTCCATCACCGAGAAGTCGGCGCCCGCGCGCTTGGGCGGGATGAACATTCCGACGTAGAGGTAGATGCCGCGCAGCCGGTCGAAGTCGGCCGTCGCGTCGGGCCCATGGCTAACCGAGGCGTAGAGGGCGGACACGATCGAGTCTACGGACGCGGCATCGGCGGGCGCCGGGGCCGGCCGGGAGCGGCCGGTCTGGCCCGACGCGACGGCCGCGGCGAGCACCCCACAAAGAATCTGCACCGGGACCTTCATTCCTTACCTCCTGACCGAGTTCTTCGAGGCTATCGCAGGACGTTCTAGACTCAACGCGGGAGGGAAGCCCATGCGCATTCTGTCTCCCCGGGTCCACGGTGTCCTCGACCTGGTGACCGTCCTCGTCCTTCTTCTGGCGCCGACGCTCATTGGACTCGGCGGGTCCCCCGCAGCGATCGCGTACTCGCTCGCCGCGATCCACCTGCTCTTGACGCTCCTGACGCGTTACCCGATGGGCGTCTGGAAGCAGATCCCCTTCGTCTTCCACGGCATCGTGGAGCTGATCGTGGGAATCTCGCTGCTGCTGCTGCCGTCCTTCGCGGGCTACGGCCCGGGCTCGCCGGCGAAACGCTTCTATCTCGCGATGGGGGCGGTCATTCTCGTGGTGTGGGCGCTGACGGCGTATCGGGGGTCGGAGGCGACTGCGCAAGCGTGACGCGGCGCCCGGGGACCGCCCTCCTTCTCGCGGCGGCCGCATTGGCGGCGGCCTGCTCCGCCGCTCCGAAGCCCGCCGCCGGCCCGGTGGAATCGGAGCGCGCGGGACAGGAGCGGGCCTTTCTCGCGGCGCGCGTCAAGGAGGAGCTCCTGCACTCGTGGCGCGCCTACGAGCGCTATGCGTGGGGACACGACGAGCTGAAGCCGCTCACCCGGTCACCCCACGACTGGTACGGCAACGAGTCGCTCCTGATGACGCCGGTGGACTCGCTCGACACGCTGCTCCTGATGGGGTTGACGGACGAGGCGGAGAAGGCGAAGGCGCTCATTATCCAGAAGCTCTCGTTCGACCGGGACGTGTCGGTCAAGAACTTCGAGGTCACCATCCGGCTGCTCGGAGGTCTCCTGTCGGGATTCGAGATGACCCGCGATCAGCGCCTCCTCCTCCTGGCGGCCGAGCTGGGGACGCGGCTTCTCCCCGCGTTTGACTCGCCGACCGGGATGCCGTACATGTTCGTCAATCTGAAGACCGGCCGGACGAGCGGCGCCCGGTCGAACCCCGCCGAGATCGGCACGCTCGTTCTCGAGTTCGGGACCCTCGCGCGGCTGACGAACAAGCCGATCTTTTTCGACAAGGCGAAGAACGCGTTGGTCCAGCTCTTCCGGCGGCGCTCGAAGATCGGCCTCGTCGGCGAGGAGATCGACGTCGAGACGGGGGAGTGGTTGAGCCGTGCGAGCCACGTGGGCGGCGGAATCGATTCGTTCTACGAGTACCTGGTCAAGTGCGCTGCGCTCTTCGGCGACGCCGACTGCCGGGACATGGCGCGGGAGAGCCTGAAGGCCGCCAACGCGCGCCTCGCCGACGACACCCCGAACGGACTCTGGTACGGGCAGGTGGACATGGAGACCGGTCGACGCACCGCGACGGAGTTCGGTGCCCTCCACGCCTTTCTGCCGGCCGTTCTCGCTTTCTCGGGTGACGTCGGCCGCGCCCGGCGGCTCCAGGACTCGTGCTTCCGGATGTGGACCCTCCACGGGATCGAGCCCGAAGTCCTCGACTACCGCACGATGCGGGTGACGTACGCCGGGTACCCCCTGCGTCCCGAAATCATCGAGTCGGCCTGGTACCTCTACCGGTCCACGAAGGACCCGCGTTACCTCCAGATGGGCCGGACGTTCTTCGAGAGCCTGGTTGCACGCTGCCGGACCGACGCGGGCTACACGACGTTGAAAAGCGTCGTCACCGGTGAAAAGGGCGACCTCATGCCGAGCTACTTCCTGGCCGAGACGCTCAAGTATCTCTACCTTCTCTTCGCGCCGGAAGAGACGCTCGACTTCGACTCGGTCGTGTTCAACACCGAGGCGCACCCGTTCCGCCGGTGACGCGAAGATCTACCGTCCCGGCACGCGCTTTTCGAGGTCTTTGACCCGCTTTTCGAGCTCGTCGATCCGGTCGCGCATGCGCGGAAAATCATCGAGATTCTCGATGAGCGGATGATTCCGGCCAAAGTCGCGCATGACCCAGGAGTGCCGCCGCAGCGTGTCTTTCATGTCGCCGAGGTCGATCGACCGTTCGCGCTCCCGGCGCTCTTCGACCGTGACGGTGAGCTTTCTCGACGCTCCTCCCCGGACCACGTCGATCGCGACGGTCTCGCCGGCGTTGCGGTTCCGGATCGTCCGGGAGACGTCGCCACTCCACTCGACTCGCTTTCCGTCCACGGAAGTGATCACGTCGCCAACCTCGACGCCCGCCTTTGCCGCCGGAGCGTCGGCCCGCACGTCGGAGACGAGGACACCCGCGTCCTTCGGCGCGCCGAAGTGGACGCGCAGCTCCGGGGTGATCTCGAGGAGGGTCACGCCGATCAAACCCCGCCTTCCGACGCTCACGACGACGGAATCGTTACCCTCGAACGAAAGGTCGCCGTCGCCCACGGTGAAGACGACGTTCTCGTCCGAATCTCGCGGGTCGTCGGGCCCGGTGGACCGCGCGGCCGTCGGGAGAAGAGTCA
>JBBQKV010000188.1:0-4209 GCA_038327245.1 Acidobacteriota bacterium
CGGCGATCGCACTCCGCGTTCCGCCTGGTCGCCATCGCGGGGGACACGGCGATCTCGCTCGCCGCGCTCTTCGGAGCCTACCTGCTGCGCACGCGCGTCCCGCTCCCCGGCACCGATGCGCTCCTGCCGCCCGGGAACGTCCGGTTCGGGCTCTGGAACGTCGCGCTCATCCTCGCGGTCCAGCTCTTCGCGCTCTCGTCGATGGGACTCTACGCGGAGCACGAGCGCTTCCGCGAGCCGCTCGCGCGCCTCCTGCTGCCGGCTCTCTTCCTCCAGCTCTTGACGCTCGCCACGATCTACTTCCTGGCGCCGGCGTACTCGCTCCCGCGGTCCGTGCTGGTCGGATATCTCGCAGCGGATGGGATCCTCCTCTCTGCCTGGCGCGCCGGGCTCGACCGGCTCTTCCCGCTGTCCCAACGCCGCGCGCTCATCGTGGGGATCGGCCCGGCCGCGGACCGGATCGTCGATACGGTGCGGCGCCATCCCTGGAGCGGCGTCGAGATCGTCGGGGTGGTGGCGGAGAACGCTCCGGAGACGGCGTCCGGAGGGATCCCGTACCTCGGCACACTCGACCGGCTGGCCGCGATCGTCGAGGCCGAGCGCGTCGACGAGGTCATCCTGACTCCCGAGGGGTCGTCGTGGCGCGATCGGATCTCGGAGCAGATCCCGGAGGGATGGCGCGCAGACCTGCTCGTGTGGCCCTCCCCGTTCGAGACGATGATCGGCCGGCTGAGGTTCCGGATCGTCGGCGACCTGCCGCTCCTGGAGGCTCGAACGCAGCCGTTCCGTCCGGTCGGCGCCTTCGTCAAGCGGGCCTTCGACGTCGTCGTCTCGGCCGCGCTGCTCGTCGTGCTCGCGCCGGTCCTCGCGGTCGCCGCGCTCCTCGTCGTTGGCACTTCCTTCGGCGGCGTCTTCTACCGCCAGACCCGCGTGGGCCGGGAAGGCCGGTTGTTCGAGCTCTGGAAGCTGCGCACGATGCGCCACGGCGCCGAGATCGAGACCGGAGCCGTGCTCGCGTCGCCGGGAGACCCGCGCATGACCCGGATCGGCCGAGCGATGCGCGCGGCGAGGGTCGACGAGATTCCGCAGCTGTGGAACGTGCTCGCCGGCGACATGAGCCTCGTCGGGCCGCGGCCCGAGCGCCCCGAGTTCACGCGCGAGTTCACGCGGACGGTTCCGGGCTGGGCGCTGCGCCACGCCAGCCGCCCCGGCCTGACCGGACTCGCGCAGGTGTCGGGCGAGTACTCGACCGAGCCGGAGATCAAGCTACGGTACGATCTCGCCTACTTGAACAACTGGTCGTTCGGTCTCGATCTTTCGATCCTTCTCCGCACGCTCCGCGTCATCGTGACGCGGCGAGGCATCTGAAATCCGAAATCCGTGAGCCGCCCGAAAGTCGCGGTGGTCATGCCCGCGTACAACGCCGAGCAGACCCTCGAGAAGACCTACCACGACGTCCCGCGGGATTCGGTCGACGACATCATCCTGGTCGACGACGGTTCCCGCGACCGAACCGTGGAGATCGCGCAAAGCCTGGGCATTCACGTCGTCGTCCATCCGCGCAACCGGGGATACGGCGGGAACCAGAAGACGTGCTATCGCGCGGCGCTGGACCGCGGCGCCGACATCGTCGTCATGGTGCACCCCGACCACCAGTACGACCCGCGGGTGATCCCGGACCTGCTGGAGACCCTGCGCCGCACGGGCGCCGACGCGGTCTTCGGCAGCCGCATGCTCGGCGGACAGCCGATCCAGGGCGGCATGCCCAAGTGGAAATACCTCGGCAACATCCTCCTGACCGCGATCGAGAACTCGACGTTTCTCATCTATCTCACTGAATACCATAGCGGCTTCCGCGCTTACACGCGCCGCTACCTCGAGGCGGTCAACTTCGACGCGAACTCGGACGGTTTCGTCTTCGACACCGAGATCATCGCGCAGGGAATGGCGCAGCGGTTGACGATCCGGGAGATCCCGATCGCGACCCGCTACTTCGACGAGGCGTCGCAGATCGCGTTCGGGCCGTCGGTGCGGTACGGGCTCGCGATCCTGAAGACGATGATGCTTTACAAGCTCAACGAGTGGGGCATCTGGTCCAGCCGCATTTTCCGGAAGAGGTAGCGGCGATAATCAGTCGGCCCGCCCCGGCGGCGCCGAGAGGCGTCCGCTCTTCAGGTCTGCCTCCAGGCTTCGCAGCTCCGTTTCCACGCGCGGACCGAAATCCTTCGGCACCGCGCGAAGCAGGACGGGACTGATCCAGACGGCGCGCAGGAACGACGCATCGGCGTAGTCGGTCTCCCCGAGCAGGGCGTGGGCGCGGCCCACGTTCAGGTGAATCTCGGCCCTCTCTCCGGCGGCGAGCCCTTCCCGGTAGAAACCGAGAGCGCGGTCCGCGTTTCGGAGGACGAGCTGGCAGGATCCGGCGAGAACCCACGCCCGGGAGTCGCCCGGCAGGTCCGGAGCCGCCGAGACCGCGGCCGCGGCGACGCGGTCGAGGATCGCCGGCGTGTCGGGGACCTCCGTGGGCCGGTCGAGGATGTATTCGAACGCGGCGTTCGCCGCTCCCAGGCGGCGCTCCGCCCGGTAGCGCGAGAACTCCGGCCGGAGCAGGAGCGTCAGCGCCGCCGCGATCGCGAGCGCGCGCAGGACCCTCAGAGAGCCTTCGGCTCGTCAGGCCGCTCCGAGGCGATCCGCCAGCTCCGGCCGGCGGCGAGGAGCAGCGGCGCCGCGGAGATCGGCCGCTGAAGGGGGAACCAGGTCAGCGCGGCGGCCGCTCCGGCGGCGAGCAGGCCGACGAGAATCGCGGCCTCAGTCCGGTTTGGACCGGGCCTCGTGGCGCTCCGGCCGACCGCCGCGAAGAGCGCCCCGACCGCCACGAGAACCGTCAGGCCCCCCGGAACTCCGGTCTCCGCGAACGCCTGCAGGTAATCGCAGTGCGCCTCGGAGTAGGAGCTCGTGAGCAGCGGGTTCACGTAGCGCCGGCGCGTCCGGATTTCGGCCTTGAGCCGGTGCGGCGTGAACTCGGCGGCGTAGGTCCCCGGCCCCCATCCGGCGACCGGGCGTTCCCGGGTCATCTCGAGCGCTGCGGCCCAGGCGCCGGTGCGGTAGGTCGTCAGGCGATCCCAGTCGCCGCGTCGGACCATCTGAACCGCCTCCCCGACGCGTTGCCGGAGCGGTGCGACCAGGAGCGAAGCGAGAGCGAAAGCGACGACGACGGCGGCGACGGGGACCAGGGATCGGCGCCCGAAGTACAAAACGAGAAGAAGGAAACCGCCGACCACGAGCGCGACGAGCGCGGTCAGGTTGCGGTTGACGAACAGGCCCGCGAGGGACAGGAGCAGCACGGCCAGGGCGAAGATACGAACCCCCGCCTGGCGCGCGGCGAACAGGATGCCGAGAGCCAGTACCGCGGCGAAGGCCAGCGAGAGCGCGAGGTATCCCACGTTGCCGGCCAAAGCGCCCGTCTCGTTGCGCGTCCCGTAGGTCTGGAGCCGGAACAGCGAGACCCCGCGCGCCTGGAGGAGGGAGAGCGCGGCATTCACGGCCGCCGCGGCGAGGAGAGCGGCCAGGAGGACGTTGCGTCGGCGGGCGACGACCGCGGAGGCCCCGAGGGGCAGCAGCAGGCAGAACCCCAGGATCGTCCGCAGGGAATCGAGGGCCACGGCGCGGTCCGGCGAGAGCGCCGCCGACAGGGATGCCCAGAGAAGCGCGCCCGAGGCCGCCAGGAGCGCAATCCGGGCGGCCGGCGGAACGTCGCCCCACGTCGGCCGGCCCGTCCCCGGCCGCGTGCCGAGGCCGAAGACCGCGAACGCTGCGAGCGCCGCGCCGCACAGCCCGATCAGCCGCTTGGGAGCGTCGAAAGACGCATAGGCGGTCGGATCGACGAGGAGCGACGTGCCGAGGAGGACTGCCACGAGGGCGGCTATCGCGATCCGGCCGACGGCAACGTCGAGGAAAGAAGTCGGCGGCGGAGCGTGCGCCCGGCGCGGCGAGGAGGCCTGAGGTCTCGGTCCGTGTCTCCTCTTCGCCATGGCGGGCGATGTTATGACGGTATGCTTTCGACTTGAGCTCGAGCCCGCCGCGGCCGCGTCACGTCTCGCTTCCGATCTGGGTGATGAGGCACTGGAGCGAGGTGCTCCTCGGAACCGCGGCGGTTCTGCTCCTCTCCATCGCCCTCGTCGGATTCCTGGGATCCGCGGTCTCGGCCCG
>JBBQKV010000189.1:0-4170 GCA_038327245.1 Acidobacteriota bacterium
CGTGGACCGGCGGCAGTTCCTCGTCCGGGTCGGTGGAGCGACGGCCACCATCAGCGTCATCGGCGCGTTCGTCGGAGCGCTGGCGAACGACCTGCGCCCGCGCGAGCCGGCGGCCGCAGGCGGCAAGCGCTGGTCGTCCGACCATCCGCTGCCGAACGCCGGAGCCGACGTCCCGCCCGCGCCGGGCACGCGGCCGGAGTACACGCCGCTCGAGGATCACTACCGCATCGACATCACGACGGTCCCGCCCGTCATCGACGGCGCGAGCTGGCGGCTGAAGGTCGGGGGTCTCGTCGACCGTCCCGTGGAGCTGACGCTCGACCGGATCCGGGAGTACGAGCCTCTGCACCAGTTCGTCACGCTCGCGTGCATTTCCAACCCGCTCGGCGGAAGCCTGATCGGCACCACGCGGTGGACCGGCGTGAGCCTCCAGCGCGTCCTGCCCGACCTGCACCTCGCGCCGACCGCGACCCACCTGAAGATCGCGTCCGCCGATCACTTCTACGAGGTGGTCGCGCTGGAGAAGATCCGGAACGATCCGCGGGTGATGCTCGCCTACGACTGGGACGGCGTTCCGCTGACGACGCCGCACGGGTTTCCTCTCCGCATCTACATCCCGGACGTCTACGGCATGAAGCAGCCCAAGTGGATCCGGTCCATCGAGGCGTTGGACCACTGGGAGCCGGGCTACTGGGTCAAGCGCGGCTGGGACGAGACCGCGCGGATGAAGGCGACGTCGGTCATCGACACGGTATCGGTCAACATGATGCTCTCGCAGGCCGACGCGACCTCGCTCATTCCGGTGGGCGGGATCGCGCACGCCGGCGCGCGCGGCATTTCCCGGGTCGAGGTCCAGGTGGACGGCGGCCCCTGGAACGAGGCGCGGCTGCGGGCGCCGATGTCCCGGACGACCTGGGTCGTCTGGCGCTACGACTGGCCGTTCCGGCCGGGCAACCACACGTTCACGGTGCGCTGCGTGGACGGCGCCGGTTCACTCCAGATCGCGGAGATGGCGCCCCCGCATCCGTCCGGCGCGTCCGGTTACCACAGCAAGGGCATGATGCTGTGAGGGCCTAGCCCTTCTTTTCGGACAGGGTCTTCCGCACGTTGCGCAGCTCGTCGAGGAGCGCCGGCGACGTATCCGGCTTCGCCGCGGCCAGCGCCTTGTCGATCTCGGCGATCGCCTCTTTCGTCTTGCCCGCCGCGTCGAAGTATCGCGCCTTCGCGTAGTGGGTCGCCGGAGTCGAGCTGATCGCAATCGCGCGGTCGAGCCAGAGGCCCGCCTCGTCCATCGAGAGGCGATTCTGCACGAGGTAGTTTCCGGCCCGGTAGTACGGCTGCCACTCGTCGGGCTTCGCCTTCGCGACGCTGTCGCGCAACATGCCGATGACCCTCGTGTTCGTGTCGGTCTGGTTCTTGATGGTGAAGGGAACCTGGAGGTTGTCCCACGCGAGCACGACCCGGGCGGAGTTGATCGTGAGGTCCTCGAACCGGAACTGCATCCACTCCTGAGACTGTCCCGGAATCGGCGCGACTTTGACCCGGAGGGCGTCCTTCGCCGGGTCGTAGCTGTAGGAACCCCACTGATTCGCGTCCTTGTTCAAGATGACCGTCCACTCTTTTTCGCCCGGAATCGTGTGAAGCGAGTAGGTCCCGGCGGGAAGCGGCTTTCCCTCGACGAGCACTTCCTCGGAGACCTGGATCGTCGTGGCGGAGTTCGCGCCCGTCCGCCACACCGAGCCGAAGGGAACGAGACCTCCCCAGATCTTGCGGCCCTTCACCCCCGGACGGCTGTAGACGATCGTGACGTCGTTCAGCCCGATCGTCTGCTTGACGGTGGCGCCCGGGCTGGCCTGGGGGAGGCGCATGGCTGGCGGCTGCGCGGCTGGGGCCGGCGCCGGGGTGGGCTGCTGCGCCGCGGCCAGCGGCCCGATCGTCGTCAACGCGGCGGCGAGAAAGGCGGCTCGGGAGTTCCGAATCATCGTGTTCCCTCCATTTCGGACGGTCAGGATACTTCGCGCGGGGAATCCTCGCGATAGAGCGCGGCGCCGGCGACCACCGCGACGACGACTTCGGGGAGCGACCACGCGGTCGCTATCGCCATGAGCCGCGCCGGAAAGATCCGGAGACTCGCCATCGCGACCGAGAACGTGACCGTGGAGAAGGCCCACAGAGCGAGGCCGGCCCGCACCGCGGTTCGCGGTCCGGGTCCATAGCGGGGCCGGATCGCCGCGTACAGCCAGATCGCGAGGATTCCGACGACGAAGCTCCAGGCGATCGGCAGCAGGGTCGCGAGATTCGGCTCCATGCGGATACCGAGCGCGCGAAGCGCCGCCTCGTAGTCTCTCTTCAGGAGCAGGCCGAGGAGCCCCTCGCCCACGTTCACGATCAGCGCGGCGACGATTCCGCCGAGCACGACCCTCTTCCCGTTGATCCGGCCCATGCGAGGGCCCGAAGCTATCAGACCGAGCGGATAGAATCGGGCGCGCGAGCCGTGACGGACTTCGAGGAGCGAAAGGTCGGTTCCCTGACGGTGCGGATCGACCGCTCCACCTGCATCGGAACCTCCAACTGCGCGAAGATCGCTCCGGATCTCTTCGTCCTCGACGACGAGAGCATCATCACGTTCCGCGAACCGCAGGCCGAGGTCGCCGCCGATCTCGCGGTCGAAGCGTGTGGCGTCTGCCCGGTGGACGCTCTCGCCGTCTTCGACGCCGATGGGCGCCAGGTCGCGCCGTGACCGGAGACGCGACCTTCACCGCGCAGGTCCGGCCCGCCGGCTCGTCGGACGTCGACGGCATCTGGCGCGTCCACAACGAGTCGATCCGCGTCCTCTGCCGCGGAAAATACGGGCCGCGGGAGATTGCGGCGTGGATCGCCTTTCGTCCGCCGGAGGCCTACCGGGCGGCGCTCGCCACGCGCGCTCTCTTCGTCGCCGAGCGGGAGGACGAGATCGTGGGATTCGGGCAGTTCGACCCGGTCCGCGGCGAGGTCGAGGCGTGCTACGTCTCGCCGGAAGCGATTGGCCGGGGGATCGGGTCGGAGCTGATCGCGCGAATGGAAGCGCAGGCGCGCGCGACCGGGCACGCGGTGATCCGGCTGAACGCGACGCTGAACGCCGAGGCCTTCTACGCCGGGCGGGGCTACCGGCGGCTCGGCCCCGCGACCCATCGCGTCGGGGACGACGTCCTGCTCGCGTGCATCCGGATGGAGAAGAAGCTCCCGTGAGCGCCGTCGCTCCATGATTCCTCTCTTACACATTCGCGCCGCGGCCGAGAGGCTCGCGGGCCGGATTCACCGGACCCCGCTCTTTTCGGCGACCGCGCTCGGCAGCCGGGCCGGCGCTCGGCTGCACCTGAAGTGCGAGAACTTCCAGAAGACCGGCTCTTTCAAACCGCGCGGCGCGCTCAACAAGGTGCTTTCGCTTTCGCCCGAGGAGCGTGGCCGCGGCCTCGTGACGGTGTCGGCCGGGAACCACGCGCAGGCGCTCGCGTGGGCCGCGCGCATCGCCGGCGCCGCCTGCACCGTGGTGATGCCGAGCGGCGCGCCGCAGTCGAAGATCGACGCGACGCGCGGATACGGCGCGGAGATCGTTCTCCACGACGACCGCGCCACGCTGTTCGACCGGCTCGCCGAAGTCCGCGACTCCCGCGGGCTCGCCTTCGTCCCCCCCTTCGACGACCCCGACATCATCGCGGGCGCCGGGACCATCGGTCTCGAGATCCTGGAAGACCTGCCGGACGTCGACGTGGTCATCGTGCCGGTCGGCGGGGGAGGCGTCATCTCCGGGATCGCCTCCGCGGTCAAGCAGCTCCGGCCGGAGGTCCGGGTCGTGGGCGTCGAGCTGGCCGAGGGGCCCGGACTGGCGCCGGCGATCGCCGCCGGGAAACCGGTCACCGTGACGCGACCGTGGGGAACCCTCGCCGACGGGATGACGCCGCCCTTCGTGGGCGCGCTGCCGCTGGAAATCGCGAAGGAGGCGGTGGACGAGGTCGTCGGTGTTTCCGAGGCCGCGATCATCGACGCGATGAAGCTCCTGATGACGCGCGCGAAGCTCTACGTCGAGGGGGCGGGCGCCGCCGCCACCGCGGCGCTTCTCGAGGGGGCGGCCCGGGTTCCCTCCGGAGCGCGGGTCGTCGCGCTCGTCTCCGGCGGCAACGTGGACCTCTC
>JBBQKV010000190.1:0-4143 GCA_038327245.1 Acidobacteriota bacterium
CGGGCGAGCACGTCACGACTCAAACCGATCATCTCCGCGAATCGCTCGCTCCAGCCGGAAGGGTCCGCCGCCGGCGCCAGGAAGACCACGCGCTCCGCCGTGACACCCCGCGACATCGCGAGCGTCGTCGCGGCGCCGCCCGCCGAGTGGGCGATGATGCCCTCGACGACTCCCACTTCCCGGGCGACCGCCTGGATCGCGGAGATGAGCTGCGGCAGGGAAGACAGCCGTCCCGCGGACGCGCCGTGGCCGGGCGCATCGAACGCCACGACCGAGTAGCCGGCCTCGGTGAGAGGCGCCACGAATGACGCCAGGCGCGACCCGCGGCTGCCCCAGCCGTGGACGAGAAGAACGGCTGGTCCCCGTCCCCAGCGCCAGGCGGCGAGTCGACGCCCGTCCAGGGTGAGAGGGAGTCGCTCGGCTCGGGCGAGCGCGCGGAGCTCCTCTTCGGTATCGCGGTGGCGCGGAGGCCGCCGGAAGAGCACCGTCGCGAGGGCGGCGGCCGTGGCCGGCGCGACCGGCGTGAGCCCGCGAAAGAGCGTGCGGACGAAACGGAGCTGGGTCGTCAAGTGCGTCGAGCGGACGACAAGAGCCGGCCGAAAGCGGCCTGGGCCCTCGCCCCGGCGCGCGGATCCCGCATCAGCCGGGACGCGTGGTGGAAACCGAGCATCACCGAGTAGAGGTCGTGCGCGAACTCCTCGGGGTCGAGGTCGGGCCGGAAGACTCCCTCGGTCACCCCGGTTCGGAAGACGATCGCGATCATCTCGAGCCACCCCTTCTGAAGGGCGACCAAACGGTCGCGGACCGGACCCGGCCGGTCGTCCAGCTCGGCCGCCGCGGCGACGAAGAGACAGCCGCCCGGCCCGGAGTTGGACTTCGTCCAGGCGAGCCAGCGGTCGAAGAGCGCGCGGATCCGGGGCTCGCCTCGCGGTTCGCGCACGGCCGGCTTGACGACTTCGTCCACGAATCGCTCCGCGGCAGCGTCGAGCACCTGGATCTGAAGCGCCTCCTTGGACCGAAAGTGCGCGAAGAGTCCGCTCTTCGACAGGTGGAGCTCGGTCGCGAGCCGCCCGATCGTCAGGCCCTCCAGACCCACCTCTGCCGCGAGCCCGATGCTGCGGTCGAGGATCGCCGTCCGGGTGTCGTCGCCTTTGCCCACGATCCGATAAGAGCACGAACGTTCGTTCTCTGTCAAGCGCGCCCAGAACGGAACACTCCTGTCAAGATGCGCCCATGACAGCACCCTCCTGGCTCCTCTCGCTGGCCGGCCGCTGGAACGGTTCCTACCGGTTGATCGTGATGCCGACCGACCCGCCCCGGGACTCGAAGACCGCGGCGGTCGTGACGTCCGTCGCCGGCGGCGCGTTCGCGCGGATCGACTACACGTGGGAGGACGGGGGAAAACCGCAGGACGGGACATCTGACGCGGCCGCTCGACGCGGCCGGTAGAGAGCAAGCGGCCGCTTGGCAAAATCCCATGGCGATAACGCGTCGCGTTGGCTCGACCCGCACGGATCCGGCGCTTGGTGGCGGCAAGGCGGTGTCGAACGGCCATGGGATGGTGCGCTAGGGCCGTTTACTCCCTTCTGGCCGCGTCGAGCGGCCGCGACAGGTGTCATGTACAACGTTTCACCGCAGGGGAAAGAAGACCTCGCCGTCGAAGCCGTTTACACCCGCACGAAGTGACGCCGCCGGCGTTCGATCAATAGTCCCAGGGCGACCGGCTCGCGATCTGGAGGCTCGGGTCGCCGGTGACGTTGTCCACGGTCGCGCCGTAGACGATCGCCGCGCCCGAGTTTACGAATACCGAGATCGAACCGCCGGGCGGCAGCTCGGCGACTCCCAGAAACCCGAGGGCATCCTGCTGCTCGTGGTAGCTGGCTGGAAAGACCCGGGTCCTCGATCCCAACAAGTCTCCGGCTGCATTCCGGAACGCGATGTTCAGCGACGCACCCCCGTCGAGCGTGCGGAGGCCGACGTTGAAGCGAGCCTCGGTCAGGTCGGACGGAATCAACAGGACACCCTTCTGGCCGGGCGGGATCGCGTCCCCCGCGCGCATCGCCGCTTCCGTGAAGCCCGTCGTTCCGAAGGCACCCGCGTCGTTGAAGACGCGCGCGGTGACGACCGGTATGCCCGAAACTATTTCGATGTCGGCGCTACCGAGCCCGGACGCGCCCATCGCCGGGAGCAGATCGGCGATCGACTGGGTCTGCCCCGGCGCGAGCGAGTAGGACAGCGCGGGATCGCTCGTGCTTCCCGAGGCGCCCGTCGGATGGAACACGATCCGTCCCGTCATCGGCGCGCTCCCCGGATTGTTCAGCTGCACCGAAGTTCGGAAGAACGTCCCATTCGCACCGGGCGTCGAGCCCACGACGGGGAGGATCCTCCGGTTTGTCCCGAGCTCGACGGTCCGGTACTCGTAGACGCCGTTGTCGGTGCCGGCGTAGATCCGGGACGTCGAAGGATCGATGGCCAACGCCTTGACATGCAAATTGCCGAGGCCGGCGTTGAACGGCGTCCACCCGTCGTCAGCATTCGTGCTCTTGAAGACACCGCCGACGCTCGTCCCGGCATAGAGCGTGGCCGGATTCACCGGATCAACCGCCAGACTGAGGACAATACGGGTCAGGTCCGTGCTGATGTCCGTCCAGCTCCCCCCGCCATCGGTGCTCTTGAAGAGACCGTAGTCCGTCCCGGCGTAGAGCGTTGCGGGAGTCACTGGATTTATGGCCAGGGCGAAGACGCTGCCGTAGCCCCAAGGGTTGTTCGGTCCCGGGCCCGTGGCGCCCCAGGTGTTAGCGGAGTCGGTGGATTTGAAGACCTGAGGGCCGTTTGTCCCGGCGTAGAGGGTGGCGGGAGCCGCGGGGTCGATCGCCAGGGCTTCGACGTACGGGCTCCGGAGTCCCGTGTTGACGGCGGTCCAGGTGCCGCCGGAGTCGGAGGACTTGAAGACACCGCCGTCGAACTCCCCGGCGTAGAGCGTTGCGGGAGCCGCGGGGTCGATGGCCAGTGCTCCGACGGACAGGTTCGTCAGCCCCGTGTTGGTGGCTGCCCATGTGCCGCCCGAGTCGGTGGACTTGAAGACTCCGGCCCCGTGCGTCCCGGCGTAGAGCGTTGCGGAAGACGCAGGGTTGATGGCCAGGGCGAAGACGTAAAGGTTCGTCAGCCCCGCGTTGACGGCGGCCCACGTGCCCCCGGAGTCGGTGGACTTGAAGACCCCGCCGCCGTACGTGCCGGCGTATAGCGTGGCGGGTTGCGCAGGGTCGATGGCCAGCGCCTGGATCTTTTCCCCTGTCGGCCCCTTGGTCGTCCAGACGTTGTCGCCGGCCGCCATGGGGAAGGCCGGAAAAATCAGGCCTGTGAGGATGACGAGGGGAAGGAAACGGGCGTTTGGCGCGAACAGCGCGAGAAGCGCGAAGACTGCGGGAAAAATCCTGCGGACGTGAGCGGTCATGAGTGCCTCCATGCCGTTCACGATCGGCGATGGCGGCTCCCGAAGTCTCAGGCGCCTCCTAAGGCTTCGACCGGTTTTCGATAACGGCGGGGCGAGGTTGCTAAGATCGCGCGGGCCGGCGAGCTCTGAACTCCCGAGTCGTCGAGTTACACGATGCGCCTTCGGTTCGCGGACTGCGTTTTCGACTCCGATACCCGCGAAATCCTCCGGGCCGGAAAGCCGGTTCACGTGTCTCCGAAGGCGTTCACGTTGCTGGCGGTTCTGATCGACCGACGTCCGAAGGCCGTCTCCAAGGACGAGCTCCACAAGATCTTGTGGCCGGAGACTTTCGTTTCCGACGCGAACCTTCCCAACCTGGTGGCCGAGCTCCGGGAGACGCTCGGCGACGACGCCCAGGAACCCCGGATCCTCCGCACGGTCCAGCGGTTCGGCTACGCGTTTCGGGCGGAGGTGGCCGACGGGTCGGACGTCCGGCCCGACTCTCCGGCCTTCCGTCTCATCTGGGGAGACCGCGAAATCGCCCTTCGGGCCGGAGAGAACGTCATTGGCCGCGACGAGGGCGCGGCGCTCTGGATCGACGACAACCTGGTCTCCCGCCGGCACGCCCGGATCCTGATCGACGGAGCCGGGGCCTTTCTCGAGGACCTCGGGAGCAAGAACGGCACGCTCCTCGGAGGCCGGAAAATCGG
>JBBQKV010000191.1:0-4139 GCA_038327245.1 Acidobacteriota bacterium
GCCGGGTTCGCCTCGGCGGAGAAGACCGCGATCGTCGGCCTCGGGGCGACGGCGACCGTCAACCACACGCTCCAGATCTCGCAGAAGGAAGAGGTCATCGTGAGCGGGCAGGCGCCCGTCGTCGACACCTCGAGCACTACGACCGGGTCCAACTACTCGGCGAAGATCATGGAGAAGCTGCCGCTCGGCCGCAACTACGCGAACGTCGTCAAGCTGCAGCCGGGCGTCAACGAGGACACCGGCGACAAGCAGGGTCGCGGCCTCGCGCTGTCGATCTACGGATCGACGTCCGCGGAGAACGTGTTCGTCATCGACGGAGTCAACACGAACAACGTCAACCGAGGCGTCCAGGGCAAGGTCATCAACAACGAGTTCATCCAGGAGGTCGAGGTCAAGACCGGCGGTTATCAGGCCGAGTATGGCCGCTCGACCGGCGGAATCATCAACGTCATCACCAAGTCGGGTGGAAACGAGTTCCACGGCGACGTTTTCGGCAACTACAGCCCGACGTCGTTCCGCTCCAAGACTCATTATGAGACGGGGAGAGACAAGTTCAACACGACCTTCGAGGATCAGAAAGATCTCGACTACGGCGCGGACCTCGGCGGTTTCATCATCAAGGACCACCTGTGGTTCTTCACGGCCTACGACCGGGTGGACAACCAGCGCGACCGCGTTCCGAAGGAGTCCGCCTCGGTCCTGAATCAGCACTTCCGCGAGCTCGACAATTACAACCTCTTCTCCGGCAAGCTGACGTGGAACATCATCCAGGGCTCGACTCTCGTCGGCACGTACTTCCGGGATCCAGAAGTCCGCGACGGAGCGGTGTTCACACCGACCGGAGCCGATCCGAACTCCTTCGCGGGCCGCTTCGACATCGGCTCGGAGGACTACGCGGGGCGGTTCAACCAGCTCTTCGGGTCCTTCGGAGTCCTGACGCTCCAGTACTCGCAGCACAACGACCAGTTCAAGTTCAAGCCACTCGACCCGACCCGGATCGGAATCCGGGATCGCACCGTGGCGTCGGATTACCCGAACTACCCCTACTTCAGCGGCTTCGGGCCGATCCCCGGATACCGGTTGAACAACGTGGGGGATCGCAAGGAGTACACGGGTAACTTCACCGCGTACTTCGGCAACAACGAGCTGAAGTTCGGCGGCGACTGGCTCGAGAACGTGACGACCGACAACTCGCTCTTCACGGGTGGTCAGCGGATCCAGGTTTACAACTGCAGCACCAATCCCAATTCCAACAGCTTCTGCCCGGCGGGCGAGGGAGCGAGCTACACGAACTATCAGGGTGACGTAAAGCGCGTCTACTTCCGTCACGACTACTACACGGACTCCTCGACCGGCTTCGGAGTTCTGCCGTTCACGAACTCCGCGCCGCCCTCCAAGGCCTGGTCCGCGTTCCTCCAGGACTCCTGGCGGATCACCCCGAGGCTCACGGTCAATGCCGGCGTCCGTTATGACGCGGAGCAGATCCAGAACGGCCTGAAAGAGACGGTCATCGACCTGAAAGGCGAGTGGCAGCCGCGCCTCGGCGTCGTTTACGACTGGAAGGGCGATGGCTCGACCAAGCTGTACGCGTCGGCGGGCCGCTTCTACTACATGATTCCGAATGACCTGAACGTCCGGGTGTATGGGGCCCAGTTCCAGAGGACCACGTGGAATTACAGTGGACCGAACACTGCCTTCGACGCTCCGCCGGCCGGCGGATGGAGCGTGGCTCAGGGCGGCTCCGGCACCTTTGGCGGTCCGCCCCGTCGCAACACCCTCATCCAGGGCGCGGCCGACGAGCCGGTGGACCAGGGCATCAAGGGTCAATACCAGGACGAGCTCACGCTCGGCTCCGAGATGGCCCTCACTCCGACTTTGGCGGTAGGTGTCAAGGGGATGTACCGGAAGCTTGGCCGCGCGATCGAGGACCGCTGCGATTTAGACGGCGGCGCTGACATCAACCAGGGCTCGACCTGCGCGATGGTCAACCCGGGCAAGGGGGGCCTCTGGGGCTCCGGAGACTTCCCGTGGTGCGACAACGCCGGCGACCCCTTCGTTTCGGCGACGGCAGGCCAGTGCTTCGCCAGCGGCACCCCGCCAATCCCGGCGGCAAGCCGTAAGTACACCGGCATCGAGTTCACGGCCCGCAAGACGTTCAGCCAGAACCTGTGGGCGCAGGCCTCCTACGTCTATTCGCAGCTGAAGGGGAACTACGACGGCGCGGTTCGCGTGGCGTCGGGTCAGACTGACCCGGGCATCAACGCCGACTACGACTACTACCTGTTCTCCCGCAACGCGAACGGGCGTCTCTACCTCGACCGTCCGCACCAGGCCCGCCTCGATGCCGTCTACACGGCGCCGTTCGGCCTGAACGTGGGCATCGGAGCCTTCTACCGGAGCGGTCCGCCGGTCTCGCGGTACGGCTGGTATAACGTCTTCTACCCGGACCTCCTGCATCTCGTGCAGCGCGGACACGACACGGCGGTTTCGAACGGACGCCTGACCGGCCAGTACGAGGCAAATCTGTCGGTGGGTTACACGTTCAACGTCGGTCCGGTCTCGATCACACCGGCGATCTACGTGTTCAACCTGCTCAACCGGCAGGGAGTCCAGGACGTGGTCGAGGAGTTCAACCCGGACGGCACCTTCTGCCTGGAAACGGCGGGCTGCACGCCGTCCAACACTTCCGATTACTCGCAGCGCAACTTCAACCGTCTCGGGACGATCGCCTACGGGGAACCCCTGCCGCAAACGGATTGGGGCAAGCCGTCGGGACGTCAGGATCCGCGGCAGATCAAGGCCGCTCTCAAGATCTCGTTCTAGTTCTCTTCCGGATTCGGAAAGGGGGCCTTCGGGCCCCCTTTTTTTATCCGGGGATCAGGGGACAGACTTAAGTCTGTCCCCCATTTCGGCGTAAGTCCGTCCCCCGCTGTGGCGTCTGGGCGTAGGATTGGAGGTCCCGGAGGTATCCATGAAACGTTCGGCGGCCGTCGTCGCATCCTTCCTCTTCACCGTCTCGCTCTCCGCCGCGAGCCTTCCCCAGCTCCTGCAGAAGGCGAAGGGTCAGTTCCGCCTGGCCGCCTATAACGACGCCCTCGCGACGCTCGACCAGCTCGAGTCCGAGAGCATGCAGCCCGGCCTCGAGAAGGATCGCGCGGCGCTGGCGCCGATCCTCGCGTTCTATCGCGGAGCGTCTCTTGCCTCCCTCGATCGGCCGGCGGAGGCCCAGCAGCAGTTCCAGGCGTTTCTGGCCTTCCAGCCGAACGCATCGGTGGACCCCGCGATCTATTCGAAGAAGGTGGTGAACGCGCTCGCAGCCGCGCGGCATGCTCTTCCGGACAATCGGGAGGTGCCTCCGGCCGCCGGCTCTCTCTCCGCGGCGTACAACGCTTTTCCGAATCCGCACCGCGACGCCCAGGTCTCGCTCGGCGAAGACTGGGCCGACGGTCCCGCGCGATTCCTGATGACACCGGAGGAGAGGCTGACCTTTTCGCACCTCCGCGATGCCGTATCGCGATCCGAGTACGTCACCGCGTTCTGGAAGTCGCGCGATCCGAAGCCCGAGACTCCGGAGAACGAGTTCCGGGACGAGTTCGAGAAGCGGTTGGCGTTTGCCGACTCCCGGTTCACGCAGGGGGAGACCGCGGGCAGCCTGACCGACCGGGGGATGGTCTTCATTCTGCTCGGCCCTCCCACGTACGCGGGCCAGAAACCGCTCACGTCCGGCGAAGATACGAACGATCGCGCGGCGCTCTTCACCTACCGCCCCGCGGACGTACGGTTCGCCTCACTGCCCGGCGGGACGACGAGCGACACGGCGCGCCGGGTCGACAAGGTCACCGGCCCGGGCTCGAGCATGAACGAGGGCGCGAAGAACTGGCGGGAAGTCTGGCACTACCGGCACGAGATCCTTCCGAAGGGGATCCCGTATCACCAGGTGGACTTCGAGTTCGTCACCAAGGACGGTTACGGCGTGAATGTCCTGCAACGGGAGACGCAGGTCCTCGACACCCTGGAGAAGGCAAAGGCGCGACTCCGGCAGTCCGCCGTCTAGCCCGCCGCCGCCGGAAATCCTCCGCTCGGGGCGCGTGTTAACGTTCACGCCGTGCGCAAAATCCTCGTCCTGGCGCTGCTTTTCT
>JBBQKV010000192.1:0-4096 GCA_038327245.1 Acidobacteriota bacterium
GGCACGGGCGTGTCGAGAGCACCGACGATCCGGACCGGCGCGTCCAGGTGCTCGAACGCCTCCTCCTGGACGATCGCCGCGAGGCTCTCCCCGATGCCGCCGGTGCGCGAGTCCTCGTGCACGATGAGAAGGCGGCCGCACCGGCGCGCGAGCGCGAGGAGAGCCTCGCGATCCAGGGGAACGAGCGTGCGCAGGTCGAGCACCGCCGCCTGTATGTGGTCGCGCGCGAGCTTCTCGGCGACCCGCATCGCGACGTGCACGTACGCGCCGTAGGAAACGATCGCGAGGTCGGATCCCTCGCGCCGCAGGGCCGCCTTCCCGAGAGGCAGGGGCGCGGGCGGCGCCTCGGGGAGAACCTGCTTGACGCGCGGGTCGCGGTAGAGCGCGATGTGCTCGTAGTAGAGGACGGGGTCCGGGTCCGCGACCGCGGAGGCGAGGAGAGCCCTCGCGTCTTCGGGCGTCGAGGGGACCACGATCTTCAAACCCGCCGTCCGGTAGAACCACGGCTCCGTGTTCTGGCTGTGGTACGGGCCGGCGTGGCGCAACCCGCCCCACGGCATCCGCACGACCATGGGGACCGAGCCGCCCCACCGGTAGCGGATCTTCGCGGCGTTGTTGACGAGCTGGTTGAAACCGGTGGCCACGAAGTCGTTGAACTGGATCTCACCGATCGGGCGCTGGCCCGCGAGCGCCGCGCCGACGCAGACGCCCAGCACCGCAGCCTCCGAGAGAGGCGAGTTGACGATCCGGTCGCCATACTCGGCGAGCAGCGGCCGCAGGAGGAGGAAGGCGTTGCCGTATTTCCCGCCCACGTCCTCGCCGTACACGAAGACCCGCGGGTCTTTGGCGAGCGCGTCGCGGACCCCGAGCATCACGGCCTCGAGGAACGTTCGGCCCTTCGGGTCGAACGGCAGCCCCGGCTCCGGCCGGAGCAGGACGCCCGGGACCAGCCGGCCGCGCGCCTGCGGCTCGAGCACCTCGACCCGGCGCCGCGGCGGTTCTCCGGCGAACACGCCGCGCCCGGCGACGTCGGGCTCCGGCCAGGGCGCCGCGATGATCTTGCGCGCCTGCTCCTCGACCAGAGCGGTCGCCTCGGCCTGGAACCGCTCGAGGTCGCCCTCGCCTACGATTCCCTCGGCCTCGAGCCGCGCCGCGTAGTTCGGGATGGGATCCCGCCGCGACCAGAACTCGTACAGCTCGCGGTTGGCGTACCCCGAGTCGAGGAGCGGGGGATAGCCCCACGAGATCGGCGGCTCCTTGCCGAGGTAGAGCATGTCGTCGTGGTGGGCGTGGCCGCACATGCGCATGCACACGAGCTCGATCAGGGTCGGCCCCCTGCCCGCGCGGGCCCGCTCGGCCGCCCACGCGAACGCGGCCGCGATGCGGTCCGGGTCCGTCCCGTCGATCGTGATCCCCGGAACTCCGTACCCCGCGGCCTTCTCCGCGAAGACCCGCACCGCGGACTGGTCGGCGACCGGCGTCGCCAGCGCGGTCTGGTTGTTCTGGACGCAGAAGATTGCGGGGAGCCGGCGCGCCGCGCAGGCGTTGATCGCCTCGTGCCACTCGCCGAGAGACGTGCCGCCCTCGCCGATGTAGGAGACGCCGACGCGTCCGGACCCGTCGCGCGAGAAGGCCATCGCCATCCCGGCGACGGTCAAGGACGAGATCGACAGCGGCGCCGTGGGAGGGAGGATGCCCCAGTCGAAATCTCCGACGTGAAGGTCCTTGCCCTCCATCGGCGAGCCGGCCTTTCCCATCTGGGCGCAGAGGGTCGAGTGCACCGTCTCGGGTTCGGGCCGCATCGCGAGCGCGGCGCCCAGGTCGCGGATGAGCGGCGCGACGACGTCTCCGCGCCACGAGCCGTCGGGGCCGCGGTACGCCTCGCCCCGCCGGAGCCGGATGGCCGATGCGTAGATCGCCTCCTGCCCGAGCGAGCGGAAGCCCTTCCCCTGGAACGCGGCGCCGTTGTAACGGACCTCGCCCCCCGAGAAGAAAGCCTTCAGCCGGTTGTCGGTCGCGCGCGTGAGGAGCATGCCGCGGAGGATCTCGACGCGCTCGGCGTCCGTAAGCGACGCCTCGATCGCCTCGCGGCGGAGGAATCCGTCGCACGCCTCCAGGAGCTCCGTCTTCGCCTGCTGGATGCGCGCGTCGACCGCGATGCCCGGAGTCGCCTCGTCGAACTTTTCCGCGGGCACGTGGTCGATGGCCGTGAGCAGCGCTTCGGAGAGCGGCCGGCGCAGCGCCTCGATGGCGGCCTCGTTGCGCCCCGGGTCGGACGGCGCGATCGAGCGGAAGGTCTCCAGAACCGGGCGGAGCGCGAACGGGAATCGCTCCGCAACGAACGCGCCGAACCGCGCGGCGAGAGGGAGCCGCGTCCGGACGGGGGCGCGCGATTCGACGATACGTTCCATGGCGCGAGGATGCTAACCCGGCAGGACCTGGAAGTGCCGGCGCCCGCGCAGTCGGTAGACCGCAAAGTCCCGGCGATCGGTCGTAAAAACGAGGTTCGTGCCGAGCTCCTCGCCGAGGGCGACCAGAGTGGAATCGGCATAGTCCATCGGAAGGTCGGCGTATTCCTCAAGGAGTCTGCGACACCTCCGGAGAGATCCGTCGGCCGACGGGACCAGGAGCGCTCCTCCGGCGATGAAGAAATCGAGGCACGCCTGTCTCCCCCCTCTCACTCGACCGAGCAGATGGGTGGCTTCCGTCAGGACCGCCTCGGTGCTCACGATCGTGCCTCGCCAGCTTTCGAGGAATCGAGTGCAGTCTGGGTGGAATCGCTGGGATCGATCCAGGAGAGATACCAGCGCACCGGTGTCCAGGAGAAGCTCACCGGGCATTCTTAAGCGACTCGAGGATGTACTTCCGATGATTCTCCGCGAGATCGGGTATCTCGGACTCGAGGGAGCCGATCAGGCCTCGGACGCGGTCGATCGATTGCACGCGGCCGGCCGGCGCCGGCGTCAGGAAAGCGGCCAGCGACAGCCGAATAACCTCAGAGCGGCGGCGTCCGCTCCGACGCGCAGCGGCATCGAGCGCCTTGTTCAATTCTTTCGGGAGTCTGACCGTGATTTGATTGCTCATGTCATGCATTGTAATGCAATGCATTGCAGAGACAAGGGTCGACTCAGTCCGCCCGGGAATAGCGCTCCAGCAGCCCCTCTTCCTTCATGACCTTCTCGATTCCGACGATATCGCGCGGCACGAAATCCGAAAGGACGTCGGCGCCCCTGTCCGTGACGACGATCAGGTCCTCCAGGCGGACGTAGATCTTCTCCTCTGGAACGCGCAGCGCGGGCTCGATCGTGAACACCATCCCGGGCTTCAACGGGCCGGAGTGCGGCCCGTCGTCGTGGGTCGCCATGCCCACCCAGTGTCCGAGGGCGGCGTCGGGCTTCCCGGCGGATTCCCGGTACTCGTGGACGAAGGCCTCGGCCGCCCTGCGATACGTGTCCTTCGAGAACTTCGACGTCGCGAGCGCGCGCTCCATCTCCTTTGACGCCGTCTTCATGATGGTCGCGGCGTCGGCACCCGGGCGGATCGCGTGGAGGATCGCCTCGTAACAGGTGAGGTAGAAGCCGTACAGCTCCCGCTGCCAGGGCGCGAACGTCCCGTTGACCGGCCACATCCGCGTGACGTCGCTCATGTAGTAGCCGACGTCGGGCGCGTAGTCCATCAGGAGGAAGTCGCCGTCCTCCATCTTCCTCTTCCCGGCGTTGTAGTGCGGCCACCACGCGTTCTGGGCGCTCGCGATGAGCGAGTAGTACGCATCGCCCTGCGCGCCGTTGCGGTAAAAGACGAACTTCGCGACCGCGTCGAGCTCCCGCTCGTACTGGCCGGGCCGCGTCGAGCGCATACCCTCGAGGAGCGCGAGGCCCGAGAGCTTCGTCGCGCGGCCGATCATCGCGATTTCGCGCGGGCTCTTGATCAGCCGGAGCCCGTCCAGGATCGGGGAGAGGTCCGCGGCCGCGAGGTTCGGAAACCGGTCCTGGAGACGCCGCACGAAGTTGCCGGCCCGCGAGGGGCGGCCGTCCCACGGGTCGGAGCCGAGCTCCGCGACTCGCCGCAGCGCGAGGTCGCGGCTCTCTGCGCCCCC
>JBBQKV010000193.1:0-4029 GCA_038327245.1 Acidobacteriota bacterium
GCTGCGCGAGGTCACGTTTCTTCCGCGCCGCCTCGATCATCGCGGCTTCGTTCTGGCGGAACCAGTCGTCCTCGCGCCCCTTGCGGATTTCTTCGGTGTCGAAAACCATGGCGGGATTCTAGGCCACTAGCGCAACAGGCCCTCGAGACCGGTGGACGCGTCAGTCTTCGCGTCGCGGTACTTCACGATCACGGGCGTCTGCAGGGAGAGTCCCCACTCCCTGCCCTTGCCGTCCCGGATGGCCCGCGCGCCGGGCACGACCACCGCACCCGCCGGGATTTCGAGCGGCCGGCCCGGACTCCGGCGGTACTCCTCGCCGCGGACGACGTCGTAGACGGGCGTCCCTCCCGTCAAGATCGTTCCCGCCGCGAGGACCGCGCGCTCCCGGACGACCGCTCCCTCGTAGATGCCGCAGTTGCCGCCGACCAGGACGTCGTCCTCGATGACGACCGGCAGATCTCCCACCGGCTCCAGCACGCCGCCGATCTGGGCCCCCGCGGAGACGTGGACGCGCCGGCCGATCTGCGCGCAGGAGCCCACGAGGACGTGCGAGTCGAGAAGCGTCCCCTCCCCGATCCACGCGCCGACGTTGACGTAGGAAGGCGGCATGATCGTGACGCCGCGGCCGAGAAAGCAGCCGTCGCGCACCGCGGTTCCACCCGGCACGATGCGGACACCCGAGCCGGGAGACATCCGTTTCAGGGGAAACGTGTCCTTGTCGAAGAACGGGAAGGGGGAATCCGCGAGCAGGACGATCTCGCCGATCCGGAATCCGAGGAGGATTCCCTTTTTCACCCACGCCGAGACGACCCAGCGCTCCCCCTCCTTCGAGGCCGCGCGGATCGAGCCGTCGTTCAAACCGGCCTGGAGCTCCTCGAAGAGCCGCCGCAGATCCTCGGGCGGCTGCCCTTCCGGGTCCGCCGTCGCCGCCTCGATCGAGCGGGCGAGGTTCGAAGTGTCGCGCTCCACGGAAATGGGCGGCTATCGCGCCGCGACTTTCTTCGGAAGTAGCTTCAGTCCCCCGAGTAGCTTTTCGATCCGTCGCCGGTTGTCTCCGCGCACCGAAACGAGCGGAAGCCGGAGAGTGTCGCCGCAGCGCCCCATCGCGGAGAGGGCGGCCTTGGCCGGGCCGGGGCTCGACTCCCAGAAGTTCATCTCCATGAGCGGGAGGTACTTCTTCTGCAGTTTTCGCGCGTTCTCCCAGTGACCGTCGAGCGCGGCCGCGACGAGCGCGCTCATCTCGGCGGGAACCTCGTTCGACGCCACGGAGATCAGGCCACGACCTCCGAGTGCGATGAGCGCCAGGGCCGTCGAGTCCTCCCCGGAGAAAACGACGAAGTCCTCCGGGAGCGCGGTCATGAGCCGCGCGATCTTTCCGAAGTTGGGGGACGCTTCCTTCAGGCCGACGATTCGCGGAATCTCCGCGAGCCGCAGGATCGTCTCGACGTCCATGTCGGTTCCGGTCCGCGTCGGGACGTTGTAGACGATGACCGGGATGTCCGCCGCCTCCGCGATCGCGGAGAAGTGCCGCACGAGGCCCTCGGGCGAGGGGCGGTTGTACATCGGGGAGACCGAGAGGATTCCGTCGGCGCCGGCGTCGACCGCGTCGCGCGCCCAGAAGACCGCCTTGGCCGTGTGGTTGCCCCCGGCTCCGGCGATGACCGGGACCCGGCCGTCGGCGGCCTTCACGACGGCGGCCGTGACCCCCTTGCGTTCCTCGCCCGAGAGGGTCGCGGACTCTCCCGTCGTTCCGCACGGCACGAGAAAGTCGATTCCCGAGGAGATCTGCCACTCGACGAGCTTTGCCAGGGCGCGGAAGTCGATCCGTCCCTTGTCGTCGAACGGCGTGACGAGCGCCGTTCCGCATCCCTTCCAGTCCACTCGATACACGGCTGCCTCCCGGGGACAGATTTATTTTCCGTCCCCTCCGATCCGGTCTGGCCCATCACCGAAAATAAATCTGTCCCCTTTTTCGAGCAGCTCCCCGAACTCGAAGACCCCCTGGCGTCCGGCGACGCGCTCCGCCGCCCAGACCGCACCCCGGGCGAAACCGGCCCGGCCGCGCGCTCGGTGGATCAACTCGACCTCGTCCTCGGGCGATTCGAACACCAGCCGGTGGAGCCCGGGCACCGTTCCCGCCCGGGCGCTCGCGATCGGAATCGCCTGGCCGGACTCCGCCTCGACGATCGCGGCGATCTTGCGGGCGGTCCCGGAGGGAACGTCCCGCTTTTCCGCGTGGTGCTCCTCGACGAGATACGCGGCATACCCCGCCGGCGGATAGAGACTCGCCCCGAGCTTCGCCAGCGCGAAGAAGTGGCGCACTCCGACCGAAAAGTTCGACGCGTGTACCAGCGCGCCGCCACCCGCCCGGAAGGCGTCGGCGACCCGCGGAAGCTCGCGGTCCCACCCCGTCGTTCCGCAGACGACGGTCGCACCGGCGCTCCCGAGAACGGTCAGATTCGCCGGCGCCGCGACGGGATTGGTGAACTCGAAGACAACGTCCGCCCCGGACAGTCTCTCCGGCGTGAGCGCGGCACCGCCAGCGTTCTCCCGGGAGTCCAGCTTCCAGACGACGTCGTGACCCCGCCGCGCCGCCATTTCTTCGATCTCCGCGCCCATCTTGCCGGCTCCGACGATGCCGAGGCGCATGAAGGAAACCTATCAGCTATCAGCCTGTTTATTCGAAGAACTCCCGGTGGAGCCGCCGGACGACGTCTTCGACATCGTTTTCTTCCACCACGAACGACACGTTCCGCCGCGACGCGCCCTGCGAAATCATGAGGACGTTGATGTCTTCGATCGTCCGGAAGATGCGCGCCGCCAGGCCCGGGGTGAACTTCAGGTCCTGCCCGACCAGGCACACGAGCGCCCGATCGCGCGCGACCTCGACCTGTGCCAGCCGCTCGAGGTCCCGCCGCACCTCGGGCATCCGGGAAAGGTCGTCCACCGTGACCGACACCGAAATCTCGGACGTCGAGACCATGTCGACGGGGGTCTCCCACCGCGCGAAAACGTCGAACAGGGTCCGCAGAAATCCGGATGCCATCAGCATGCGGCTCGTCACGACGTCCACGGTTGCGATCCCCTTCTTGCAGGCGATCGAGCGCACGCCCCGCCCTTCGGATCCGGCCGCCGCGCGGATCTCGGTTCCGGGAAAGTCGGGCCGGCGGGAGTTCTTCACGCGCACCGGGATGCCCTTCTCGATCGCGGGAGACAGCGTCAACGGGTGGAGCACGCGAGCCCCGAAGTAAGCCAGCTCGGAGGCCTCCTCGAAGGAAATCGTCTCGATCGGCTGCGCCGCGGGGGCGAGCCGCGGATCGGCCGTCATCATGCCGTCCACGTCCGTCCAGATTTCCACGGCCTGCGCGTCGAGCGCCGCCCCGAACAGAGCGGCCGTGTAGTCCGATCCTCCCCGGCCGAGCGTCGTGGTCGCTCCCGCAGGGCTCGATCCGATGTAGCCCGCGGCGACCGGGATCCCGCCCTGCGCGCAGATCGGGGCGACTCTCTCCCGCACGCGACGGCTGGTCTCCTGCAGGTCGGGCTGGGCCCGGCCGAATCGGTCGTCGGTCAGGACGAGCTCACGGGAATCGACCCGGACCGCCGGGAGAGATCGCGCCGCCAGGACCCTCGCGACGACGACCGCGGCGGTCATCTCTCCGTGGGCGAGGAAGTGGTCGCGTCCGGCCGCGGGAACCGACCGCAGGACTGCAACCGCGCGGGCCATCCGCGCGAGCTCGTCGAAGAACGGAGCGACGTCCTCTTCGACCGCCGCGGAGCCGCTTTCGAAAAAGTCTCGCAGAACGCGCTCGGTGTCCCGCTGCATCCGGGAAAGACAGGTCAGGGCCCGCGTCTCCTCCCCCGCCGCGGCCAGTTCCAGCGCCTCGACGAGCCGGTCGGTCGTGTCGCCCATCGCGGAGACCACGACGACGGGACATTCGTCGCGGGACCGTTCGACGATCCGGCACAGCCGCTCGAGAGCCGGCGCGTCCTCGAGCGAGGTGCCGCCGAATTTCTGGACGAGCACGGAAG
>JBBQKV010000194.1:0-4016 GCA_038327245.1 Acidobacteriota bacterium
GGAAGGAGTGGACTAACTCTCTTTCCGCCGCAGGCGCAGGCTCCACAGCAGAAGTCCGATCGAGAGGCCGAGCAGCAGTCCGAAGATCCCGTCCACGACGTTCTGCGCGAAAGGATCGGTCGGCCGGAGGAACCAGTGCACCGCCTGGCCGATGAGGAAGCACACGAGCCCCATATTCATCAGCGTCTTGCGGTCTTTGAGCCCATTCTCGAGAAGCATCTCTTTCCCTTTCTTTCTCCCGGATTCAGTCGGTCCAGTGAAACCAGAGCATGAGTCCCCACTTGACCGTGGCCATGGTGATGCCGACGGCCAGGAGGTCCCAGCTCCAGACGTGATCGAAGTAGTAGCGATACGCGAAGAGTCCCATCGCTACGACGCCCGCGGCCACGCCACCGATGCTCGTGGACTTCAGGCGGTGGATCAGCAACCGTTCGTCGACTGCGCTGCCGAGGATGGGAACCGTCATCGTTTCGTCTCCAGCGTAAAAAGCTCGTCCGTGGATCGCGCGAACACACGGGCGAAGGTCAGCGCCAGCGGGAGGCTCGGCACGTAGCGATCCCGCTCGATCGAGTTGATGCTCTGGCGCGAGACCCCGACCCTGTCCGCCAGTTCCTGCTGCGTCCAACCCTTCTCATTCCGAAACTCCTTGACCCGGTTCTTGACGTGGGGCGTCAGTGTCAAGCTCACTTTCCAAAAGCAATCCTGGCAGAGGGAGGAGGGAATGTCAAGTCGGCTTGTCCTCGCGGCGAGAAGGCCCTTAGAATCGCGGCCACCTCACATGCCGCTCGCCGCGGGCTCGAAGTTCGGGGTCTATTCGATTCTTGGCCCTCTCGGGTCCGGCGGCATGGGAGAGGTGTATCGCGCCGTCGACACCCGGCTGGGCCGCGAGGTGGCGGTCAAGACGCTTCCGGAGGAGTTCTCCCGCGATCCGGAGCGCCTGGCCCGGTTCGAGCGCGAGGCGCGGATGCTCGCGGCTCTGAACCACCCCGCGATCGCCGCGATCTACGGCCTCGAGGAAGTCGAAGCCGACGGCGGGCGGTTCATCGTCATGGAGCTCGTGCCGGGAGAGACGCTCTCGGAGAAGCTGTCGCACGGTCCGCTGCCGCTCGACGAAGCGCTGAAGATCGCGCGGCAGATCGCCGACGCGCTCGAGGCGGCCCACGAGCGGGGCATCATCCACCGGGATCTCAAGCCCGCCAACATCAAGGTCACTCCGGAAGGGCGCGTGAAGGTCCTCGACCTCGGGCTCGCGAAGGCGTTCGACGCGAAGTCCACGGGCTCGAACCCGGACCTCTCGCTCTCGCCGACGATCGTCAGCGACGGCACGGAGCCCGGCGTCATTCTCGGCACCGCGGAGTTCATGAGCCCCGAGCAGGCGCGCGGCAAGCCGGTCGACAAGCGGACGGACATCTGGTCGTTCGGCTGCGTCCTCTACGAGCTCCTGACCGGCCGCCGCATTTTCGGCGGCGAGACCGCGTCGGACGTCCTCGCCGCGATCCTCACGGCCGAGCCGCGGTGGGACCTTCTCCCCCCCGACACTCCGCCGCGCGTCCGCGACCTGCTGCGGCGCGCCCTGGACAAGGACCCGAACCGCCGGCTCCGCGACATCGGAGACGCGGGGATCGAGATCGACCAGGCCAGGGACGCCCTGCGGGAGAGGCCGTCCGCGCCGGCCGCAGCCGCGCTCCCGCCGCGGGCGGCTCGGGTGTCCGCGAGGCGACTGGCCGCGATCGCCATCGGCGCCGCCGCGTTCGCGCTTGCCGTCCTGTGGTTCGCGAAACGGCCCTTCGCGCCGCCGGCCCCCTCGCCCGGCTCCGCGGCGGTCCGGTTCCTGGCGGTCCTCCCGTTCAAGGATCTGAGCGGCCAGGCGGACGGACAGCTCCTCGGCGACGCGTTCGCGGAGACGATGAGCGCGCGGCTCGCGAGGGTGCCCGGCGTCCAGATCGTCACTCCGCGCGCGACGAACGCGTTCTCCGCCGGAGAAAAGGACCTGGACCGCGTCGCGAAATCGACGGGGGCGAACCTGATCCTCGAGGGCGCCATTCAGCGGGCGGGCGATCAGCTCCGCATCACGTGCTCGCTGGTGCGCGCGCCGGACGGCGTGCACGTCGGCGGAGACGAAGTGACCACGCGCGCTTCCGACATCTTCGGCGCGCAGGATCGCCTGGCCGAGAGCGTGCTTTCCTGGCTCGGCGGGAAGCGGCCGGCCGAATCCGCCGCGCGCGCCCGGACCCTTCTCCTGACCAGCGAGTCGCAGGAGAGCTACCTGAAGGCGATCGGCGCGCTCCGCCGCTACGACGCTCCGGAATCGGTGGCCACGGCGGTCCGCATCCTGACGGACCTCGACGCGAAGTATCCCGACTCGCCGCTGATCCTCGCGGCGCTCGGCCGCGCGCACCTGAACGAATTCGAGATCACCCGCGATCGCAAGTCGGCGGATCGCGCGATCGCCGCCTGCGCGGCGGCACGGAAGCTCGACGACCGTCTACCCGAGGTGCACGCGACGCTCGGGGAGGTCCTCAACCTGACGGGCAAACCCGCGGAGGCAGCCGACCAGTTCCAGCGCGCGCTCGCTGCGCAGCCTTCCTCGATCGAAGCTCTCCTCGGCCTCGCGGAGTCGTTCCGCGCGACCGGCAACAACTCCCGGGCCGAGGCAACTTACCGTCGCGCGCTCACGCTGCAGCCGGGCTACTGGGCGGCCTACAACCAGTTCGGCGTTTTCTACTATCGGGCCGGCCGCTACGCCGATGCCATCCCGATGTTCCAGGGGGCGATCGTTCGCCAGCCGGACAGCGTGCGCATGTACAACAACCTGGGCGCGGCGCTGTTCAAGACCGACCGGTTCGCCGAGGCGCGACAGGCGTACCAGAGCTCGATCCGGATCAAGCCGAGCGACGGCGCGTACACGAACCTCGGAAACCTCGAGTATTACGTGGGCAACTATCGCGCGGCCGCGTCCGCGTTCGAGGAGGCGACACAACTCACGCCCGGGAAGTACCTGTACTGGGCGAACCTCGCCGACGCGTACCGGTGGACGCCGGAGCTCGCGACCCGGGCGCCGGCGGCGTACGAGAAGGCGGCCCGGCTCGCGGAGGGAGAGCTGACGCTCAATCCGGACAACGCCGACGCCCACGCGGCGCTGGCGATCTGCGACGCCAAGCTCGGCCGGGCGGACCCGGCGCGACGCCACGTGCAGCGCGCGATGGAGCTCGAGCCGGACAACCCCGACCACCTCCTCTACGCGGCGATCGTGGCGGATGTCGCGGGCCGGACTGACGAGGCGATCGTCTGGATCCGCAAGGCCGTGAAGGCGGGGGTGGGGGCGGCCCAGATCGAGCGCGAGCCCGAGCTCCAGAACCTCAAGACCATCCCGGGTTTCGTCGAAGCGCTCGCCGCCGCCCGACGGACGTGACCGGCAACCCCTGGCGATAGACTCCCGGAAAACGGAGGAGAACATGCCAACGACCCATCATCTGGCCCGTTCCCGGTGGTTCTGGACCTTCGTCGTTGTTTCAGCGCTCGTCTTACCCGCCCGGGAGGTCGGGGCACAACAGGGAGGTCAGAAACCGAGAGTCAAAGTCGTGGAAATTATCAAGACTGGAACGACCCTCAAGGCTTACCCCCCCATCGTCAAGCTCAAGAAGAAGCAGGAGATCGTCGTCTGGGTGACCAACGGCCTCTCGATGGACATCCAGTTCAAGAACAATCCGTTCACGGACCTCAAGTGCTCCAAGGGACCTTTCTGCGGCGCGCTCATACCGCCCGACGTCGAGGGCACTTTCAAATACAGCGTGACCGTGGACGGCGTGGTCCTCGATCCGAACGTCGAGGTCGTGAAGTAAGGCCGGGGAGCACCGTTCAAGAAAAATGCCGCTCCCCATTTCGCTTCGGGGAGCGGCACCTCCTCCTGTCTACCCGGGGCGCCCCTTAGGGGATTGCCTTGAAGGGCGTCTCCAGGGCGAAGGAATTCACGTCCGCGGTTCCCGCGGTTCCGTAGGATCCGTCCACTCCCGGCG
>JBBQKV010000195.1:0-3997 GCA_038327245.1 Acidobacteriota bacterium
GAAGCTCTTGGGGTCCATGTAGAGAGGGATCCCGATCGCCGAGGTGATGATCTTCGAGAATCCGACCCCGGCCAGCAGGCCGACCGTGCTTCCGATGCCGGATAGGAGAAGCGCCTCGGTCAGGAACTCCTTGAAGACCTCGCGGCCCGAGGCGCCGATCGCCATCTTGACGCCAACCTCGCGGACCCGCTCCTTGAGCGACGCCATCTGGATGTTGACGTTGACGATGCCCCCTCCCAGGATCGAGAGGAGCCCGGACAGCCAGAAGATGATGTCGTAGGCGTCGTTCTCCTTGCGGCGCTTTCGCACCCGCGCTGCCACGTCGTCCAGCCGGAAGTCCTCCTGCTGGCGGTGATTGGCTTTGAGGAGGTCCGAGAGGCCCTTCGAGAACGCCGCCAGCGCGTCGACGTCGTGCATCTTGAACGTGACGCGGTCCAGGCGCTGGTAGGCGTCCCCCTGAAATCGCCGCGTGATCAGGGTGGACGGCAGCGCGACGATCCGGTTGCGCCAGGCGAAGATGTTTTCCTGCCCGTTGCGGAACCGGAAGACGCGCTCCTCCAGGAGCCCGACCACCTGAACCGGAACGTCTCCGACCCGTATCGTCTGGCCGAGCGCGTCGCCGTAAGGGAAGAACGTGCGCGCCGCCTCGGTGCCGAGAATGGCGACGGGAGCGCCGTAGGCGAGGTCCTCCGAGGAGAAGCGGCGGCCCTGCGCGACCTCGTAGCCCTCGGTCGCGAGGTACTCGCCCCCGATCCCCATGATCTGGCGCTCCTGGTCGGCGTAGGCAGAGCGGATCCGCGCGCGCGCGTCCTTCCGGACGCTGACGCCGGCGACCTTTTTCCGGTCGAGGTCGTTGCCGTCGTCGGCGTCCTGGCGTCGAAGCCCCAGGTTCGCGTTCTGGAGCGCGGAGGGCCGTCCGTCGATGATCAGCGGGTTGGGCTGGACGTTCAGCTTGTCCAGGCCGCCCAGTCGCACGTACAGTTGGTCGGAGCGGCGGCGCTGGCTGTCGGAGATCGAGAAACCGCCGAGCACCGACGCGACCCCCAGGATGACGCCGAGCGCCTGGAGGGCGGAGCGGGCGGGGTTTTCCCGCATCTCGACCCACGAGTTCCGAAGCCGTTCCCGAAAAGCGCCGGTGAACAAGGGCGGATCCGTCCTCACGCCACCTTTTGGGTCGAGCTGACGATCCGGCCGTCGTGGATCTCCACCTGCCGGTTCGCGAGCGACGCGATCTCGAGGTCGTGCGTGACGATCAGGATGGTGTTGCCCTGGCGGTGGAGCGCCGAGAAGATCTCCAGCACTTCGTGGCCGGTCTTCGAGTCGAGGGCGCCGGTCGGCTCGTCGGCGAGGAGCATGACCGGCTGATTCGCGAGCGCGCGCGCGATCGCGACGCGCTGCCGCTGCCCGCCGGACAGGTTTCCCGGCAGCTGCTTCCCCTTTTCGGGAATGCCGACGCGCTCGAGCAGCTCGGTCGCGCGCCGCCGCCGCTCCTTCCGCGGCACTCCGGCGTAGAGCATCGGCAGCTCGACGTTGCGGAGGACCGACGCCCGCGGCAGGAGGTTGTACTGCTGGAAGACGAAGCCGATCTTCTGATTCCGGATCCGCGCGAGCTCCGAGCCGGAGAGACCGTCGACCCGCTCGCCGTCGAACTCGTACGAGCCGTCGGTCGGCGAGTCGAGGCACCCCAGGATGGCCATCAGCGTCGACTTCCCGGAGCCGGACGGCCCGATGAGGCTCAGGAACTCGCCGCGCGCGACGGTCATGTCGATTCCGCGGAGGGCGTACACCGCGACGCCGTTGCTCCCGAACGTCTTGGTGAGCGACCTCGTCTCGATGATCGGGTTCATCGCCGCGAACTCGCGCCAGTCGCGCTAGTTGTTCTCATCGTCCTTCTCGACCTTCTTCTTCGTCGGGTCCTCGAGCGACACCTGGTCGCCGGACTTCAACCCCGCGACGATCTCCACCCGCTCCAGCGTCGCGATTCCGGCCTTGACCGGCACGACGTCGAAGTAGTCCTTCCAGTGGTCGGACAGCCAGATGAACTTGTTGCGCCCGGCCAGTCCGTCGCGCGCCGCCGCGATCTGCTGCGGCTTCAGGTTCGCTTTCAGACGGTACGAGATCGTCTCCCCCTCCCGGCGCTGGAGCGCCTCGAGCGGGATCGAAACCGCCTTGGTGCGCTTCTCTCCCAGGATCTCGACGTTCGCGCTCATTCCGGTCTTGAAGTGGTCGCCGAGCTCGTCGAGCCCGATCTCCACCTTGAATACTTTGATCTTCTCGACGAGGTCCGCGGCGGGGGAGACGAACGTCACCTTCCCGGAGAACGATTTCTGCGGATAGGCGTCGAGCGTGATCCGCACCGCCTGCCCGACCGAGATCTTTGCGATGTCCACCTCGTTCAGGTTGACGCGGATGATGAGCGACTTGAGGTCCGCGACCGTGAAGAGGGCCGTGCCCTCGTTGAACGACGAGACCCCGGAGGTCACGGTCTGCCCCAGCTCGACCCCCTTCTTGATGATGACGCCGTTCATCGGGCTCGTGACGCGCGCCTTCTGCGACGAGGAGTTTCCGGAGATCGGAATGCCCCGGTCCTGAACGATCTGAAAGCGCATCTGCGCGGCTCTCAAGGCCTGCGCCGCGAGATCGCGCCGGTTCTGCACGATGCGGAGCGCGTCGCGGCCGATCAGGCCGGAGTCGAAGAGCGATTTCTGGTTCGCGAGGTCGCGCTCCGCGTCCTGGAGCCGGATCCGCGAGTCCGTGACGCCGGACTGCACGTCCGAGAGCGACTGGGCCTGGTTGACGTCGGGCTCGATCTCCGCGAGGACGTCTCCCACGCGGACGACCGCGCCCTCGCGCACTTTCAGCCCGACGACGCGCCCGGACACCGGCGACTTGACGTCGACCTTGGTGACCGGGTCGACGACGCCGACCTCCCGCACGGAGACCTGGAGATCCTCCGCCTGGACCTTGCCGAGCCGGAACGGCAGCTCCTTCGGGCCGTCGGACTTGTCCTTGCTTCGCGCAGCGACGATCGCGCCGCCCGCCACCAGCACACCCAGGATCCCCAGCAGGAGCCAGCGCTTCTTCTTTCGGGTCATCTTCCCCTCCGGTTGGAACCGTCACCCGTCCCGGCCTTCGATCGCGCAGTTTCCGAGATGGCGGGCTGGTGACAGATACGCGAGCCGCCTGAAAAATGTTCCGTGCCGTGCGGCCCCCAACCCGATAATCCGGGGGATGTGCGCCGTCAAATCTGCGCGCCGCCGCACGGAGCTGCTGGATACCCTCGCGGCCTACCGCCCGGAAGATTCGGGTGATGAGGCGGTCCTCGCGCGTTTTCGCGTCTTTCTGGCGCGGTCGGACCCTTTTTCTCGCGGAGACCCGGAGGGCCACGTCACCGCGAGCGCGATCGTGATGCTTCCCCCGGGAGACCGCATCGTTCTCGTCTCTCACCGCAAGCTCGGCGGGTGGCTGCAGCCCGGAGGCCACGTCGAGGCGGAAGACGGCTTGGTCTTCGAGACCGCGTTGCGCGAAGTTCGCGAGGAGACCGGGCTCGACCGTCTCGCGTCCCCTCTCGGGCGCTCGATCCTGGACCTCGACGTGCACCCGATTCCCGCGTTCGGCGATGAGCCCCCGCACTTTCACTACGACGTCCGCTTTCTCCTGACGAGCGAGGGCGGCGCCGCGCTCGCGGACGGCGCCGCGGGGTTCCCCCTCGCCGCCATCTCGCGGGTGGACCGCGACGGCTCCCTGGAGCGCGCGGTTCGCAAAGCGGTAGCCCGGCTTCCGACGCGATGAGCGGAATCCCCCGCGCCGGAGAGGCCCGCTTCGTGACGCCGTCGCGGTTCCAGCGGCCGCGGCGGAAGAGCGCGGCGCTCGGGGGTCAGGTCTCCACTTGCCACATTGAGGGTCACGTTGCCACATGGTTCTGGCTCTCGATGTGGCGGCCTGGCCCCCGAAGTGGCATATGGAGACCTGACCCTCTCTCGACCGAAGACCGACT
>JBBQKV010000196.1:0-3964 GCA_038327245.1 Acidobacteriota bacterium
ATCTGCACCGCGATGTCGTGCGCGGTCTGCCAGCGGTCGTCGGGGTCCTTCGCGAGGCAGGTCCGGACCACCCGGTCAAACGCGGGCGGCGTCATGGGCGCGGCCGCCGAGACCGGCGCGGGCTCCGCGGTCATGATCGAAGAGATCAGCGACGCCTGGCTGCGGCCGCCGAACGCTTTCTGGCCGGTGGCCATCTCGTAAAGCACCGCGCCGAACGCGAAGATGTCGGTGCGCGCGTCGGCCTCTCTTCCCTCGAGCTGCTCCGGCGCCATGTACTGGAACGTGCCGAGAATCGTGCCCTCCGCGGTGAGGTCCATGCCGGCCTGCGTGGGCAGTGCCGTAAGGGACGCGCCGGATCGCGCCGCGGAAGGCGCCACGATCTTGGCGAGGCCGAAGTCGAGGAGCTTCACGCCGGACTTCGTCAGCATCACGTTGCCGGGCTTGAGATCCCGGTGGACGATCCCCTGCCGGTGCGCCTTGTCGAGCGCGTCCGCGATCTCGCAGCCGTACCGGAGCACCTGGTCGAAAGGCAGCGGACCCCGGGTCAGGCGCTCCGAGAGCGTGTCGCCTTCCAGGTATTCCATGACGAGGAACTCGACGCCGTCCTGGTTGCCGACGTCGTAGAGCGCGCAGATGTGGGGATGAGAGAGCGAGGAGATCGTCTTCGCCTCGCGCTCGAAACGCTGGCGGACGTCGGCGTTCTCGGAAAGGTGCGACGGCAGCACCTTGACCGCGACGGTTCGCTCGAGGCGCGTGTCCCGCGCCTTGTACACCTCTCCCATGCCGCCCGCGCCGATCGGCGCGACGATCTCGTAAGGGCCGAGACGCGTGCCGGGGGCGAGGCTCACCGGGAACTCAGCCGTGGATTCGCTTCGTCAGGGCGGGCACGCGGCCGACCAGTCGCGCATACACGGCGAGCTGTCCGCGGTGGTACTCCTCGTGGGAGATTCCGTGGTTCATCCACGCGAGCCGAGTGCCCTTCTTTCCGTCGAACCGGTTGATGAGCTGCAGCATGTGCAGCTCTCCGGCGGCCCGGATCCGTTTTTCGCCGTCGCTGTGGGTCTGGCGGAGCGCCGCGAGCAGCTGCCGCTTCGAACGCATGCCCGAAATCCCGCGGGCATATTCGATCAGCAGGCCCTCGTAGGACTTCCGCCGGAAGTCTCCATCGGGCCGCGAGAGCTCTCCCGACATGAGAAGTCCCGACTCGATGACGTGCTGGAGCAGCTCGATGACCGAGCGGCTCTTCTCCGACGCTCGGAAACCGAAGTCCTTCTCGGGAAGGCTCCGGGCCTCCTCGATGACGCCGTTCCGGGTGTAGCCCCAGGCTTCGAGTGCTTCTTCCAGGACGCTGCGGAAATCCATAAGCTGCTCTGACCTCCGAAAAGACGAGAATGCCCTGTGGATTGTATCCGGGCGGTCCAGCGCGCCGGCCGGGGCGCTACTTCTTCAGCCCCGCAAACCAGTTGAGCACGATCGTCATCGGCGAGGGCGCTGTCTGCGCCGCCGGCATGTTGAACAGGAATCGCTGGCCGTCGCGCGTGGCGGCGGAGCCCTGGGCGCGAGGAGTCGCGAAGAGGTCCTTCGGAGTCGACGCCTGGAACGACGGGGTGGTCGAGATCTCCACCACCTTCCGCATCTCCGGCACCTCGAAATACATCAGCTCCCGCCCCCCCTTCATCCACCGCGCGCTGGCGCCGCCGTTGGTCGACACCTGCCATTTCTGGCCGGTTCCAGGGAACGGCTGGATGAAGACTTCGCGGCGGCCCGTCTCGTTCGACTCGTAAGCGATCCAGCGGCCGTCGGGCGAGAACCGAAGGGCGTTCTCGGTGAACGGCGTCGCGATGAGCGGAGTCGCCTTGCCGTCACCGGAGAGCGACAGCAGCCAGATGTCCTGCGCGTGGGCCGGGTCGGCGACGCGGAAGGCCAGCCAGCGGCCGTCGGGCGAGGCGTCGAGCGGCTCCTTCCAGCGATCCGACTTCAAGAGCAGCGTGTCGCTCCCGGTGCCGCTCGCGTCCTTGACGTAGAGGTCGCCGATCCCCGCCTTGTTCGAGCTGAAGAAGAGCCGCTTGCCGTCCGCGGACCACACGGGATCGGATTCGCGTGCCGCGTCGAACGTGAACCGCGACCCGATCCCCCGGACGTCCAGGACCCAGATGTCGGCGCTGCGGGTCGTCGGGTCGACGCGCTTGACGGCGACCCGCGATTCGTCGGGGGAGATCCGGGGATCATCGGCGTACTCGGCCTCGGATCCGAACTTCGCGATCGGCTTGCCGGACCGATCGAGCCAGACGAGCTGCCGCGTCGCGGGGCTCGCCCCCTGGTAGGCGAGCACTCCGGAGTCGGACGTCGAGAACGCGGCCGAGCCCCACGTCGCCACGTACTGGACGTCTCGGCCGACGATCACGGGCTCGCCCTCGACCCGTCGCCCTTTCGGATCGAACGGCTGCGCCATCAGGACCTTGTCGCGGACGAAGAGCAGATATCCGGGTTCGGCGAAGTACGCGGGCACGTCGAGGTCGGCGACGCGCCTGGTCTCCCGGGAGCCCAGGCTGCCGACGAAAATGCCGCTGTTCTGCAACGGCTCGCACCGGGCGAGGTAGAGGAAGTGCTTGCCGTCGGGCAGGAACTGCGGGCGCCAGTGCGCGACCTCGCCCCGTGAACTGTCGAGCCGGGTCACCTGCTCGATCGGTCCGCCGGCTGCGGACACACGAAATATCGGACTCGCCCCCGTTTTCTCGAAAAGAATGACGTTGTCGCGGTTCCAGGTACACCCGCGGCCGTCGGCCATGTCCGCGATCTTCTGGGCCGGTCCCGCCGGAACTTCGAATTTGAAGAGGCCGTCCGGAGCGCCGTACCCGACGAACCGCCCGTCCGGAGACCAGAATGGGTCGTAGGGATCGCCGGTCCCCTCGAGCTTGTGAGGCTGCATCGAGTCGAGCGAGTGGACCCAGAGCCAGCCGCTCCCGTCCGGGTCATTGGCGGCAAACGCCATCTGTCGGCCGTCGGGGGATAGCGCGACCGGACCGTCGATGGGATTGAAGATCGTGCCGGGAGGCGGAAGGATCGACGCCCGGACCCTCGTCAGCGTGTTCGGACCGCGCCGGAAGTAGCCGATCAGGGCGGCCGCCGCGATCACGCCGAGGAGCGCCGCGACCCCCCACGCGAGCCGCTCGCGGTTCTTGCGCTTTGCGACGATCGGCGCGGGAAGCCCCGCGGCCGAGCCGCCCTCCGCCACCCACTTCAGCTCCAGCATCGCGTCGTGGGCGGTCTGCCACCGGTCGTCGGGATCTTTCGCCAGGCACGTCCGCACCACCCGGTCGAACGCGGGAGGCGTCATCGGCGCCACCGCCGACACCACCGGCGGCTGCGTCCCCATGATCGACGAGATCAAAGACGCCTGGCTCTTGCCGGAGAACGCCTTCTGCCCGGTCGCCATCTCGTAGAGCACCGCACCGAACGCGAAGATGTCGGTGCGCGCGTCGGCCTCCTTCCCCTCCAGCTGTTCCGGCGCCATGTACTGGAAGGTCCCCAGGATCGTCCCCTCAGCCGTCAGGTCCGTCCCCGCCTGCGTCGGCAGCGCGGTCAGCGATGAACCCGAGCTGCGGCCGCTCGGCGCAATCGCCTTGGCGAGACCGAAGTCGAGAAGCTTCACGCCGGACTTCGTGATCATCACGTTGCCCGGCTTCAGGTCCCGGTGCACGATCCCCTGCCGGTGCGCCTTGTCCAGGGCGTCCGCCATCTCGATCCCGTATCGCAAGACCTGCTCGAACGCGAGCGGACCCTTCAGAAGCCGGTCCGACAGGGTCTCGCCCTCCAGGTACTCCATGACGAGGTACTCGGTCTCCCCTTCGCGCCCCACGTCGTACAGCGCGCAGATGTGCGGGTGCGAGAGCTGCGAGATGGTTTTCGCCTCCCGCTCGAAGCGCTGCCGCGACTCGACCGAAGCAGACAGGTGAGACGCCAG
>JBBQKV010000197.1:0-3949 GCA_038327245.1 Acidobacteriota bacterium
GCAGGATCAGGCGATCCGTCTGGAGGACCTCAGCGCCCATTTCGCGCCCGCGACTGGATCTCCCGGACGGACATCGGCCGGCCGTTGATCGAGATCGGATCGCCCGCGATCCCCATGTCTCGAATATAGCCCTTCATGTAAATCGTCCATGCGGGTCGCCACAAGGACGGGAGGACGGTCGGCGCACGCCGCCATGAGCTGCCCGCGATCGGAGTTTCCCGCCACGTAGAGCACGCAGTCGTCGCCGAGGTAGCGGTAGCGCCACGTGTTTTCCTCGACCCGTGTCGAGCTGGGGCATGTAGCCGAGCGGCGTTGGCCGCGCCGGATCCGGCGATCGAGTCAATGTCATTGGGAGCGAGTGGCGTCAGCATGTGTGAGACGGATCCCCGAGCTCCATCACGATTTCCTCGACCCCGTCGTCGCCTGGACCCGGAGGTTGCTCGGCGGAGACCCGGAACCCGCACTTCTCCAGGACGCCGATCGAGCCGCGGGCTGCGGGATGACTCTCACTTCGAACGGGCCGGCGGCGTGGGTCATCGTGTTTCCTCTCTGAAGCGGAATCGAATCATGCCGTACTCTCGCCGGACCGGACATGAAGGAAATCTGGGTCGAAGCCGACGGCGTGCGTCTCTTCGCGCTCGAGGACGGCGCCGGGCCGGCCATCGTGATGCTGCACGGCGGAATGGCCAGCCACCTGGCGAGCCTGCCGCTCGCCGCTCCGCTGGCGTCTCGGTACCGCGTCGTCACTCCCGACGTACGCGGCAGCGGAAGGTCCTGGAGCTGCGCTCCGCTCACCTTCGACCGGCTCGCCGACGACGTCGAGATCCTGCTCGATCACCTCGGCGTGGACCGCGCCGTGGTGGGCGGCGTGTCGGGAGGTTCCGGGATCGCCCTGCGGTTCGCGCTCCAGCGCCCGAGCCGGACCGCCGGCCTCGTGCTGGTGAGGCCGGTCTACGCGGGAGAGGACCGGGGTTACACCGATCCGCAGAAGCAGACGTTCGCCGCGATGGATGCCGTGGCGAGCCGCGCGATCGCGGAGGGCGTTCAGGTCCTTCGGCCGCTCTTCGCGAACCTCCCGCCGCCGATCCGCGAGAAGGCGCTCGCCATGCTGGAAGGGTTCGACGCGGCGAGCGTCGTCGCGACGAGCGCTTTCATCGCCTCCGGAGCTCAGCCGTTCGCTTCGGAAGCAGACCTCCGATCGCTCTCCGGACCCGTGCTTCTCGTCCGTGGCGATGACCCGCTCCACCCCGCAGAAGTCTCGGATCTTTACGCCCGGAACATCCCGGACTGCGAGGTCGTACCGCCGTCCGCGACGGAAGTCACCGCTGAGATCGGAGCGTTCTGCGACGAGCGGGTGTTCGGCCGCCGCTGAATCGCGACCGCGAGATCTTGCCCGCGACCAGGAGCTCAGCGAACTTTCTGCGTTGAGCCTGACTCTTGAATGGCCTGTTTACTCCGCAACTCCCTCGAGTGCGACGAGCGCCGCAAGCGCCGCGTCCTTCTGGTCCTTTCCCCAGGGGGGGCCGACCGACTTGCCGAGCGTCGCGATCATCTTCCGTAGACCGATCTCCGGAGTTCCGAGCGCTCTTGCGGCGTGATCCGCGAGGTTCTTCTCGGGGATCGCGACCAGCCGCGGACCGCACGCGCCGATCGCGCGGGCCAGCGCATCCCGGAACAGGGCTCCCTCGGCCTTGTGCATCCGGAAGTGCACGGCGAGGATCTCGTCGGTGCTCCAATCCGGCATGGAATTCCCGACGAGCACGGCGGCGGCCGCGACTTCGTTTCCGCGATCTTGCTCTCGCTTTACGTCCGCCCGCACCTCTTGAGCCGCGATCCGATGTGCCGTCTGGACTCCGCGGTCGACGAGATCGCGCGCCGCCTCCTTCTTCAGGTTCTCGGCCGCGTGATACGGCTGCTTCGCCCACTCTTCCTCGACGAGATCCATGCGGCGCCGGCTGACGACCACGATGTCGCGGTCGCGCCGTCCGACGACGACCAGGGCGGCCCAGCCGGAATGGACTTTCATCCCGAAGGCGACCTTCATGTCCCGAGCCGCTGTCGTTGGACCACTCTGGACATGGCCGGTCAGTACCCCTGCTTCGCCGGGTCGAAACGATCGACCCGGATCGTCTCGCCGACCACGATCCGCATCAGGTCTTCGCCAATCTCGAGGGGGCCGCCGTACGTCTCCCGAGTCTCGGTCACGACGTCTTGGACCGAGGGGCGTCGGCCCCCCGGACCCGCGAGCAGGGCGAGGTGTGTGAAGACCGCGAGTCCCGGGCGGGCCTGCGCGAAGACTCGACCCGCATCCGCCGGGGAAGTGTGGTGATCGAGGATCCTGCGGATGTGCGGCAGACTCCGGATGTCGCCCGCGGCCATCGCGACCTCATGCAGGAGGAGATCCGCGCCGCGGGCGTGCACGATCACATTTTCGCAGTATCGCGTGTCTCCCGAGATCACGACGGACCTCTTTCCGAACGCGACCTTGTATCCATAGGCTGGCACCACGTACTGACCGTGGTCGACCCGGAATGCGCTGACCGTGACGCCGTCCTCATCGAAGACGATCGAGTCCCGGGAGAACTCCGTGACCTCGGTCGCGATGCCTCGAGGCGGGAGCTTCTCATCGGCCATGCGGATGACCCGGTCCGCGCGGTATGCCTTCTCCAGGAAATGCATCAGCTCCCGGGTCCCGGAAGGACCCCACATCCGGAGGGGCGTCTGCCGCGCGCCGTGCGGAGGAAGCCAGCCCGTCAACCAGAGATCGGGAATCCCGTTGGTGTGATCGGAGTGGAAGTGTGTCAGGAAGACGCCGCTCAGCCGGCCGATCGAGACGCCGATCTGCTGCAGCCGGATCGTAGCGCCGCGACCCACGTCGAAGACGAGCTTCTCGCCGCCGGCTTCGACCAGCGTGCTGGGTCCGAAGCGGTCGATCCGGGGATCGGGCGTCCCGGTACCGAGGAGCGTCACGGTAATCGCGTCGGACTGGCCCCACGCCGCCGGCGCGCCCGCGAGCACGAGGAAAGTCCAGACGACCACGAGCCACCGTCGCAACCCGTTCGCAGCCATGTGTTCTCCCTTCGCGACAACCGAATGCTATCCACTTCACCGGCCGCGCGCCCGGGCCGCGACGACGCCGCCTGCGAGAGTGAGAAGAGGTGCTCCCGACAGATCGATCCCTTGAACACGGCGTTCGACGTCGAGACGATTTCGAAATCGAGACGGGCGAGGAGGGCCATCGCGGCCACGTTGCGCGTGTCGGTAACGCCTTCCAGACGCTCCAGCGCCGGAGGTGCGAAGAGCGCCTCGACTACTCCCGCCACCGCTCTCGCGCGAATCCGCGGCCCTGGTACCGGCGGGCCAGCGTAAAACCGAGCTCCGCCGAGCTGCCGTCCTCCCGCCGGAGAACTCCAATGTCCCCGATCAGGGGATCGCCCGGAGCGAGAGCGATGGCAACCTGTTGCTACTGGCCCGGCGCCGACGGGGAGAACACCGGATGGCTGCGCAGGAAGGCCGCAGTGGCGTCGCGGGAGAGGCCGTCCCACGATTGGAATCGGGCCACCTCCGGGTCGTTCCGATAAGCCAGAAACTTTTCGAGATCGGCTTCGCGGAGCGGCCGGAGCACGAGCCTCTCCGTGGAGATGGGGAGGTTCACGTCTCCGCGCGCGCCCGGCGCTCCTGCGGCAGAAGGCTGTGGTAGATGAACTCGTGGAGCGGCGTGGGCACGCCGGCTTCGCGACCCAGGCGCACCACCGCTCCATTCCAGGCCTCCAGCTCGGAGGGTTTGCCCTCCGCGATGTCCCGCTGCAGCGACGTCGTTCCATCCGGGGCCAGGGAGTCGATGAACGCCAGCCGGTCGGCGACGATCTCATCGGCCAGCGGCACGTCGCGCGCGCGCGCAACCGCCAGGATCTCCTGCATGCATCGGGTCAGCATCTGCCGGGTCTCG
>JBBQKV010000198.1:0-3908 GCA_038327245.1 Acidobacteriota bacterium
ATGTGGCGGGCGAGATGGGGAGTGAGCTCCTCCTTGCGGCCGGAGATCAGGTTCGCGACTCCGGCCGGCAGATCCGAGGTCGCCAGGATCTCGGCCAGTTCCAGAGAGGCGAGCGGGTACTTTTCCGAAAGGAGCACGACCACCGTGTTTCCGGAGACGATCACCGGCGCGAGGTGGGAAACCAGACCGAGGAAGTCCGGCGTCTCCGGCGAAACGATGCCCACGACGCCCGTCGCCTCCGGCACCGAGAAGTCGAAGTACGACGACGCGACCGGATTCACGGTGCCGAGAAGCGCCACGTACTTGTCGGACCAGCCGGCGTAGTAGACGAGGCGGTCGATCGACGCGCGGACCTCCTTGCGCGCGGCCGCCGCGGTCGAGGCTCGGGTCTCGCGCAGCAGCTTCTCGAAGCTCTCCGCTCGCCCCTCCAGCATCTCGGCCATGCGGTAGAGGATCTGCCCCTTCAGGTACGCGGTCTTGCCGGCCCAGCCCGGCTGCGCAGCGCGGGCCTTGCGGACCGCCTCGCGCAGGTCCTTCCGCGAGCCGCGCGACACGTTTGCCAGGAGCTCGCCGCCGCCGCCCGGCACGGGGTCGTAGCGGCCCGACTCCGTCCGGATGAATTCTCCGCCGACGTAGAGCTTGTAGGTCTTGCGGATTTCCAGCTCCGCCATCAACCCAGCTCCACGTACGCGCGCAGCCCGTGCACGCCGCCCTCACGGCCAAACCCGGACTCCTTGTATCCGCCGAAGGGCGACGTCGGATCGAACTTGTTGAACGTGTTCGCCCACACGACGCCGGCGCGCATCCTTGCCGTGATCTGGAAGATCTTCGATCCCTTGTCGGTCCACACGCCGGCCGAGAGGCCGTAGGGGATGTTGTTGGCCTTTTCGACCGCCTCGTCCGGCGTCCGAAACGTCATCACCGTGAGCACCGGGCCGAAGATCTCCTCGCGCGCGATGCGGTGCGACTGTGCGACTCCCGTGAAGAAGCTGGGCGGGAACCAGTAGCCCTTCGACGGGATCGCGCACGCGGACTGATGCAGCTCCGCGCCCTCATCGACTCCGCACGCCACGAGCTCGCGGATCTTGTCGAGCTGCATCTTCGAGTTGATCGCGCCCACGTCCGTGTTCTTGTCGAGCGGGTCACCCATCCGTAGGGTCGCGATGCGGTCCGCGAGCTTCTGCAGCACGACCTCGGCGATCGACTCCTGTACGAGCAGACGGGACCCGGCGCAGCAGACGTGACCCTGGTTGAAGTAGATCCCGTTGATGATTCCTTCGACGGCCTGGTCGATCGGCGCGTCCTCGAAAATGATGTTCGCCGCCTTGCCGCCGAGCTCCAGCGTCAGTCGCTTGCCGGTCCCGGCCGTGGCGCGCTGAATGAGCTTGCCGACGTCGGTCGATCCCGTGAAGGCGATCTTCTTCACGCGCGGGTGATTGACGAGCGCCGCGCCGGTCTCGCCCGCGCCCGTGACGATGTTGACGACGCCCGGCGGCAGGTCCGCCTCTTCGCAGACCTTCGCGAGCGCCATCGCCGTCAGCGGCGTCGTCTCGGCAGGCTTCAAGACGACGGTGTTGCCGCACGCGATCGCGGGCGCGATCTTCCACGCGGCCATCAGGAGCGGGAAGTTCCACGGGATGATCTGGCCGCAGACGCCGATCGGTGAGACCGTGTGGCGCGGGAACGCGTACTCGAGCTTGTCCGCCCAGCCCGCGTGGTAGAAGAAGTGCGCCACGGCGAGCGGGACGTCCACGTCCCGGGACTCCTTGATCGGCTTGCCGCCGTCCATCGTTTCGATGACCGCGAGCTCCCGCGACTTCTCCTGCAGGATCCGGGCGATCCTGTAGACGTACTTGCCGCGCTCGGCGGGCGCGAGGCGAGACCACCGCTTCCGATACGCTTCTTCCGCGGCGCGCACGGCGGCGTCCACGTCCGCGGCGCTGCCGTCGGCGACCTCGGCGAGCGGCTCCTCGGTCGCCGGGTTGATCGTCGCGAAATACTTCTTCGACTTCGGAGCGACGAACTTCCCGCCGATGAAGAGCCCGTAACGTTCCTCCAGCCGCACGTGGTCGCGCGACTCGGGAGCGGGTGAGTAGTCCCAGGCGCTGCCGAACTCGAGCGCCGGCTTCTCGCGTTCGACGTGCCGGACCGCCCGCTCCCTCGAGGCCTGTTCTTCCTTGACGCTTGCCATGATCAGTCCTTCGTGAAGTAGTCCTCGCTCTGGTATCGCCCGCTCGCTTCCTTGGCGAGCTGCATCAGCAGGTCGTTCGCGACCGTCGAGGCGCCCAGGCGAAACAGGTCCGGTGTCAGCCAGGCGTCGCCGAGAGTCTCCTTGACCAGCACGAGCAGGTGGAGCGCCTGCTTCGACGTCTTGATGCCGCCGGCCGGCTTCATCCCGATTCGCCTTCCGGTCTCGAAGAAGAAGTCACGGATCGCCTCGAGCATGACGAGGACCACGCCGGGCGTCGCGGCCGGAGTGATCTTGCCGGTGGACGTCTTGACGAAGTCGGCGCCGTACGTCATGGCGAGGCGCGACGCCTTGCGGACGTTGTCGTACGTCTCGAGCTCCCCGGTCTCCAGGATCACCTTCAGGCGGGCATCGGCGCACGCGTCCTTGATGGCGACGATTTCGGAGGCGACCTTCTCGTAGTCGCCCGAGAGAAATGCGCCCCTGTCGATCACCATATCGATCTCGTCGGCGCCCGCCTCGACCGCGAGCCGCGTGTCGTCGAGCTTGGCGGAAAGAGGTACCAGGCCCGCCGGGAACCCGCTCGCCACCGAGGCCACCTTGACGCCGCTGTCGCCCAGGGCGTCCTTCGCGATCGCGACCAGATTCGGATAGACGCAGATCGCCGCGACGTGCGGCACGGACGGGTCGCCGGGCAGCGGGCGCATCCCCTTCTGGCAGAGCTGGCGGACCTTGCCCTCGGAGTCCTTCCCCTCGAGCGTGGTCAGGTCGAGCATGGAGATCGCGAGCTTGATCCCGGCGACTTTCGCAAACTTCTTGATCGACCGCTTGCCGAGGGCGGCCGCCCGTTCTTCGATTCCGACGGCGTCGACGCGGGAGATCCGGGCTGTATCGAAGGGGCGCGGGAGCGAGCTCATCGAACCCTGAATTATAGGGAATTATAGGTCCGCGAACCTCACCCGTTCGGCGTGTCCCAGAGCTCCTTGACCGCGGGGTGGTCCCACGCGATCCGGTACTCGTCCGGCGCCGCCGGGTCGAACGTCTCGGTCACGAAGTACAGCAGCGAGCAGGGGTTCGTGAGGGGGCGGTAACCGTGCGCCACGCCCGCCGGAATCCGCACGAGCACATCCTGTCCGCCTCCCGCAACGACCGCCTGCGTCCGGCCGAAGGAGGAGGAATCCTTGCGTACGTCATAGAGAACGACCTTCGCTTTGGACGGCGGCGGAAAGAACCAGATGTCGTCCTGCTTCAGGTGGTAGTGCAGACCCTTGATGTGAGCGGCGACGTCCACGATCGAGAAGTTCACCTGGACGACCGGAACTCCCTGGAAGAACTCGGCGAGCTCGCTTCCCGCGGCGTGGCTCGCGCGCGCGCGGAAGAGCTCCAGGAAGAAGCCGCGGTCGTCCGTGAAGCGGGGGAGCCGGATCGTGTGGACGCCCTCGATCGGCGCCCCCTTGTCGTAGCTCTTCGCGGACGAACGGAACTCCGGCGCGATGTCGTCGGGGGTCACTGGAGAGATTCTAGACGAGCTTTGTTCCTTGTCATCCTGAGCGAAGCGAAGGATCTCTGGCCTTCGAGGGAGAGATTCCTCGGCCCTGAGGGCCTTGGAAGGACAGGAAAGAAGAGAACGGGCGGGTTGCCCCGCCCGTTCTCGAATTACGTTCAGAGGTCGCTACGGAGCCGCCGCCATCTTCCCCGACGACGGCTTCACGTCGCCCTT
>JBBQKV010000199.1:0-3785 GCA_038327245.1 Acidobacteriota bacterium
CGACGGTCTTGGGGGGTGCAGGTATCGAACCTGCGACATCCTGCGTGTAAAGCAGGCGCTCTACCGCTGAGCTAACCCCCCGCGGGATGCGACAGGGAGACGCCCTCGAAGCGGGAGATTTCCTCGATTGCCATGGGGCGGGCCATGAGAAAGCCCTGGCCGAACTCGACGCCCAGGCTCTGGACCGCCCTCAACTCCGCGGGAGTTTCGATGCCCTCCGCGATCACCTGCGTCTTCATCTTCCGCGCGAAGCTCACGAGGGCTTCCAGCAGGTTCTGCTTATTCTTGCGCCGGTCGATGTCGCGGACGAAAACGTTGTCGATCTTCAGGTAGTCGGGCTCGATCTCGGCCAGGGAGGAGAGGCTGCTGTAGCCGGTCCCGACGTCGTCGACCGCAATTCCGAAGTTCTGCTCCCGGAATCGCGCCAGGACTTCCCGGAAGAGACTCTCGTAGACGACGTACGTGCGCTCCGTGATCTCGAGCACGATGTCCTCAGGACGGAGGCCGTGCGCCGCGACGCGCTCGTAGAATCGCGGTCCCAGGAATTCGGGGTCGGACGCCGCCGCCGGAGAAAGGTTCAGGAACAGCTTCCGGCCGGGGGGACCATTCTCCGCGGCTTCGATCGCGATCTCCCGGCAGACCCGCTCGAGCGGGCCCAGCAGCTCCGTGCGGTCGGCGAGTTGAAAGAGGGTCTCTCCCGACTCGAACTCACTGCCCTTCGGTCCGCGCGACAACGCTTCCATTCCGATCATCGCTCCGTTGCTCAAGTCGAAGATCGGCTGAAACACGGGCCGGATGTCGCGCCGGTTGATGGTCTCCTGGAGAAGCGCGCCGCCGCGGATTTCGGCTCGGACCGTCTGGCGGGTCACGCGGTCGCGGGCCTCCTGGATCCCCCGGTAGACCAACCGCTCGGGTCTCGTCCTCACGTCCTGCAGGACCCGCGCGGCGCCCACGAAAGACCGGAATCGTCCGGGCAGATCCGCGCGCTCCGCCAGGTATCCGCGGATCAGCTGGTCGAGCTGCCCGGCCCTGTGTTCGAGCGCTCCCATGGCCTGTGGCCCGCCCGCGTCCGGAGAGAGCGCGAGGAGGACCTCGTCGGAGGAAACGTGCGGCAGGCAGAAAGTCCCGGCGGGAATAATGCCGTCGGTCTGAAAAGCTTTCAGCCGGCGGACGAAGTCGAGCAGGAGATCGTCATAGGTCTGCCAGCCCCAGACCTCTTCGACCCGGCCCTCGGATCCCGGACAGAAGGAAAGGATCGACAGCGCTCCCGTCTCGCGCAGCTGCTCGGTCAGCGCGTCCATGATGACCGCGACCGTGGGCAGCCCGGTGTCGCGGTCGTAGAGGCGGGTGCGTTCCTTCTGCCACTTCCCGCGAATGACGACGAGCTCGCTCGATCCAGCCTTTTTCATGATGCCGTGGTGTCGCCGCCCTTCCACCCCAAGGATAACAACCGCGGAGGCCGGATCAACCGGTTCCCGACCTCAGGCGGGTGACCGCGTCGTCCGTCCCGAGGACAATCAGCACGTCCCCGTGCTGGAGCCGGTCGTCGGCCCCCGGCACGAACCGGCGCTCGAGGCCCTCTTTCGTGAGCCGTTTCACGGCGAGCACGGAGACGCCATAGCGGGTCCGCAGCCCGGATTCCCCGACCGTTCGGCCCTCGATGGCGGGCGGCACGTCCACCTGGACGAGGCGGTGCTTTTCGGGGAGCTCGAAATAGTCCATCTCGCTGCCCCCCTCCCGAAACATGCGGACGCGCGCAACCAGCCGGTTGTGGCGAAGGACCTCGCGATCGAAGGCTCCGAGCAGGTCCCGGCGGGTGACAATTCCCAGGAAGCGGCGGTTCTCGGCGGAGTCCACGACCGGGAGCTGACCGAGGTCGCGGAACCAGAGTTTCTCGTTGACGCTCGTCAAGGGCTCGGACGGGGTGACGAACGGAATCTCGGTGATGAGGTCCGCCGCGATCACGAGGCTCGAGATGTTCCGGTCGGGCATGCTTTCCTTGATGTCGTGGAGGTCGACGACGCCGAGCAGACGTCCCTCCTCGTCGCCGACGTAGAGGTAGAGGCTGCGCGAGTGGAGGAATGCGTTGACGATCTCGGCCAGCGGCATGTCGCGGGGCACGAGCTTGACGTCGTCGCGCATCACGTCGGAGACGTGGAGCGACGAGAGCGCCGTCGCCTCGGGCGTCTTCTCCCAGACGATTCCGGCGGAGCGCAGGTTCTCGATGTACAGCGACTCCTTCTGCAGCGCCCGCGCCGAGAGCACCGCGAGAACCGAAACCGCCATCATCGGCAGCAGGACGGCGGTGTTCTGGGTGAGCTCGAAGATCATGATGATCGCGAGAAGAGGAGCGCGCGTGACGCCGGCCAGGAGCCCGCCCATCCCGAGCAGCGCGTACCCGCCGACCGGCGACTGAATCCACGGAAAGACGAGCCCCGTCAACTTCGCCACCATGCCGCCGAGCGATGCGCCGACCATGAGGGCGGGACTGAAGACACCCCCGACGCCGCCGGATCCGATCGTCGCCGAGGTCGCAGCGATCTTCGCCACGAAGAGCTCGGAGAGCTTCAGGAACGTCGGGTTCCCCCGGAGAATCCGGTCCGTTCCGCCGAACCCGTTCCCCCACACCTCCGGCCAGAAGATACCGAGCGCGCCGACGATCGCCCCGCCGATCCCCATGGAAAGCGGTAGCGAGAGCCGCGAGGAGGTGAAGAGGTCCTTTGCCGCGCGGAGGACGCGGACGAAGAGGGCCGAGGCGACCCCCGCCGTGAGACCGATCGCGGCGAAGGGGACGAACTCGAGCACCGACTCGAGCCGGAACGGAGCGACCTGATAGACCGGCTCGTCCCCCAGGAGGAAGCGCACGAGCACGGTCGACGTCACGGCGGAGACGACGGCCGGGCCGAAGAGGGTCATGGAGAACGAGCCCACGACGACCTCGAGAACGAAGAGGGTCGCCGCGATCGGCGTGTTGTAGGCGCCGGCTACGCCCGCCGCCATCCCGCACGCCGCGAGGATCCGCGCTCTCTCGGGGGAGACCTTGACCAGCCTCGAGAGGCCGGCCGCGAACGACGCGCCCAGCTGGATGATCGAGCCCTCGCGCCCCTCGGAGCCGCCGGTCGAGATGACCGCGAGGGACGCGGCCGCGCGACCGATCGAGGGGCGCAGGCGCACGGCGCGACGGCCGAGGTGAACGACCTCGATCATGTTGGAGATCCCGCTCGAGCCCCCGCCGGCCGCAAAGAGACGGACGATCAGACCCCCGAGAAAGCCTCCCGCGGCCGGGAGAAAGATCCGCAGGATCGGCGGGAGGGACTCAGCGCCGGCGACGATGTCTTCCGCGTCGAAGAGGAGGTGGGTGAGGCGGACCGACAGCGCGCGAAATCCCACCGCTCCGAGAGCCCCGGCCAGGCCGACCGCAGCGGCGAGGAGAAGGAACTGGGTATTGGGATCTCTCCAGAAGAAGCGCCCGAACCGGGAAGGCCGCGTCGGCGCCGGGGCCTCGGGCGAGCTCATTCCTCCACTTGGAATTCGGGGCCATCCGCTTCGTCCGACTCGCCGAAGAAGAAGGCGTGGGCGCAGAGGTCACCGCAGAACACGCAGCCCCCGCGGCGGACCGAGCAGGACTCGCACACCGTCTTGTGACAAAGGGCGCACCGGTTCAAGCTGTACGAGAAGGCTTCGCCGCAGACCTGGCAGCCGTCGACCGGAGAGGGCACCGAACGAGTATACGGTCGCGCCCGCGCTCCGACGCCCGGGAAAGCTGCCACGCTGTGCTAGCATCC
>JBBQKV010000200.1:0-3785 GCA_038327245.1 Acidobacteriota bacterium
CGACCGCGATGCGCGACTATTTCGCGCCGCTTCAGAAGTGGCTGGACGAGCAGAACAAGGGCAAGCCCATCGGGTGGAACTGACAGCTGATCGCTAGAACCTGTAGGACACTCCGAGACTGACCACCGGATAAAACCGGTAAGAGTCCAGGTCGTTCTCGATGTCCTGCCGCTCGGCCTCGAGGTCCTCCTCGAACCGCGCGGGCAGCAGGATCGGAATGATCGGATGCGCGGTCAGTGCGACTTTCGGCTTGCCCTGATAGAAAGCGCCCACGTCGATTGCGAAGCGCCAGGGTCCGCCGGGGGCCACGGCGTTCCCCCAGCCGATTCCGAGATAGGGCGCAAGGGTGTTGGTGTCGACGCGACCCTCCAGGCGCCCGACCAGGCCCACGGGATAGCGCACGCCGTTGATCGTGTAAACCGCGTTCTCCGTCGAGACCGCTGTGACTTCGTTGCCGTTGACGATCGCGCCGCCCGAAATCCGGAACCCGCGTTCTCCGGGATGCACGTCGAGGAGGAGCTCGCCGCTGACGAGCCTCAAGTCGGCGTCGTACTCGATCTCCTGCTCGGAGCGCGTCTCGCTCCGGGTCCAGGCCTGAGCGCCCAGCCGGAGATTGAGCGATCGCGCCAGTCCGACGGTCAGGTCCGCACCCACCCCGGTCGTTCCGACCTTCGCGGTAAGCGCAACGCCCTGGGCGAGGGAGATTGCCGCCGCCGCGCTCGCCGCAAGACCGAGAGCGAGAGCGCGGCCGACTCTTTTCCTCTTCACCACTCCGTAACCCCCAGTTCCTTGCGGAAGTGGGCGTCGGCGTTCCCGTGCCGCTTCCAGTAGTCGAGCATCAGACTCTTGGTCGCGACGGCTTTCGTGGTCAGGAGCGGACTCCCGTCGAACGCGCCCGGCTGCGTCTCTTCCCACGACACGATCCGGTACGGAAACGCGGCCTCGAACCGGATGGTGAGCTTCCTCGGGATCGCGGAGTAGTCGAGCGAGTAGACCTTCTCGCGGCCGTCGGAGTGGAGCGTCGCCTCCGCTTTCTCGGGTCGGACCTCCTTGTGCCAGAGCCGCGCGTACTGGAGGCCCGGAACGACCTCGATGCGGCCAACCGGAAGCGTCTCGGGAGCCAGGCGGATCCGCGTCCAGATCTCGTCCTCGAGCCAGGCCGCGTCGAAGCCGAACGCGCGATCGCCCTCCTCCTCGAAGTAGGAGCGCAGCGCGCCCTCGTACCGGCCGCCCCGGAGGTTCAGCTGGGTGAAGGTCTGACCGCACCACTCCTGCGACGAGGAGGAGACCTTGAGGGCCCGGCCGGTCGCCGCGAAGGACACCGGCGTGAAGGTCGACGTCATGAGCGAGTAGGGGTAGATCCCGGTGAAGAACTTCCGGACCGAGTTCAGCTTCAGGACCGTGACGCCCTTCGAGGGGTCCCCCCGCTCGAGTTTGACCTGCTTGTCCGGGAGGAAGGGCTCCGTGACGAAAATGAGCACGGCCTCGCCCTTGTGCATTTCGCCGTAGCGCGCCTGGTTGAGCTCGTACCGGGTCAGCTCGGCCTTCCCCTGGTACCAGTAGCGGCCGAACCGGTCTCCGGCGGCGCGGGCGTCCGGCGGGGGCGCGGTCGGAGCGATACCGAGCAAGACCGCGAGGAAGAGTGAGTACATAGGGCCTCCGGACCCTTTTCGGGGTCAGGTCTCCCAACACCTCTTCCGTGTTGCGATATGCCATTTGGAGACCTGATCCGGTCAGTCAAACGGTCTTTCCCCGCCTTGCGTCCAAGAGGCTGACGGGGGGAGCCGGGCCGTCATCCCGGTCCAGGCAAGGTGATCTGCTTACATTCGCCGAGGAAAAGGAGGTCTGGCTGGGCGAGACGGTATCCCCGACGCCCCCCGCGGAGAGGGAGGACGAGATTCTCGAAGGCTGTCGCGCCGGAGACCTGGACGCCTTCGAAAAGCTCTATGAAATGCACGCACCCCGCATGAAGTCGATCGCGTGGAATCTGCTCAAGAACACGGGCGACGCCGAGGACGCCCTCCAGGAGGCGTTCCTCAAGATCTATCGGGGCGCGAAGGCCTTCCGCGGCGGCGCGGCGTTCTCGACGTGGACGTACCGGGTTCTCGTCAACACCTGCTACGACCTGCTGCGCCGGCGTCGGAGCCGACCCGTGGCCTCGTCGCTCGACGATCCCGACCGAGCCGGCCGCGACACGCCCGCCGCGCCGCCGGGCGCCGACCACCCGCTTCGCCTCGCTCTCGAAACGGCGATTTCCCGATTGAAGCCGCGGCATCGCGAGGTGTTCCTCCTCTTTGCCGTGGAGGGTTTCACCCACCGCGAGATCGGCAAGATCCTCGGAATCCCGGAGGGAACGTCCAAGACGTTTCTCTTCGAGGCGAAGAAGAAGCTCCAGCGCTCGCTCGGAGCGGTGCCGGTCGAAAGGAGTGCGGCGTCGTGAGCGCCGACTGCCGCTGGTTCGACCGGGCTCTCGCAGCAGCCGACGAGAGCGCGGTTGCGGAGATCCGCCCGCACGCCGGATCCTGCGCGCGATGCCGGGAACGGCTCCGCGCCTTCGACGAGATTTCCGCGGCCGCTCCCGCTCTCCGGAAGACCTGGGAGAGCCCGGACCACTGGGCGAAGATCCGGGAGTCGCTCGCCCGCGAGGCGTTCGGGCCCCCCGCCCCGGCCTCGGCGGAGAGGACCGATCGCGACGCGCCCGTCTGGCCGGCCTGGCTGCCGATCGCCGCGATCGCGACTCTGTTCGTGGTCTCGTTCATCGGGCTGCAGGTGTTCCGGCCGAGCCTCGGCGACCACCAGATCTTCGGGGTTCGCTCGCTCCCGAAGGACCCGCTCCTGACCGACGTCGCCCTGAAGGACGTGGAGCGCAGCGAGGCGGACTACATCCGCTCGATCGAGAACCTCTCGAAGCTCGCCCAGCCGAAGCTCCGCGCGGCGGACACGCCGCTCCTCGTCTCTTACCGCGAGAAGCTCCAGCTCCTGGACGGCGCCATCTCCGAATTGAGCGGGCAGATCGAACAAAACCGCTACAACACCCACCTCCGCCGTCAGCTCCTCGGGATCTACGCCGAGAAGCAGCAGACGCTGCGGGACGTGATGAAAGGGGCAACGTCATGAGAGACGGGACACGGGATGCGGGGCACGGGACACGAACGAGACGCGCGGCGCTGGCGCTTCTCTGCGCTCTCCTGGCCGTGGCGCCGCTCTTCGCGGACTCGACCGACGACTCGCGCGACGAGTTCAAGCGCACCTTCCAGAAGACCGTGGCCCTCCGGCCCGGTCAGAAGCTGCGAATCGAGCACTCCAACGGTTCGATCAAGATCCGCACGCAGCGGGAGCCGCAGGTGTCTATCTCGGCGGTGATCCGCGTGTCGTCGTCCGACGTCGAGGGGGCGCGCAAGTTCTCGGAGGAGATCCAGATCTCGGTCGAGGAGACGTCCGGCGGAGTGTCCGTCGTGACGCGCTATCCCGAGAAGAGCTGGCACTTCCTGGGCCGCGGCTTCGTGTCCTACTCGGTGGACTACGACATCGTGATGCCGGAAGCCGCGCTCCTCGACATCCGTAACAAGTTCGGCAACGTGGACGTCACGGGCCTGAAAGCGGCCGCGGACATCAAGAACTCCAACGGGTCGATCGGGTTTCGGGACGGCCGCGGCGCCCAGAGGCTGGAGAACTCCTTCGGCAAGATCGACGTCGCCCGAAACGAGGGAAACGCCACGATCGCGAACAGCAACGGCAGCGTCTCGGTGAACGACCTGGGCGGCGACCTCGACCTCGTCAACCGC
>JBBQKV010000201.1:0-3751 GCA_038327245.1 Acidobacteriota bacterium
GGGACGAGGTCCGGCGGATCCTGGGAACCCTCGACGAGCTCGGAGTGCGGACCTAGTTACTTGCGCCGCGCCGCGACCGGAGGCGCCTTTCCGCTGCGCTCGGTCTGCGTCGACCGGACCTGGGACAGTTCCCGGAAAATCAGGGTCGCTCGCCCGATTTGGATCCGGTCGCCGTCGGAAAGGCGAACCTGCCGCGAAATCCGGGAGCCGTTCACGCACGTCCCGTTCTTGCTGCCGAGGTCTTCGAGCGTCGCCCGGCCCTCGACGACGCTGCGGGGGGAGGCAAGGTCTCACCCGAGAGCGGCCGGAGACTTCACCATCCGCCAATCGCTTCCCCATGATTTCGAAAGAGCGGGCTAGACTCGCCCGATGGCGGCCCGCCGAAAAATCTCGCGCTGGCAGACTCTCTCCACCGAACGCGTCCACCCGAAGAGCGAGCGGCTCGATCGCCTCGGGGTCGAGCGCATCGTCGCGCTCCTGCAGGCGGAGGATCGCCGGGTCCTGGAGGCGGTCCGGAAAGCACGGCCCGCGATCGTTCGCGCCGCGGGGATTTTCCGCGACACCTACCTGGCGGGAGGGAACTGTCTCCTCTTCGGGGCCGGCACGAGCGGAAGGCTCGCGGTCCTCGAAGCGGCGGAGCTTCCCCCGACGTTCGGGACCGACCCGCGGCGGGTCGTGGCAATGATCGCCGGAGGGCGGAGCGCGGTCTTCCGCGCCCGGGAGGGGGCGGAAGATCGGGGCGACGAGGGCGCTCGGGGCGCCGCGAAGGCGCGCGCCGGAGACCTCGCGATCGGCGTGTCGGCCTCATCCGTGACGTCGTTCGTCCGCGCGGCCCTGGAAGAAGCGCACCGGCGCGGCGCGCGGACCGTGCTCGTCACCGCGAGCCGCTCGCGGGGCCACGTCCGGGCCGCCGACGTGGTCGTTCTCCTCGACGTGGGTCCGGAAATCGTCGCCGGGTCCACGCGGCTCAAGGCTGGCACCGCGACGAAGCTCGCCCTGAACCAGATCACGACGTCCGCGCTCGCCTCGGCCGGAAGAGTTTTCGGGCCGTGGATGATCGACCTCCGCGCCGGCTCGGAGAAGCTCCGCGACCGCGCGCTGCGCATCGTCGGCGCGGCGTGCGGCCTCTCCTCGGAAGACGCGCGGCGGCTGCTCGCGCGCTCGCGCGGAGAGCTTCGGACCGCCATCGTGATGGGCCGGACGGGCGCGCGCTACGCCGCCGCGCAGAAACTCCTGGACGCCGCGAACGGCGACCTGAGGGCGGCGCTAAGATCCCGGCCGCGGCAATGACGAAGCGCAAGACTCCGAAGCGGGGACCCGTTCTCGAGTTCCTCCACGAGCACTCATTGAGTCTCGTCGCCATGGCCATTCTCGCCACGTGGACGATCCTGTATGCCCGGTCCGACCCCAGGACGCGATCAGGCGAATTCTTCGGCAACGCCGTGGCGGACTGGTGCGGCACGCTCATCCTCGTGATCGGGACCAAGTACCTGTTCGAAACGGGCTCCGCCGAAAGCAAGCGCATTCCGGCGCGGTTGCGCCAGCATTTCCTCTTCCGCCACTCGCTGACCATCTTCCTGGTCGTGAGCGGCCTGATCCTGCTCTTCGTCTATCGGGCCCGGGATCCGGACGCGAAGTGGACTCACGTCCTCGGAAACATCCTGTCGGAGTGGGTACAGATGCTGGGGATCGTCTTCCTGACGAAGCGCCTGCTGGAGAAGGGTTCGAAGGAGAGCCGCTAGCGCGTCGCGAGCCGGGACGCCGCCCCCCGGTCCAGCATCACCGAGAGCCGCGGGTGCAGCGACACGAACGATGCGGGGCATCGGGCCGTCACTGGTCCTTCGAGCGCGGCCGCGACGGCCGCCGCCTTCTTCGAGCCGCTCGCCACGAGGAGGATTTCTCGCGAGGCGAGGATCGTCTCGAGTCCGACCGTCAGCGCCTCGCGGGGCACGGGACGGACGCCGTCCCCGAGGAGGACCCGGCGCGTCACCGCGGAGAGCCGGACGAGAGCCGTCCGCGGCGGAAGCGCAGCCGCCGGTTCCAGGTACGCGACGTGCCCGTTGACGCCGACCCCCACGAACGCGAGGTGCGGCGGCCCGTCGAGCGCGTACCGCCGCTCGTAGCGTGCACATTCGCGCGGCGCATCCTCCACGTCCCCCCGCAGGAACCGGATCCGGTTTCGCGGGAGGTCCACCCCCGAAAAGAGGTGGCCTTCCATGAAGGAGCGGAAGCTGCGCGGGTCCGCGGCCGGGACCCGCAGCTCGTCCAGGTTGAACGTCGTCGCGCCGGCCATCGGCGCGTGGCCGGCGGCGTGGAGCCGGCGAAGCTCGCGATAGACCGGGACGGCCGTCTTGCCCGCGGGCAGGAGGAGAACCGGTCGCTCGTTTTTCCGAAGCACACCCGCAAGCATCTTCGCAGCGCTCCGGGCGAGCGCGGCGCGGGTCGGGAAGATCTCGACCTTCACAGGTCGCGGAAGTCGATGCGCTCGACCGCCTCGCGCGCCAGTAGAAGCGGCAGCTCCGGATCGCAGAGGAGCTCGAGCTCGCGTTCCCGTTCCTGCGCATACGTGCTGGCCGCAAGGAGCGCGTCGTCGGGATGGCCCGGGTGGCACATCAGCTCGCTCGTCCCGTCGGGCAGGCTCGTCAACGTCGCCCGGAGGTTCTCCGCGGTTGCTCCGTCCCCGTAGAAACCGTCCCGGAAGTGGTCCGGAGTTCTCACGCCCGCGGCGCGAAGGGCGATGAGCGCCTCCCCGCTCGAGGCGCGCACGGGGAGACCGCGTTCGCGGGCGACCTCCGCGAAGACCGGCTGAATACCGGGATGGAGCGCGCTGTGGTGGTGGGAGTCGAGGTGAGAAGGCGGGCGTCCCGCCAGCTTTTCGAAAAGGAGGATCTGCGCATCGAGCTCGCGCCGGATCTCCCCGGGCTGAATTTCGCGGGGCAGACCCTGCGGAGTCCGCGCGAACCGGCCGCCGACGAGGAGGGTCGGGAGCTGATCCGGTTGCGCCGCCGGCAACCCGCCGCCGGTCACGGAGAAGTGGAGGCCGAGCGCGAGCAGCGGCGCCCGCGCGATTGCCCGGGAGATGCCGTCTTCCGCGGCGGGTTCCAGGACCATCACCGTCGCCGACCTCACGATGCCGGCGAGGTGCGACTCGAGAACGCCATCATTGATCCCGCGGGTCCGGCCGAAGTCGTCGGCGTTGACGATGAGGCGCTTCACGCGGCCGCGCCCGGCGGAGGATCCGGCAGATCGAGAGCCTCGATCGCGAGCTTCACCGCTCCCATCGCCGGCGCCTGAGTCAGTCCCCTCACCCGGGCCCGCGGGCTCTCCAGGCGGTGCGCGACGTCCGACTCGAGAATCGGAACCGCCGAGAACGTGCCGCCGGAGAGGACGACGTCGTAGGGCCCTTCCTCCAGCCCGAGCTGGTCCCGCACGCTCGTCGCCGCGCACACCAGCTCGGACGCGGCGTCGGCGAGGATTCCCCTCGCGACCGCGTCGCCGGCCCGGGCCGCCGCGTCCACCCGCGCCGAAAACTTCGCGACCCGCGTTCGCGGAAACTCCCGGTCGTAGATCGCGTAGAGGATCTGCCCGGGCTCCGCGATGTCGAAATGTTCCGACAGCGCCCGATCGAGGGTCGTCGCGGGGCCGCGGCCGTCCACGGCCCGAAGCACCGCGCGGATGGCGCGCTCTCCGATCCAGAACCCGGACCCCTCGTCGCCCACGTGCCATCCCCATCCGCCGGAGCGCGCGATCC
>JBBQKV010000202.1:0-3749 GCA_038327245.1 Acidobacteriota bacterium
TTGAAGCCCGCGTATTCGCTCTGCCGGTGCGGTAAGTCCTCCAACAAGCCGTACTGCGACGGGACCCACAAGGAGTGCGGGTTCGTCGGCGCGGAGAGCGCCGACCCGGGGGCGCGGGTCGCGTCCACTGTCGATGCGGCCGAGGTCGAGGCTTCCGTGATTCAGGTCGTTCGCGACGGGCCGTACGAAGTGTTCGGCGGTCCGACGCTGACGTATTCGGACGGGAGGATCTGTGAGGAAAGCTCGTTCTACCGGTTGTGCCGCTGCGGAGCCTCGAAGAGCAAACCGTTCTGCGATGACTCGCACCTCGAGGTCGGCTTCCGCCACCCTTAGCCTCGCGGCGGTCAGCGTCGCGATCGTGGCGGCGTTCGGGTGCGCGTCCCAGAAGACGATGCCCGTCGTTGCGGCCGCCTCCGAGGTGGGGTCCTCGCGTTTCGCGACGCTGGACGGGAACCGGATCCACTACGAGATCGTCGGCTCCGCCCGCCTCACCGTCGTGCTCATCCACGGCTGGACGGGCGACGTGACGGCCTGGAGGCTCGTGACGCCGGACCTGGCGAGGCGGGTTCGCGTGATCACCCTCGATCTGCCGGGACACGGGCTGAGCGACAAACCGCAGACGACCTACTCGATGGAGTTCTATGCGCGCGCGGTCGAGGCCGTCCTGCGCGACGCGGGTGTCGAGCGCGCCGTTCTCGTGGGCCACAGCATGGGCGCGCCGATCATCCGGCAGTTCTACCGGCTCTACCCGCAGAAGACGCTCGCGCTCGTCTCGGTGGACGGCGCCCTGCAGAATATCTACTCCGGGATGCTCGATCCGGTCATCACGCAGCTCCGCACGCCGGCGTACAGGGACGTCGCGTCGAAGTTCATCGCCTCGATGTTCGCGAACCCGGGCACCGAGGAGCTGCGCGACGCGACCGTCGCGACCACGGTCGGCACCCCCCAGTACGTCATGGTCGGCTCGTTCGAGGGCATGCGCGACCCCGCGATCTGGAAAGACGACCCGATCACGGTCCCGCTCCTCGTCGTCAACTCGAAAGCCCCGTTCTGGACGGCGGAGTACGTCGCGTACGTGCGGAAGCTCGCGCCGCAGGTCGACTATCGCGTGATCGAGGGGACCGGCCACTTCGTCCAGCTCGAGAAGCCGCAGGAGCTCAACGCCGCCGTTCTCGACTTTCTCGAGAAGCAGAAACTTCTCGGAGGTTAATGGGGTGGCTGGGGTCAACGCTGCATTCGTGCATTCAGCGCTGATCGCAGCAATGCAGCGTTGACCCCAACTCAGCGGTAGTCGCGGAAGAACTCCCGGATGTCCTGCGCCAGCAAGTCCGGCTCCTCCAGCGCCGCGAAGTGTCCGCCGCGCGGCATGGCGGTCCAGCGCCGGACGTCGTAGACGCGCTCGCCCCACTCCCGCGGCGGCCGGTCGATGTCGCCCGGGAAGATCGTCACCGCGGTCGGCACCCGCACCCGGTCCTCGGCGCCGAACGCCCGGGGGTGACGGTCGCGCTCGTAATACAGGCGGTTCGCGGAATTGATCGTTTCGGTCACCCAGTAGAGCGTCAGCTGCGTGAGAATCTCGTCCTTCGTGAAGCGGCGCTCCACGTCGCCCCCACACTCGCTCCAGCTCCGGTACTTCTCGACGAGCCACGCCGCGAGCCCTGCCGGGGAGTCGTTCAACCCGTATCCGAGCGTCTGCGGCTTCGTGGCCTGGAGGTGGTCGTACGCGCCCTCCTTCTCCATCCAGATGCGTTCTTCCTCGAAGAACGTCCGCTCCGCGTCGGTGAAGTGGCGCGCGCCGGGGCCCAGGTACGGCCGCAAGACGTCGGACACGTGGATCCCGATCACCCGATCGGGGTAGTCGAGCCCCATGAGCGCGACGACTCCGGCCCCGACGTCGCCGCCCCGCGCCGCGAACCGCGAATATCCCAGCGTGTCCGTCATCAGCTTGGCGAACAGCTCCGCCATCCGGGTCTTGTGCATCCCCGCCGTATGCGGCTTCTCCGAGAAACCGCAGCCCGGCAGCGAAGGCACGACGACGTCGAACGCGTCCGCCGGATCGCCGCCATGCGCCGCGGGGTCGGCCAGGAGGGGAGCGAGCTTCGTCATTTCGAAGAAGGTGCTCGGCCAGCCGTGGACGAGGAGGATCGGCATCGGCTCCGGCCCGCGGCCCGGCTCGCGAAAGTAGTGCAGCGTCAGGCCGTCCACGTCGGTCAGGAAGTGGGAGAACTCGTTCAGCTTCCGCTCCTGCTCGCGCCAGTCGAATCCGTCGCGCCAGTACTCCAGGAGCTCCCGGAGGTAGTGGCGATTCGTCCCGTAGTCCCAGCCGCTGCCCGAGACCTCGTCGGGCCAGCGGGTCCGCGCGATCCGTTGACGCAGGTCGTCGAGCGCGGCGTCCGCGACGTCGATCCGGAAGGGCTGGATCATTCCACCGGCAGTGCGAGCTGGGGGACCGCCGGCAGCGCGGGCTCCTCCGCCGTGCCCTCGCCGACGAGACCGTGGAGCGACGCGCCCAGGAGCCGCACGGGCCGGGTTCCCGCCTCCGTCTTCCCGAGCAGCGCGACCATCCGCGTCACGATCTCTTCCTCCGAGCAGGTCGCAGGGTCGCGCGTCTGGCTGCGCGTGATCGTCTCGAAGTTCGAGTAGCGCAGCTTCAACACCACCGTCCGCGCCAGGAGCTTGCGGCGCGAGAGCGCCGCGGCCGCGTGGCGCGCGATCGCCTCGACCTCGCGCCGGATCTCCTCCAGGTCCCGCAGGTCCTGCGCGAACGTCTCCTCGCAGCCGATCGACTTGCGCTCGTGGTTCGGGGTCACCGGCCGGTCGTCCTCCCCGTAAGAGAGTCGGCGGAGCGAATCGGCCCAGCTTCCGACGGCGCGCCGGAGGATCTCGTCGTCCGCGGCGCGCACGTCGAGGAGCCGCTCGATCCCGGCGGCACGCAGGCGGCGCGCGGTGACCGGCCCGACGCCCCACAGCGCGTCGACCGGGAGCTCGCCCAGGAACCGCTCGATGCGGTCGGGAGAGATGACCGTGAGCCCGTCCGGCTTCTTCCAGCCCGACGCGGTCTTCGCGAGAAACTTGTTCGGCGCGACGCCGGCGGACGCCGTCAGGCCCGTCTCGTCGAGAATCCGGCGCTTGATCCGCCGCGCCACCTCCACCGCGAGCGGCTCCCCCCACGAGTTCTCGGTGACGTCGAGGTATGCCTCGTCGAGCGAGAGCGGCTCCACGAGCGGCGTGACGTCGCGGAAGATCGCGAACACCTGGCGGGACACCTCGCCGTATTTCGCGAAGTCCGGGCGGACGATCACGAGATGGGGACAGAGCCGGATGGCGCGCGACATCGGGACCGCCGAGCGCACGCCGAACTCGCGCGCCTCGTAGCTCGCGGCGGCGACGACGCCCCGGCTCTCGGGCCGGCCTCCGACGGCGACGGGCTTCCCGCGCAGTGCCGGATCGTCGCGCTGCTCGACCGACGCGTAGAACGCGTCCATGTCGACGTGGAGGATCTTGCGGAGCGCCGCCACGCGACTCTCTAGTAGGCCGCGAGCAACCGGGCTGCCCGCTCGACCTCCGCCTCGCTCGGTAGGTAGAAGTCCTCGAGCGGCGGCGAGTACGGCACGGGCGTGTCGAGAGCACCGACGATCCGGACCGGCGCGTCCAGGTGCTCGAACGCCTCCTCCTGGACGATCGCCGCGAGGCTCTCCCCGATGCCGCCGGTGCGCGAGTCCTCGTGCACGATGAGAAGGCGGCCGCAC
>JBBQKV010000203.1:0-3674 GCA_038327245.1 Acidobacteriota bacterium
TAAGATTTCCGGCGCGGAGCAAGCGATGCGGATGGAGTGGGCCGGCCGTCCGGCCGACGTTCGGGAAATCGGAAAAGGTCCGGCGGTGATTCTCGTTCACGGGTACCCGCTGGACGGCGCGATGTGGTCGGGTGTCGCGCGAGCGCTCTCGACCCAGTTCCGGGTGCTGAAGCCGGATCTCCCCGGGCGCGGCAACACCGAGGCGCCGGCGCCCGAGGGCATCGAAGGCTACGCCGACTTCCTCGAGACAATCGTGAGATCGCTCGACGAGCCGGTGGGTCTCGCGGGGTTCTCCTTCGGCGGATACATCTCTCTCGCGCTGATGAAGCGCCGGCCCGAGAAAGTGCGCGCGCTCGCGCTCGTCGACACGCGGGCCTCCGCCGACGACGACGCGGGAAGGGCGAAACGCGACGAGACCATCGCGGCGGTGCACGCGAACGGCGTCGCCCCGGTCGTCGAAGCGATGCCGGGCAAGCTCCTCTCCCCCGAATCGCTGGCGCGCAAGGACCTCGTCGAGCGGGTCGAGCGGATCATTTCGCGGCAGAAGCCCGAGACCGTGGAGGCGGACCTCGCCGCCATGCGGGACCGCCCAGACTCGACCGCCCTGCTGCGCGAGATCTCGATCCCGACGCTCGTCGTCGTCGGCGACCGTGATGTCCTTACGCCGCCCGCGGACTCCGAGGCAATGGCGGCGGCCATTCCGGGGGCGCGGCTCGTCACGATCCCGGGCGCGGGGCACCTCACCCCCATGGAACGCCCGAAGGCGGTGTCCCAGGCGCTCGCGGAGTTCTTCGGGCTGGTGCTCGGCTCGACCGCCTAGGCTGGTCGGGCGTCTCTTGGACTGCGGCGGGTGCAGGTCCGCAGGACCTGTCCGCGCTCTTGGACTGCGGCGAGTGCAGGTCCGCAGGACCTGTCCCCGCTCTTGGACTGCGGCGAGTGCAGGTCCGCAGGACCTGTCCCCGCGACTCTAAAAGGAGATCCTCGCTCCCAGCCGAAGCGAGCGCGGCGCCTGGCGCAGGAACGCCTTTCCGTAACGCTCGTTGCACTTCCCCTCGTCCACGTTATTCGGATCCGAGCCGCACACGTAGTCCGCGTTGGCAAACTCCTGGAAGTTGTATCGCTGGTCGAGCAGGATGGGACGCTGCAAGTTCAAGACGTTGAAGACGTCGGCGATCAAGTTCACCGTGACCGGCCCGAGGCGCAGCGGATACCCGAAGTGGAGGTCCGCCTCGTAGGTGTCGGGCGAACGACCGTCTCCGCCCCGCCGCGTCAGGAAGAACTCGTAGCGGCCGTAGACGTCGGAGAAACCGTAGCGGGACACCGGAGTCCCGGTGCGGTAGTACGCGGTCATGCCGAGGGAGAGCTGGAACGGCGTCACGTAGACGCCGGACACCTTGAACTGGCTCCTCCGGTCGTTCGAGAGCGGCCCCCGGTTCGTGATGTCGTCACGGTGCTGGCCGTCCGTGAAGAAGTCGTAATAGTCGTACGCGGCCGAGATGTTCGGGTCCGGACCCGCGTTCGTGAACGGCGCGAACTCTCCGTCGTAGTTCCCGTCGAGCTTCGACCAGAGGTACGACGCGAGCATCTGCCAGTTGTTCGAGAAACGCTTGGTGACGTCGAGCTGCACGCCCCGGTAGATCCGCTGCGGTTTGGGGGCCGGAAGGGTCGTCGCGTAGTCGAGCGTGAAGATGTTCTTCATGATGCCTTCGCCCGGATTCCCGATGCAGTACGTCCCGTCGTCCATGCAGAGGAAGTCCTCGATGACCTGGCCGTAGTTGCGGTAGATGAACTTCGCGCCCACTGCGACGTCCGGCATCACTTCCCTCTCCGCCCCCACGAGGAACTCCCGGACGTACTGGTTCTCCAGGTTCGGGTCCGTGGGCTCCGTGAAGCCGCCCAGGATCGTGGTCGGGGTGTCGATTGCGGCGTCGGCGGCGGGGTCCGGCACGACGCTCGTCGGGTCGAAGTTGTTGACGTTCGGCTGCCGCTCGAACGAGAACGAGCGGATGACGAGGTCCATCGGGATTTCCTCGTAGTAGAGGCCGAACGAGCTGAAGACTTTTGTTTTTTTGTCAGCGCCGGGGCTCCAGATCACGCCGAGGCGGGGCGCCCAGTCCTTGTCGAGCGTGACCCGCGACTCGCCCGAGGCGTCAATGATTTCCTGGCGGTCCCACCGGACCCCCAGGTTCAGCGTCAGGCTCGAGAGGACGTTCCAGCGATCCTGCAGGTACGCCGTCCAGATCTTGTGCTCGGGGCTCGCGTTCAGCTGGGAGATCGGCGCGTTGAAGGGCTCGGTCGTCGCGTCGGGAACCGTCCAGTAGAAGTGCTGGTACACCGGGCGCGCCGGGTCGTTCGGGTTGTCGAAGATCGTGACCTGCTGCCCGCCCGACATCCTCTTCACGACCTGCGCGCTGTCCTTCTCGTACTCCAGGCCGCCCTTGATCTCGTGCCGCTGGACGAAGCCCGTCGCGGACAGGGCGTAGTGATCCCGCCGGAAGTTCTTCTTCTGGATCAGCCCGAACCCGCCGGTCTGGAAGTTGTCCTCGCGGGCGTCGATGAACTCGACCGTGTCGCCGTCGGCGCTCGCCGGTCCGATCGAGTTGCGCTCCTCGTGCCGGGCGCCCTGCGCCGACATCACGAGTGCCGATCCGAAGAGGCCGTCCCACCGCAGGGAGTAGTCGCGGCCGCCGAAGTCCTGCCGGCCCAGGAAGGTCGCGAGCTCGCCGTTCAGCGTGTGGTTGGCGTCGTCGATGGCGCCGCTGTCGGTGCGCGGGTCCTGGATGAACGACGCGACGAGGGTATGTCCGGTCGCGAAGCCCCACGTCAGCTTGCCGGACCCGAGGTTCCGGATCGTCCGCGACTCGACCTGGTCTCCCTCGAGGGGGCCGGTCGTGAGCTCGTTCGTCGTCTTGCGGGTGACGCGGTCGTACGCGCCGAAGAACCAGAGCCGGTCCTTAAGGATGAAGCCCCCCAGGTCGACTCCCCAGTCGTCGCGGGTGAACCCGAGAGCCGATCCCTGCAGCGTCTCGCCGACGCCCTTCGTCTTCGCCTGGAGCGAGTCGTTGTCGTAGTAGCCGAAGAGGTCGCCGTGGAACTCGTTGCCGCCCGACTTCGTGATCACGTTGATGATTCCGCCCGTCGCGCGGCCATACTCCGCCTCGTAGCCGCCGGTCTTGACGTCGATCTCCTGGATGAACTCGAAGTTCAGGTCCTTGCCCTCCAACCCGTATTCCACGTTCGTCGTGTTCACCCCGTCGATCAGATAGGCGTTCTCGGCGGAGGAGGACCCGTAGACCGAGAGGGAGTCGCTGTTCGGGTCCGCGTTGTCTTTCACGACCCCCGGGACGGTGAGCACGACCGATCCGTAGTTGCGGCCGGTCGGGAGGTTCTGGATGGCGCGCTGGCTGATGTTCGCCCCGAGCGTCGTCGAGGTCGTGTCGATCGCGGGCGCCTCGCCCGAGACCACGACCTCTTCGCGCGCGGTCGCGCGGAGGCGGAAGTCGGCGGTTACGTTGCGGTCGAGAAGGACCTGCAGGGTCTGCTCGGCGCGGCCGAACTGGGAGAGCGACGCCGAGACCGCGTACGTTCCCGGCGGCAGGAGCGTCAGTCGATACGTTCCGTCGGTGTCGGTGACAGTCACCTTCGTCCCCTGGAGCGCCGGACTTCGCGCCTCG
>JBBQKV010000204.1:0-3669 GCA_038327245.1 Acidobacteriota bacterium
GATCGGCGTCGTTGCACGCTGGCTGCCGCTCCTCGCCCTCGCCGCGCTTTCGATCTTTCTCCTCCCACGAAATCCGGCCAACGTCCTTCTCCGGTCCCCCGCGGAGAAGCCTCCGGTCCGGGACCTCTTCCAGGCGACGTCCTTTGCCCGGCTCCAGACCGTGGGCCGGGCTATCCGCGTCTATTACGGCTCGACCGGGCGCTATCCCAAGACGCTGCTGGACCTGGTCGTCGGCGATGTCCTCGAGGAGGACTCCTTGAGGGACCCCTACGGCCGCTTCTACCGTTACATCCTGCGTCCCGAGGACGGCAAGTTCACGCTCTACGGCCGGAACGCCGCCGGCGCGATCGATCTCGATCTGACTCACGAGGGACTGCTCGCCCCCGTCTCGGAGGTGCGCCCCGCCGGGAGGGGCCGTTCGACTCCGGTCGAGAGGCCGCCGGGGGTCTCGGTCGTCCGGTAGGGGCCTTGCCAGACTTGAGTTTGAGGGACTTAGAGTCGTCCGCTGGTAACTTGACAACGAGACACTAAGATTCTATGATCCGCCCTCGACCCCCGAGAAACGGGGGGGCAAATCAGGGAAAAGCAGGAGACAAATGAGCAAGATCATCGGTATCGACCTCGGCACCACGAACTCGTGCGTTGCCGTCATGGAGGGGGGGGACCCCGTCGTCATTCCCAACGCCGAAGGGAATCGGACTACCCCTTCCGTGGTCGCGTTCTCCAAGACCGGCGAGCGCCTCGTCGGCCAGGTCGCGAAGCGCCAGGCAATCACCAACCCTTCCAACACCGTCTTTTCGATCAAGCGGTTCATGGGCCGGAAATTCTCGGAAGTGACCGAGGAGATGAAGATGGTGCCCTTCGCCGTCGCGCCGGCGGGGAACGGAGACGTGCGCATCAAGGCGGGCGGCAAGGAATACTCGCCGCCCGAGATCTCCGCGATGATCCTCGGGAAGCTGAAAGAAGCCGCCGAGGCGTATCTGGGTCAGAAGGTGACGCGGGCCGTGATCACGGTGCCCGCCTACTTCAACGACTCCCAGCGGCAGGCCACCAAGGACGCGGGGCAGATCGCCGGCCTGACGGTCGAGCGGCTGGTCAACGAGCCCACGGCCGCGGCCCTCGCCTACGGTCTCGACAAGAAGAAGGACGAGACCATCGCCGTCTATGACTTCGGCGGCGGGACTTTCGACATCTCGATCCTCGAGGTCGGCGAAGGAGTCGTCGAGGTCAAATCGACCAACGGCGACACGCACCTGGGCGGCGACAACATCGACCAGCGCGTCATCGACTGGATCCTCGCGGAATTCAAGAAGGATCAGGGCATCGACCTCTCCAAGGACGCGATGGCGATGCAGCGGCTGAAGGAAGCGGCGGAGAAGGCCAAGATCGAGCTCTCGAACGTCGTCGAGACCGAAGTCAACCTGCCGTTCATCACGGCGGACGCGTCGGGGCCGAAGCACCTCCAGCTGAAGCTCACGCGATCCAGGCTCGAACAGCTCGTCGAGGACATCGTCAGCCGCTCGATGGGTCCCTGCAAGCAGGCGCTCAAGGACGCGGGCGTCGAGCCCAAGGACATCGACGAGGTCGTCCTGGTCGGCGGTCAGACGAGGATGCCGAGAATCCAGCAGCTCGTGAAGGAGCTTTTCGGGAAAGAGCCCCACCAGGGCGTCAACCCCGACGAAGTGGTGGCGATCGGCGCGGCGATCCAGGGCGGCGTTCTCGCCGGCGACGTCAAGGACCTCCTGTTGCTCGACGTCACGCCGCTCTCGCTCGGCATCGAGACGCTCGGGGGCGTGAGCACGAAGCTGATCGAGCGGAACACGACGATTCCGACGAAGAAGAGCGAAACCTTCTCGACCGCGGCCGACAACCAGACCTCGGTCGAGATCAAGGTTCTTCAGGGCGAGCGCGAGATGGCCCGGGACAACAAGCCCCTGGGTGTCTTTCACCTCGTCGGGCTTCCCGCCGCGCCGCGCGGGATGCCTCAGATCGAAGTGACCTTCGACATCGACGCCAACGGAATCCTGAACGTCTCGGCCAAGGACCTCGGCACCGGCAAGGAGCAGAAGATCACCATCACGGCGTCGTCCGGACTCAAGAAGGACGAAATCGATCGGATGGTCAGCGACGCGCAGGCCCATGCCGACGAGGACAAGAAGAGACGCGAGGAGATCGAGGCGCGCAACCGCCTGGACGGCCTGGTGTACTCGACGGAAAAGACCTTCAACGAGAATCGCGACAAGCTGGATCCGGCGGAGGCCTCGCCCTTCGAGTCCACGATCGCGGACGCGAAGAAAGCCCTGGAGTCGAATGACGCCGCGGCGATGACCGAGGCTGGGCAGCGGGTGGAGCAGGCCGCACACAAACTCGCCGAGGCGATTTACAAGGGCACGGCGTCCGCTTCTTCCGGGGCCACCGGCGGCGAGCCGGCAGGCGGGGCCCAGGGCGCGAAAGACGAAGACGTCATCGACACCGAGTACGTGGACACGGACAAGACGTAACCCGCGATGAGTGGCTTCCGCTGGAGCTCGCTGCAGGACCTGTTCGCGATCCAGGAAAAGATGAACCGTCTTTTCGAGGAGACGATTAATCGGACGGAGTTTCCCGACGAGGGACTGGACGCCGCGCTCTGGTCGCCGGCGGCCGACGTGTATGAGACATCGGAAGAGGTCGTCCTCGCCGTGGAGCTGCCCGGCGTGCAACTCGAAGACGTCCACCTGGAGGCACTGGAGGGCAAGCTTCGCGTCTCCGGAGTCCGCCGCGCCGAGGAGGGCGTACCTCCGCGGCAGTTCGTCCGGATGGAGCGGATCTACGGCAGCTTTTCGCGCGACTTCTCGGTGCCGGCTTCGATCGACTTTTCGCGCATCAAGGCGACGTTGAAGGCCGGGATCCTCCGGGTGACCGCCCCGAAGACCGAACGGGCCGAGGCGATCCCGGTCGCGGTCCGGAAGCGATGAGAATACGGACGACGAGGATCGGGCTTCGCATCGGAGCGATTTCCGAGAAGTACGGCATCCATCCTCAGACCCTCCGGATGTATGAGCGGGAAGGCCTTCTGCGGCCGACGCGGACGGAAGGGAATACCCGCGTTTACGACTCCGACACGGTGGAGCGACTGGAGATCATTCTCTCCTTGACCCGCCACCTGGGGGTCAATCTCGCGGGCGTCGAGGTGATCCTTCACATGAAGGAGCGTATGGAGCGGATGCAGGGAGAGGTACGGCAGGTGATCGCCGTGCTCCGCGAGGAGGCGGGGTCTCGACGCGGCGACTCGAACCGGTCATTAGCGCTCACGCGGGTCCAGAGGGGGACCCTGGTGAGGAGATAATTCCTCCCCCCTGTCATTCCGAGGAGCGAAGCGACGAGGGTACTGTACCGAGAGTCAGGAGATCCCTCTCTCCCCTCAGGGCGACCGCCGCGCGGCCAGTTCCCTCGCTTCGCTCGGGATGACAAGGTAGAAGAGGCCGCCTCCGCGGACTAGAATGCCCGGCCTATCGAGGAGGGACCCTTGAAAAGAGCACTCATCGCCGCCGCCGCACTCGTGTTCGCCGCGGTCAGTCTCGCGCAGCTGTCGAAGTACAAGGATTGGGGCAAGTCGGCCGAGGCGTACTTCCTGACGCCGTCGGAGAAGGAAGCCTGGTCGAAGGTTACGACCGACGACCAGGCCGA
>JBBQKV010000205.1:0-3666 GCA_038327245.1 Acidobacteriota bacterium
GAGCGATGCGCCTCGAACCACGCCTTCCGATTGTGACGGGCGAGCTGCCGAAAGAAGTCGAGCGCGGAGGCGCGGAAGCCGGTGAAGTCGTTCACGAGAGAGTGGGCAGTCGCGAAACTTTGGAGAGACAGTTGCGTTAGGGACAGCCAGGCCAGTTGGGAGACGAGATGGAGGGAGTCGGGGCGCTCGTCAAGGCGCTTGGAGTGTCGTACGCGGCGGGGGTCAACCTCTACGCCACGATCGCGGTGTTGGGGCTCGCCGAGCGGCTTCATTGGATCGCCCCGCTGCCCGGGGCGCTCGGCGCCGTGGACAGCGTGTGGATCATCGCGCTGGCGGCGGTGCTCTACACCCTGGAGTTCGTCGCCACGCTCGTGCCCGGCCTGGCATCATTCTGGGAAACGGTGCACACCTTCATTCGGCCTCCGGCCGCCGCCGTGCTCGCCGCCGCGACCGTGTGGGGCGGCGGCTCCACGGTCACGCTCGCGGCGGCGCTCCTGGGAGGAGGGCTGGCACTGACCACGCATGGGGCCAAGCTCGGCGCACGCTACGCCATCGATGCCTCTCCCGAGCCGTTCAGCAACGGAGCCGCCAATCTCGCGGAGCTCGGAGTGGTGTCGACACTGCTCATCACGCTCTGGCAACACCCGGTGATCACGCTCTCCGCCGCGCTGGTTCTGCTGGTATTGTTGCTTCTCGCAGTGCGCGCTGTCTGGCGCGGAGCGCGGCGCGCGCTCTCCAGGATACGGCTCAGGCCGGCTCGCGACCGCGACGCTGTGTCCCGCGGTCGGGGCTGAGCCGACGCCTCGCACGACGCCACGTCGGTGCTCGTACGGGGAGCGTCTGTCACACTCGATTCTCGGGCTGCTCGAATCTTACGGCTATACCGTCGTCGTCCTTCTCGTGCTGATCGAAGGCATAGGGGTTCCCCGGGCTGGCGGGGATGCCTTTTGGCCGCTTCAGCCTGTACAACGCGGCCGTGGGCTATGCTGGCAGCTACTTTCGGCCTGGTCGGGTATCTCTTCGGTCGCAACTTGCCTCGGATCGAGCAGATCCTCCACGGTGTCGGCCTCGGCGGGGTGATGGTCGCCGCGTTGGTCATTCTTCTCATCCTCCGCCGCCGGGCCGGGGCTCCCGCGCGGGGATGACCGGGCCGCCGGCTCGCGTTCCCCGGTACGACAGTTGCTTACAAGTCGCCGCACGTCACGATCGAACCTTCTCGGGGGAGGACGGACCATGCTGTGGACCATAGCAGTCGTACTCTTCATCTTGTGGATTCTGGGCTTCGGCGTCTTCCATGTCGCCGGCGCTCTCATCCACCTGCTCCTGGTGCTCGCCGTTATCGTCATTCTCTACCGCCTCATCACCGGGACGCGTCCGGTCGTCTAGCCTAGCGCGTGTCACGCGACGAAGAGGGCGACCGCACGGGCCGCCCTTTTTCGTTTCGGCTACCCACCTCCGATCACGATGCCAGACGCTGCATCAGCTGCCCGGTCAGCCGCAGGGGACGTTCTTCCCTTCTCATCAACGGAGACGACGCTCGCGAACGGGCTCCGCGTGATCGTCGTGCCGACCGGCTTTCCGAACATTGTATCACTGCAGATCCCGGTACAGACCGGATCGCGCAACGAAGTCGAGCCGGGCAAGTCCGGGTTCGCGCACTTCTTCGAGCACAAGATGTTCCGCGGGACGAAGGCGTATCCGCCCGACCGCTACAACGAGATCGTCACCCAGGCCGGCGCCCGCCAGAACGCGTTCACGAGCGACGACTTCACCAACTACCACACGACCTTCGCGAAGGAAGACCTCGAGACGATCCTCGCGATCGAGGCGGATCGGTTCAAGAACCTGGACTATTCGCAGGAGGGGTTCAAGACCGAGGCGCGGGCGGTGCTCGGTGAATACAACAAGAACAGCGCGAACCCGGTCGTCAAGATGGAGGAGGTCCAGCACGACAGGGCCTTCACCACCCACACGTACAAGCACACGACGATGGGCTTCTTGAAGGACATCGAGGACATGCCCAACCAGTTCGACTACTCCCGCACCTTCTTCGACCGATGGTACCGGCCGGAGTACACCACGGTGATCGTCGCGGGGGACGTCGATCCGGCGCGCGTGATTCCGCTCGTCGAGAAGTACTGGGCGGACTGGAAGCCCGGCCGGTACAAGGTCGACATCCCGAAGGAACCCGAACCGCAGAAGGCCGTGGTGGCCCACGTGCCGTGGACGAGCGAGACGCTTCCCTGGGTGACCGTGGCGTTTCACGGCCCCGCTTTCTCCGAGAGCGAGAAAGACTACGCCGCGATGGACCTGTTGATGGATCTCTACTTCGGAGAGACATCCGACACCTACAAGAAGCTGGTCGAGCAGGAGCAGAAGGTCGACGGGATGTTCGCGGACAACCCGGGCGGCGCGGATCCGGGTTTGACCGGCGTCTATGCCCGGCTGAAGAAAATGGACGACGCGCTCTCCGTCCGGGACGAGCTCCTGAAGACCTTTGCCGAGGCGAGCTCGCGTCCGGTCGCCGCGAAGCGGCTGGCGGACGCGAAGTCGAACGCGCGGTACGGCCTCGTCCGGTCTCTCGACAACACCGAACGGATCGCCGCGACTCTCGCGCGCTACGTGCGCTACCACCGGTCGTTCGGGACGCTCAACAACGTCTACCGCGTTTACCAGTCGTTGACGCCCGAAGACCTGCTGATGACGGCCCGACACTACTTCACGGACAACCGGCTCGTGCTGACGACTCTGTCCAGGGAGCCGATGCCCGCGGCGGTCGAGGCGCTCCCGGCCCTGTCGTCGCTGGCGCCGAAGACGGCGGCAGCCACGAAGGCCGAAATCCCGGTCGTCCTCCAGAAGACGACCCTGCCCCAGGTCAACTTCAAGCTCCTGTTCACGGTGGGGTCGGCGCACGACCCCGCCGGCAAGGAGGGGCTCGCCACGCTCTCCGCGGCGATGGTCGCTGAAGCCGGATCGCGTGAGATGCGCATCGACGAGGTCAACAAGGCTCTCTATCCCATGGCGGGAAGCTTCGGGGAGCAGGTCGATAAGGAGATGACCACCTTCACGGGCTCGATCCATCGTGACAACTGGAAACCCTTCCTCGACGTGGTGCTGCCGCAGCTGCTCACGCCCGGTCTCCGCCCGGACGACTTCCAGCGGTTGAAGGACGGCCAGTTGAACTCGCTGAAGGAGGACCTTCGCTCGAACAACGAAGAGGAGCTGGCGAAGGAAAGGCTCCAGACGAACCTCTTCGCGGGAACCCCGTACGCGCACCCCGCGCTCGGCACGGTTGCGGGAATCTCGGCGATCACGCTGGACGACGTCCGCGCCTTCGTGGCATCCGCGTACTGCCGGGCGAACCTCACCCTGGGGATCGCCGGGAACGTCCCGGACGGGATGGTCGCCCGCCTGAAGGAGGAAATCGCGAAGCTGCCGGAGGGAGAGCCCTCCCCCCCTCCCCGCGTTGCGGCGCGGAAGCCTTCGGGCATCGAGGTGGAGATTCTCCAGAAGGAGACCCGCGCCACCGCGATCTCGTTCGGTCATCCGCTGGAGGTGACCCGCTCCCATCCCGACTTCGCAGCGCTGAACGTGGCGCGCGCGTGGCTCGGCGAGCACCGCTCCTCGGTGTCCCACCTCTACAAGCGAATCCGGGAAACCCGCGGC
>JBBQKV010000206.1:0-3586 GCA_038327245.1 Acidobacteriota bacterium
AGATCTTCCGCACGATCGAGCGGATCGGGAAGGTCTCGACCACCGTCCTGCTCACGGGCGAGAGCGGAACCGGCAAGGAGCTCATCTCCCGCGCGATCCACTACACCTCGATCCGCAAGGACCGCAAGTTCGTGTCGATCAACTGCGGCGCACTGCCCGAGGCGCTCCTGGAGTCCGAGCTCTTCGGGCACGAGAGAGGCGCGTTCACCGGGGCGGTCAAGGACAAGCGCGGCCTCTTCACGGAAGCCGACCACGGGACCCTCTTCCTGGACGAGATCTCCGAAACGACCTTGACGATGCAGGTCAAGCTGCTCCGCGCGATCCAGGAACGGGTCATCCGCAAGGTCGGCGGAAACGAAGAAGTGTCGATCGACGTCCGCATCATCGCGGCCACCAACAAGGACCTGAGAGACCTCGTCGCGGAAGGCAAGTTCCGGGAAGATCTCTTCTACCGCATCAACGTCATCCCGATTCCGTTGCCGCCGCTCCGGGCGCGCGTGGAAGACATCGCGCCGCTCACCCAGTACTTCATCGCCGCCGTCTGCAAAGAGCAGAAGATCCCGGAAAAGAAGATTTCGACCGAGGCGATGCGGCTCCTCGAGGCCTACCCCTGGCCCGGCAACGTGCGCGAGCTGGAGAACACGATCGAACGCACCGTCGCCCTGGAGCCGGGACCCGTGATCACGGTGTCGAGTCTGCCGGAGTCGATCGCGCTCGGGGTCAAGACGCGGGTGCCCGATTTCGAGAGCCTGCCCCAGGAGGGAATCAATCTCGAGAGCTACCTGGAAGCCGTTGGAAAACGCCTCATGCGCGAGGCACTCGACCGGTGCGAAGGAGTCCAGACGAAAGCGGCGGAGCTCCTCCACATGTCGTTCCGGTCGTTCCGGTACTACGCCAAGAAGTACGCCCTGGTGCGCCGCGACGAGATCTTCGAGGCGACCGATGAGGAACCTGCCGCGGAAGTCGAGGGATTGTAGAGAGTGGGGAGACCGCGCCTCCACCGGATCCCCTGTCTCGCCCTTCTCCTCGCGATGTCCTGCCACGGAACGCCGAAGGCGCCGGCCACGATCACTCCCGTTCCGGCATCCGGAGCGCGGGTGGTGCTGCCCTCCGGGGCCGTCTACGCGGTGGAGCTCGCCCGCACGCCGGAGGAGCAGGCCCAGGGCCTGATGTACCGCGAGAGCCTGCCGGTGAGGACCGGGATGATCTTCCTCTTCTCCGACGCCTCGCCGCACCAGTTCTGGATGAAAAACACGATGATTCCGCTCGACATCGTGTGGCTGGACGATTCGGGCCGCGTCCTTTTCGTGTCCGCGGACACGCCGCCCTGCCGCGCGGATCCGTGCCCCAACTACGGTCCGGAGCTTCCGGCGTCAGTCGTTCTCGAGATCGCGGGCGGAATGGCAGCGAAGGAAAAGGTGACCGTCGGATCGACGATCCGGCTCGACGACGTCCCGAGGTGACGGCCCCGATCTCAGCGTAGGCGCCGGGGTCGCGGGAGCGCGCCCCGCCCCTGCCACAGCAGCATGGCCCGCGCCGCCAGGATCGCGTAACCGACGAGGCCGGCCGTGGGGAAAACCCACGCCTCCGCAATCCGGGCGAGAGCCCCCGCGAGCGCTCCCGCGGCGATGCACGCGATCGCAAGGATTGCGAAGAGAGTCGCCAGACGGTCCCGGTCGATCCTGTCGATGATTCGCACGCCGCTCTACCGGCAACGACGGTACGGCGAGCCGGGGAAAAAAGTCCGGAAGGCGGGCGGAAGAATCTCGAAAGGAAATGGGGACAGATTTATTTAATTGCCGGATGGAGCAGGACAGACTAAGGCCGTTAAATAAATCTGTCCCCTACGGCTCGGTCCCCTACGGCTCGAAAAGAAAGAGGCCGTCGCCCGCGGTGCCCACGTACAGGCGGCCCGCCGGCATCGCGAGCGCCGACGCCACCGAGAGGCCGGGCCGCGGGCTTCGGACGGCACGCCGGTGGCCGTCCTCCTCCCAGATCAGGTTCCCGTCCACCTCGCGAACCGGCGACTTCGGCGGAGCGGGCGCCAGGTCTCCGCGGTACGCATCGAGAAACCTCCCGCCGGACAGAAGGGTGCGGCGCCGGCCGTCCCAGAGCGCGCCGTCCCAGCGGAAGGCGCCGGAGGCGGAGCGGACTTCCAGGACGGGAGAGCCGAACCCGTCCGTCAGGAGGTCGGCCGAAGTCGGCGCCGTGGGGCTCCCGGCGACCAGCGTGAAGTTGCGCCCGTCCGCCGTGCGGTAAACGCCTGCGGTCGTCACGAGGACGGGCGTCCCGAACTCCGAGCGGAACATCGCGATCGGCGTTCCGGCCGGCGGCCGGTCCGGCGCTGTCCAGTGCTCGCCTCCGTCGGAAGAGACCTTCATGCCGGCGAAGCTCGAGAGGAGAAGGACGGTTCCTCCCCGCGGGCCGCGGAAGACCGACAGGGACGCGGCGGGCGGCAGCACGTCGAGCGACAGGCGCCGCACCCGGATCCCCTGCGCCTCCCACACGCCGCTCTCCTGGCCCGCGTACGCGCGGAAGAAAAAGACGCGGCTGGGATCGTTCGGATCCGCCACGAGGTCGGAGACTCTTCCTTCCGCCAGCCCCACCGAGCCGGGTTGCAGCGTGACTCCACCGTCGTCGGAGTAGAAGACTCCCTCGCCCTCGGTTCCGATGAAGAGCCGGCCGGTGCGCCGATCCACCTCGAGGCCGGTCACCACGAGGGTCTCGCGCGAAATGCGCGACCACGTTTCCCCGTCGTCGTTCGACCGGTGAAGCCCCCCGACGGTCCCGGCGTAGATCACGTGGGGCCGGTTCGGGTCGCGGCGCACGTTGTGGGAGCGTCGGTTCGTGAAACCGTTCTTGAAACGGGTCCAGCGGTTGCCGCCGTCCTGCGTCCGGTAGACCCAGCCGCACGTCGAGACCCAGATGTCCTTGGGATCCGACGAAGCGAAGTCCCACGAGTACACCGAAGCGTCGAGAACCATGCCTTCGGCGATGCGCGTCCAGGACTCGCCCCCGTCCCGTGTCCGGAACGCCTGACGCCACGTTCCGGCGTAGAGCGTCTTCGGATCGCCCGGCTCGAAGGCGAGAGACTCGACCTGGTAGAGCCCGGGAACCGTGTCGCCCGTCAGCGTCCAAGTTTCGCCGGCGTCCCGGGAGAGCCGCACGCCGTCGTCGCCACCGACAGCGAGAAGGGGTACCCCGTCCGGAATCCCGGCGTTCGGCGCCAGGGCGAGGGCTCGCGTCGCGACGGAGACCTTCCAGACCGAGAGGACCGTCCAGTTCGCGCCGCGGTCGTCGCTTCGCGCGACCAGGCCGCCCTGGTACTGCCCGGCGAGCGAGGCCCAGAGCCTCCCCGGGACTTCCGGGTCCGCGATCAGCCCCGTCGCGATGTAGCCCGGAAACGCGGCGCCCTGCCGCAGCGGCGTCCAGCTCGCCCCGCCGTCGGTCGAGCCGTAGAAGTTCCCGCGCGACGTGCCGCAGAAGAGGGATCCCGGGGCAAACGGGTCGAGGGCGAAGACGTGAACCTCCGCTCCCCAGACCGGCAGCCTCCACCAGCCGGCAGCTTCGGCGCGCCCCGCCGCCA
>JBBQKV010000207.1:0-3579 GCA_038327245.1 Acidobacteriota bacterium
CGCCTCCAGGCCGTGAAAAGGGGCACGAACGTCATCGTGGAGATCAGCCTGACGGGCGAGAACTCCATCCGGCTCCGGACTTTCCAGGATCGGGCGAATGACACGACCAATCCCCTCCCGGCCGCCGAGCAGACCGCAGCGGGTAACTTCCGGCAGGACACTTTTTTTCCTTCGTCTTTGAACGAGCCGACACTCGGAGAGTTCACCGTCGGCGGCGGTATCTCGGTCTGGAAGCAGGGCGGAACGAAGAACGACCTCGCCGAGGGCGCGGCCTTCGACAAGTACGCGGGCGACGCGACCGTCGTCGACCGGATCGTTTTCCTGCCGAGCGGCGGGATCCTCGCTCCCCAGGACACGGCGTGCGGCGTGCCCACGACGTCGGGCGGGCGGGGACTCTACTTCGCCGACGACCAGGGAAAGAACTTCTTCCGGGTCACGGTCGAGACCAACACGTCCGGAAAGTTCCGCGTCGACAAGTACGTCCCGGGAACCGGGTACGTGACGAGGGGCTGGTCATGGAGCTGATGACTGCATTGCGACGACTCCCCTGGCCCGGCCGCACCCCGCGGCCGCAACGGCCCGACGCGAAACCACCCGCCCGGCGCGAGCGGGGCCTGACTCTCGTCGAGGTCCCCATCGCGATGACCATCCTGGGGTTCGGGCTCCTCGCGATGGCGCCCATGTTCACGAGCTCCGTTCGCACGAACGCCTCGTCGATGCAGCTCACGAACGCGAACACGCTCGCCCGGGAAAAGATGGAGGAGCTCACGGGCTTCCCGTCGACCGACGCGCGACTGGCGGTTCCGGCTAACGCCAACGCCACCGGGCCCACGGGCACGAGCACCACCGGCACGGGCTCGGTCGTCGTCGTGAACGCGGTCTGCGACAACGACCTCCCGAAATGGTTCAAGCCTTCGACCGGCGCCACGTCGACCGCCGGCACGTCGCCGGGAGTCGGCTGGTACCTCTTTCCCTACACGCGGACCTACACGGTCGAGCAGTTTCAGGGTGACCTGACGACGCGCTCGCTGGCGCCGGCGGCCTACGCGGTCAAGCTCGTCACCGTCACCGTCCGGCCTTCCAGCGGCCCGCTTCCGGGGCTGCGCCAGACGACCCAGTCGGTGTACCTGAGGTTCCGCGATGCCAGCCCGAACTGACGTTCGGGTGGAGGCTCGCACGGTCGCAGGGCGGAGGCGCGCCCGGGAGAAGGGGCTGACGATGATCGAGGCGCTGGTTGCGATCGTCGTCATGACGTCGATCCTGCTCGGCCTCTACGCGCTCCTCGACTCGTCGAACAAGCTCGCCAAGCAGGAGACGAACGTCGCCGAGGCCCAGCAGTCGGCGCGGGTCGGTATCTACGAGGTCTCGAAGATCATCCGCCAGGCTCGGGTCGGCCAGCTCTACTACGGCAGCGCCGTTCTGCCGGTGGTCAACAACGCGCCGGGCGGCACTTCCCTGACGGACCTCGCGGGCGGGCTGCACTACATCCGCAAGGGAACGGACGAGGTCGGCGTGCGCGGAATCCTGCTCGCCGATCGCTACGCCATGACGACCGGTGATGTCACCTGCAACGGGATCTGCAATTCGTCGGCCGCGATGTCGGTGACCATCCGCTCGACCGCGAACAACGGCGTCGTCAACTACGCATCCGGAACGACCCCCTCGATCGCATCGCGGACGCGTCCCTTCTACTTCGTGGCGGTCGACGGCAGCACTCAGTCGGTGACGATCGGCGGGAAGCCCTACCTCATTCCGCTGTACTACGTGGGCCTGGTCGATACGGCGGGCACCTGGTACACGCAAACCGCCAACACTTTCACTTTCTCCATGAACCCGCAGGACGCGGGCGCCCGCAAGTACAACGCGACGAGCGCCGGAGCTCCGGCCCTCGAGAAACCCTACGCCGGGGGCGCCGTGGACGAGGTCCGCTTCTTCGTGGATGAAGGTCCGACCGACGGTTCGAGCTCCACCGCCGACACGCATCCCTCTCTCGCCCAGGCGGTTTTCGATCCGACCTCGGGCAACTACGACATACAGCCCCTCGTGGATGAAGTCGAGGACTTCCAGGTTGCCTACGGCGTGGACGGCATCGCCGGCGCGGCGCCGGACCGCGGCATTTCGCCGTCGGTCGTGAACACGTCCGCCGTCAACGGCGACGAGTGGGTCGGCAACGTCGCCACCGAGGTCTCGAACTCGCTCGTCCTCTCCGCGACCGATCCCAGGCACATCGATGCATTCATCGACACTACGATCGCGAGCGGCCCTCCCAACCCGGCCCTGGCGACGCCGGCGCTTCGAGCGATCTGGCTGTCGCTCGTCGTCAAATCGTCGGACCCGGACATTCGCTACGACGGACCCGGCGCCCAGGGGTTCAGGATCCTCGACTCGACGGCCGTTTCCTTCTCGACGCCGAAGGGCCATCCCTACCGGCGGCGTCTCCAGTCCCTCGCCGTGGCGCTGAGGAACTTCCAGTGAGGCGGTCCCGTCGCGGCGAGCAGGGTTTCGCGCTGATTCTCGCGATCCTTCTCCTGCTCATTCTCACGGTGATCGGCATCGCGCTTCTCTTCACGGCTTCGACCGAGCGCAGCCTCTCCGGCAACGAGACGAAGGTCTCGAAGGTCTTCTACGCGGCCTGCTCCGGCGTCGACTTCGCGACATCGAAGCTCGCGTCCGACAAGAACTACGTGGGCGGGCAGATGCCGGTCGGTGTCTCGAGCCACTATCCGGGCGGCGCGGCCCCCGACATTCAGGTCACGGTCAGCCGCCCGATCATCGTCGGATACACGGTCCACCCGGGAGACCAGATCGAGTCGGAAGGGAACGCCTATGGCACCACCCAGATCGTCGAGAACTTTTTCAACCTGAGCTCGACCGCTCAGGGCGGCGCGATTCAGGCCGCCAAGATGGTGACCGCAGACGTCGGTATCTACCCGCAGCAGCTGAGGATTCCACAATGAGATATGACCGCTTCCGCAGCCTTCTCCTCGGCGCCGCCATCGCGCTGGCGTCTCTCTCTTTCCCGGCCGCGGCGGCCGCCGACGACAAGGACCTCCTGAAGCGGACGACCGCTCCGCCGAACCTCCTTCTCGTGTTCGGCAACTCCCAGACCATGGAACAGCCGATTCTCGGAAGCTCGAGCGCTTGGGACGGGGACGCGGACTCTTCCGCGAGCAAGCTCGGAGCCGCCAAGCGCGTCGTGACGCGCTTCGTGCGGGACACTCGGGGAAACTTCAACGTCGGACTGACGACGTTCGCGCACAATCCGAACGCCGGCAGCATCAGCATCACCGGCAAGCACTGGCTGTACGCCCCCCTGACCGTGGATTTCCCGGCGGAAGCCTGGAAGGAGCCGGCGGGCACGGTCGGGCGGTGGGGCAAGAGCGGCGAGGGTCCGTGCACGAACCGGACGAGTCCGATCTGCACGGATCGCTCGCCGTTCATCACACTCGCGTCGACGGCCACGGTCGTCGGTCCCTTCTTCGGGAATCTGGGAACGGGCATCGGATACATCTATCTGAACGGAAATTCGGCCTCCGCGACGCAGCGGGTCAAGCAAACCCTCGTCGCGGGCGTCTACGG
>JBBQKV010000208.1:0-3572 GCA_038327245.1 Acidobacteriota bacterium
CACGGGCTCGTCCGGTGGTGGAAGGCCGAGCTCGCGAACGCGTGGACGTACGTCCGCAAGCCGCGGAAGCAGACGTCCGCCGAGACCCTTCCGCGCCGGCCGACCGAGGGAGTTCCGGAAGAGGGACGCGCTCACGCCTGAGACCTCCCCACGCTGGACAGCGGTCGTCACGGGTGCGTCCAGCGGAATCGGCCGGGAGCTCGCGAGGATCGCCGCAAAGGACGGGCGCGCGGTCGTGCTCGTCGCGCGACGGATCGAGCGCCTCGAGGAGCTCGCCCGGGAGCTGACGCAGGAGTTCGGGGTTGCCGCGCATTCCGTCGCGGCCGACCTCGCCGACCCCGGCTCTCCGGCCCGGGTCTTTCGCGAGGTGACTGCACAGAGCGAAGTCGACCTGCTCGTCAACGCCGCCGGTCTCGGGGTGCACGGATTCTTCGCCGACACCGCCCTCGAAAAGGAGCTCGAGACGATCCGCGTCAACGTCAGCGCGCTGACCGAACTGACGAAGCTGTTTCTCCCCGCAATGCTCGAGCGCCGGCGCGGTGTGATCCTGAACGTCGCCTCGACGGCGGCCTTTCAGCCCGGACCTCTCATGGCCGTCTACTACGCGACGAAGGCGTACGTTCTCTCGTTCACCGAGGCGCTGGCGGAGGAGCTCCGGGGGACCGGCGTGACGGCGACGGCGCTCTGTCCCGGACCGACCGTCACCGAGTTTCAGAAGCATGCCGGCATGGAAAACACGCCACTCTTCAGCGGCTTCCTGGTGTCGGACGCCGCCGCTGTCGCCCGCGCCGGCTACCACGGCGCGATGCGGGGGAAGCGCGTCGTCGTCCCCGGGTTTGCGAACCGCATCCTGAGTCTGGGCGCGCGGGTCGGACCCCGCCGCCTCGCGACCCGCATCGCGCGGAGACTGCAGGAGAAGAGGAGCCAGGGAGCGCGCTCGAAGTCGTGAATCCCGCTAAACTGATTCTCCGGAGGAGTGGCCGAGTGGTTTAAGGCGGCGGTCTTGAAAACCGCTGTACCGAAAGGTACCGGGAGTTCGAATCTCTCCTCCTCCGCCACCAAACCACGCCAGCCGGGGGTTTCGTACCGAGCCTCGGCGGAGCCGAGGCGACATGCGCCGGCTCGGCCGGCGCAAATCCCTCCTCCTCCGCCACTAAACCACGCCAGCCGGGGGTTCGTACCGAGCGCCGGCTGCCGGGACGTCAGGCGGCCCACGACGTTCCGGCAGGAGAACCGTCACGGCGAGGGAGGTCCCCATGAGGTCCTGGATCCCGAGGGCAACGGACGTTTCGGGGGCCGGAACGAGCAGTGGTCTCAGACCGCCGCCGTCTTCGGTTTCTCCCGCCGAAGGCGTTTCAGCTCGGTGACGTCGCGGTTGACGAAGATGGCTCCGAGCGGCCGTCCGAACTCGTCGCCGAGCGAGACGACGAGCGTCTCCGCGACTCCCTCCGTCCCGTCCTTGCGAACGAAGTTCATTTCCCCGGACCAGCGGCCGTCTTTGCGCATCGAATGCAGCATCGTCCCGGTGAGCTCCGAGTCTTCCGCGCGATGGAAGATCGCCGGCGTGTGCGCGACCGCCTCTTCCTTCGTGTACCCGAACATCCGGGCGGCGCCCGGGTTCCAATCCACGATCTTGCCATCCAGGTCCGTCACCACGACGCCGTCGAAGATGTGGTCGAAGTACCGCGCCTGCCGCTTCAACGTCATCTCCATCAATCGACGATCCGTGACGTCGCGGAAGCTCCACACTCTTCCGACGGTCTTGCCGCCGATCTTCTGGGGCTGCGAGTATCGCTCGAAGATGCGGCCGTCCTTGAACTCCAGCCAGTCGTAGCTCTTCGAGTCGGGCTGGGCATAGAGCTCCTTCACCTTCTTGATGAACCTCTCGGGATCCTTGACCTGGTCGAGGACCCAGGCGAGCGCGCGGTTGTCGTCCCGCGAGTCGGCGACGAATTCCGGAATGCGCCACATCTCGATGAACTTCCGGTTGAAGTTCACCATCTTTCCGCTCTCGTCGACGACCAGGATGCCGTCGGTCGTCGCGTCGAGCGTGGCCTTCAGAAGCGAGACGTTCTCCTCGATCTCGGAGTCCGCGCGCCGACGGGCGGTCACGTCGCGGAAGGAAAGGACCTTCCCGACGCTCTTTCCGCCAAGAACCTGGGGACGGGTGTAACGCTCGAAGATCCGGCCGTCCTTGAATTCCACGACGTCGAGAGTTTCGGAGTCCTGGCGGGCGTAGGAGCGCATCGCGAGCTGCACGAAAACTCCTGGATCTTTCACCTGGTCGAGGACCGACTCCAGCAGCTCGTCGCGGTTCGAGGTGGAGGCGACCTTTTGGGAGATCTTCCAGATCTCGAGGAACCTCCGGTTGTAGGTAACGATGCTGCCCTCGTGGTCGAGCACCAGGATGCCGTCCGCAGTGGAGTCGAGGGTGGTCCGCAGAAGGGAGACCGAGCTCTCGAGCTCTCTCTGGTTGTTCTTGCGCTCGGTGACGTCGAACGCGACACCGATGACCCCGTAGACCTTTCCGTCGGCGTGGCGGAGCGGCTCGACGTGAGAAGCGAAGGTCCGGCCCTTCCACTCGGTCTCGTAGGTCACGGACTCGCCGGCAAGGGCCCGGCGGTGCGCGGAGATAGCGTGGAAATCGGCGTCCTGCGTGCCGAAGTAGTCGAAGAGCGTCAACCCGTTGAACTGGTCCGGACTCTGGTTCAGGTTGGCGAGCCCGGCGCCCATCGAAGACGTGAACCGCAGGTTCCGGTCCACGGACCACAGGACCGCCGGCATCTGTTCCGCGAGCATCCGGACGCTCACCTCTTTTTCGTGAAGAGCCTCGCCGGATTCCCGGCGTTCCTGGATGAGCCGGCGCCGGAGCTCCATCTGCGCCTCGACCTGGCGGGAGAGCGCGCGCAGGGCGTTCTGCTGCTCCGCGCTCAGCTGGCGGGGCTTGCGATCCAAAACGCACAGCGTGCCGAGCGCATACCCGTCCGAGGTCCTCAGGGGGGCGCCGGCGTAGAAGCGAATCCGCGGATCGGCCTTGACGAAGGGGTTGTCCGAAAAGCGGGGGTCCTGCGTCGCATCCGGAACGACGAAAAGATCACTCTCCAGGATGGCGTGAGCGCAGAACGCGACGTCCCGCGACGTTTCCCGGATATCGACTCCCACCCTCGACTTGAACCACTGCCGGTCGCGATCGATGAGCGAAATCATCGAGATCGGCGTGCCGCAGATCTGCGACGCGATCAGGGCGAGATCGTCGAACTCCCCCTCGGGAGCGGAGTCCAGAATTTCCAGCCCCCGAAGCGCCTCGAGCCGGGCGTCTTCATCCGCGGGAACGGCCGCTTGCATCGCGAACCCCCGTTGACCTCACCGCCATCATAAGACACGGCCTACCCGCCTTCAGTGGACCTCGAGTCGGGATCGCGGGGCCTCGCCTTCCGGCTCCCAGGCGACCGCCTCCGGCGAGGGATACGCGCGCCGGAGGATGGGGGTCGTGATCACCGTCGTGAAGAGAGCCATCGCGACGAGCCAGAAGAACGCGGCGGGAGAGACGACGCCCAGGTCCGCGCCCACGT
>JBBQKV010000209.1:0-3541 GCA_038327245.1 Acidobacteriota bacterium
GGAATCCTCCCAGCCCTCCCACGTCATCCGGCGACCCGGGACGTGCGCCGTCGCGCCGAGAGCCGCCTGCCGGATCTGCCAGATCTGCGCGGCCTCCTCGCGGCGCTCGAACACCCGGGAGGAGACGGCGCCGCGCGACGCTCCCCCTGCGACGAGCCGCGCCGCTGCCGCGAGCGCTTCGCGCGCCTCCACTGCGCCGACCTCGACGAGGAGCCAGCCGCGGCCCTCCGGGAGCAGGCGCCGGTTCTCGGGGAAGAGGCCGATGCGGTCCATGTCGCCGACGAGGCCGTCGTCGAATCCCTCGAGACCGATCGGCCCGTGCTCCAGGATTCCGGGCACCGCGTCCGCCGCGGAGTAGACGTCGTCGTAACCGAGGACGACCAGGACCCGCGCCGGAGGGCTCACGACGAGGCGCAGCTTCGCCTCCAGGATGAACGCGCAGGTCCCCTCGGAGCCCACGAGCGCCCGCGCGAGGTCGAAGCCGTTCTCGGGCAGGAGCCAGGGGAGGTTGTAGCCGGAGACCCGGCGCGGGATTGCGGGGTAGCGCGAGCGAATGAGGGGGGCGTAGCGCTCCCGGAGGTCGCGCAGTCCGGCGTAGATCGCGGCGCGCCGGCCGCCCGCCGCGAGGATGCGTTCCAATTCCGCGTCCGGCGTTTTCCCGACCGTCAGCAACGTGCCGTCGCCGGCGACGACCTCCAGCTCGAGGACGTTGTCGTCGGTCTTGCCGGCCATGACGGAGTGAACGCCGCAGGAGTTGTTTCCGATCATTCCGCCGAGAGTGCAGGAAGCGTGCGTCGCGGGATCCGGCCCGAACGTGAGCCCGTGGCGCTCCGCCGCCTCGCGCAGGTCGTCCAGCACGGCGCCCGGCTCGACCCGCGCGAAGCGCCCCTCGGCGTCGACCTCCCGGATCCTGTTTAAGTACTTCGAGGTGTCGAGGACCACCGCGACGTTGCAGCACTGCCCGGCGAGGCTCGTGCCCGCGCCGCGGCCGAGGATCGGAGCGCCGAAGCGGCGGCAGATCTCCAGCGCCTGGAGGACGTCGTCGCGGTCGCGCGGGATCACCACGCCGATCGGCACCTGCCGGTAGTTCGAGGAGTCCGTCGCGTAGAGCGCGCGGCTGCCGGCGTCGAAGCGGACCTCGCCCCGAACCGCGCGCCGGAGCCCCGCCTCGAGCCCCGGATCAAATGGGGTCAACGCTGCATTCGTGAGTTCCGGCATTGAATGCAGGATTGCAGCGTTGACCCCCAAAATCAAAAGCCCCTCTCGCGAGGGGCTTTTTTCGACTTCCAGCGACCGAGAACCCCGACGCGCGGGAGTCTGGATCGGTGGAACTCTCTTTAACGGCGGCCGCGCTGCGCCATCGCCGTTCCCGGCGTCGCCGCTGTGTTGGAGGCCGTCGGGACGACGTCACAGAAGAAGGGGCTCACGTAGGTGCACAGCCAGGAGTCGGTGCCTTCCGGCTTGAACTCGACAACCCGTCCCCGCGAGGTCGACGTCGACGCCGTTGCCGTCGTTCTCTTCGCGCCGGGCCGCTCGGTCTGCATCCGGGCCTCGACGCCGAGCGAAACGCCCGCGAAGAGAACCGTTCCGAGCACTCCGGCTGCGATCGATCGCTTCCAGTTCTTCCCACTCTCTTTCATCGCAGCCACCCTTCCTTTCGTCGCCGCATCTCTTGCCGCGGCTGCGATCCTCAGAGTGCGAGAGGTGTGCCAGCTTGGAAGTGATTGAAAAGAAGAAAGTTATTGGCGACGGAAAAGCTCAGCCGGAACGCGGGAAATTGGTGTGACGGGTGAACGTGAGCGGAGTCACACCAAAAGCCGTCAGCTAACAGTGCTCAGCTGATAGCTGATCAGCCGATGCTGTCTCTCATTCCGGCTCGGCGAAAAGTTCCGCGATCTTCAGCGCGTGGTCATCGAGATGTTCGCCGTCGACGTTGGCGAGAACGGCCACGGAGAGTTTCGCGTCGGGGATGAGAACGACGACGGATCTTCCGCCGACCGTGCGTCCGCTCTGGACCAGCCGGCGCCGACCGGCTGCGTCGACGCCGACCTGCCAGCCGAACCCGTGGCCCGTGCTCTCGCCGGACGAGGTTTTCTGCGGAGTGAGAAGGAGCGACAGAGACTCCCGCTTGACGAGATCCCCGCGGAGTAATGCGAGCCCGAACCGCGCGAGGTCTTCCGCAGTGGAAACGAAGCCCCCCGCGCCCCACTGGCAGCTGTTGTCGACCGGCGGAGCTTCGGACAGGATGCTCAACCAGCCGCGCACGTAGGGCACGGCCATTCGCGGCGCCGGCGCGTGCGCGTCGTCGAGCGCGGTGGCGGTCATCGCCGCCGGCCGGAAAATTTTCTCCTGCAGGCAAGACACGAAGTCCTGCCCGCACGCCCCCGCCACCACCGCCGAGAGAAGGATGTAGCCCGGCGTCGAGTGGAGGTATCGCGTTCCCGGCAGCCGCGAGAGGGGAAGTCCCGCGAACGGGCGAAGGGCCTCCTCGGGTCGGGCGCAGTGCGTCGCGGAGAGTCGCTGCGGCGGAAGCGCGGGGATTCCCCCCAGGTGCGCCGCGACCTGGCGCGAGGTGATCGGGTAGTTCTTCTCGGGGAAACCGGGGACGTACTTCTGCACGGGAGCGTCGAGGTCGAGCCGTCCCTCTTCGGCGAGCCGCACGAGCGCCACGGCGGTCAAGGCTTCCGAGACGCGATCGATGCGGAACTGGGTCGTCGAAGTGACCGGCACCTGGCGGCGGACGTTCGAATACCCGAAGCCGGCCGACCAGACCACCCGGTCGTCGATGGCGACCGCGACGGTCGTGCCCGGATAGAGCTCCAATACGTCCGCCAGGAGCTTGCGCGACCGTTCGATCGCCCGCTTGCGGGTCGGGCCAGCGGATCCGCCGTCGAACATCGACTCCACGTCGGCGACCGCGACGCGGGAGCACGCCAGAGCGAGCATCAGCGCCGCGAGCCTCCGGAGCCCTGAACGCGTCAAAACCGCAAGATCTCCATCTCTCTAAACGGACCGGACGAAGAAAAGATTTTTTGGGATCGCCCCACGGGTCTGCGGGACAGCAATTACGCTGCCTCCGGCCGGCAGAGAGATCGATATCGGGACCAGCGCCCGGTTTCGAGGGACGGGTCGGCGCGACCGACGAAGCGCGGACGAAATTCTTTTCCCGACGAGGGCCGGAAAGGGCTGTTCCGGCTCCGGGAAAGTTGAAATCTGCTCCGGAAATCCGGCAAACCGGATGTCCCGGCGGCGCGGCGGGACGCATTTTGCGCCGTCCCGCTGCGGGAGGGCTTCGTCCGTCGGTTCCCTCCGTGCGGCTTCCTTCTCCTTCACGCTCCGGGTGCGCCGATCCGCCTGCGACATCCAACCGTTTGATCAACCGTCCGGAGATCTGAAGCGGCGGAAGAAAGGCTGGAGGCGTCTCGCGATTCGTCCACGCTCCGCGCGTCTTCGTCCCGGGGTCAGCTCGATTCGTCGCAGCGGTCCGCAATGGGCCCGTGGCAACCGCGTTGCTCTTCACACCTTCCGATTTTTTTGGAGA
>JBBQKV010000210.1:0-3482 GCA_038327245.1 Acidobacteriota bacterium
CGCTCACGTCGCTCGCTTTCGTGCCGGCCGGGGAGGAGGCTCCATGAGCAAGCTCGTCGCTTATGTCGCGCACTACGGCGTCCTCCTCGTATTTGCGAACGTGCTCGTGGAGCAGATCGGCATCCCCGTCCCGGCCCTTCCGGTGCTCATCGTCGCGGGCGCGCTCGCGCGCGACGGCCGGCTGTCTTTCGCCCTTCTCCTCGCGGCGGCACTCGTCGCCTCGCTCGGCGCGGATCTCGTCTGGTACGCGCTCGGAAGGCGGTATGGCAACCGTGTCCTGAAGACGCTCTGCCGCGTTTCCCTTTCTCCGGATTCCTGCGTTCGGCAGACGGAGGGCATCTTCGAACGGTGGGGAATGGCTTCGCTCGTCGCGGCGAAGTTCATCACCGGCTTTTCGACGGTCGCTCCGCCGCTCGCGGGGGCGATGGGGGCGAAACTCCCGTCCTTCCTCTTCTACGACGCTCTCGGGACGACGCTGTGGGCGGGCGGCGGACTTCTGCTCGGCTACCTCTTCCACAGCGCGATCGACGACATCCTTTCGTTCCTGGAGGGGCTGGGGACCGGCGCGCTCTACCTGGTTGCCACCGGGCTCGTGCTCTTCGTGCTCTTCAAGTGGTGGCAACGCCACCTCTTTTACAAGACCCTCCGAATGGCGAGGATCAGCGTCAACGAGCTGAGGAGCTTGTTCGATGGTGAGCCGAAACCGGTGGTCTTCGACGTCCGCACGCCGGCCGAGCGCAAGTACGAGCCCCGGCGGATCCCGGGCGCGAACACCATGGCGGTCGCCGACCTCGAATCGAAGCTTCCAGGAATCTCTCCGGAGACCGAGATCGTCTTGTACTGCACGTGACCCAACGAGGCGTCGGCGGCCCGTGTGGCCCGCATGCTGATCGAGAGGGGATATCGAAAAGTCCGGCCGCTCGCGGGCGGGCTGGACGCGTGGGTCGACGCGGGCTACGAGGTCGAAGAGTTCGAGCGGGCCTCTTGAGCGACCGCGCTCCCGCCGGGGGAGTACCATTAACAGTTCGCGTGACAGAAAACGAAGCAGATCGGGGAGCCGTGGTCTCCGCCTATACGGTGGCGTGCTACAACTGTAAAGAGCCCTTCGACGCCGTCTCCTCTCCGTGGTGCCAGTGCCTGAGCACCCGCCGCTCCTTCGTCTGCCCCGCCTGTCACAAGTGCTTCTGCCAGGCGCCGCAGTCGTACAAGCAGGGGCTCTGGGAGCGGGCGCCCCCGGCTCTCTGGGATCGAGCGGCCGCCGAACACCATCATCTGGGAGATCTGCCGGACAACGCCGACGCCGCGGAGGTCGGGCATCCGCTCGTCCTGATCGTGGACGATGAGAAAGACATTCGCTGGCTCGCCTTTGCGGCGGTCACGGGCCTCGGCTACGACGCGGTCGTAGCCTCCAACGGGGAAGACGGGATGGATCTCGCCCTTCGATACCGGCCCGAATTGATCCTGACCGACGCCTTCATGCCCAAGCTCGACGGTCGAGAGATGTGCCGTCGACTGAAGGCGAATCCCGAGACGGCTTCCACGAAGATCATCATCGCCACATCGGTGTACACGGCGTCGAGATACAAGTACGAGGCTTACAAGGAGTTCCAGGCAGACGACTATCTTTCGAAACCGTTGGAGCTGACGCGGCTCGCGAACCTCCTTCGGAAGTACCTGGGAGAGGGGAGAAAGCAGGACTCCGCCGGAGAAGACCCCGAACGGACGGAGCCCGGAACGGTCTCGGGCCCCGCATGAAGCCGGACGAGGGCGCCGCGGGCGCAGACCGGCGGCTGGAGCGGCGCCTGGCGCTAGGGCTCTCCGTCTCGCTGGTGACCGTCCTCGCCGTGGCCGTGTGGACCTACCGGACGGAACAGCTGGTTCGCGACAGCGAGGCCTGGATCGCGCATACGCACCGCGTTCTGGAGACCATCGACCGCAGCTCCGCGCTTCTCGACGAGGTCGACGCCGCTGTGCGCGGATACGTGGTGACCGGCGACCCTCTTTTCCTCGCAACCTACAAATCGGCGGCCGCAAAGCTTCAGCCGAGCATCGGGGAGATCCGCAACGTGGCCGCCGACAACCCAAGGCAGACGCGAATAATTCCTCTCCTCCAGTCGCTCGCCGATCAGAAGATCGCCTTCGCCGAGCAGGTTCTGCAGGAGAGGCGGGACCGGGGCCTCAAGTTCGCGGTCGCCCTCATCTCCACGAACCGGGCGGAATCTCTCAAGATCCGGATCCGGAAGTTCCTGGACGGGATGAGCGGTGAGGAGAGCCGGCTGCTGGTCCAGCGAACGCGGGTCGCGCAGAGCCGCGACCGGCGCAAGCTCGTCGTTCTCGGTCTCGGAATCCTGTTGCAGTTCGCTTTCCTGTTCGCTGTCTTTTACCTCGTCCGGGAAGACCTCGCCGAACGCCGCCGGGCGGCGGCGGCGATGTCGGAGACGGTGCGCCTCGCCACGTTCTCGGCGGCCGTCGGCAGGGCGCTGACCGAGAGCGCGACCCTGCCCCGCGCTCTCGAGGCGAGCGCCGAGGCCATGGTTCGCCACCTGGGGGGTGCGATCGCCAGCATCTGGGTGGTGAATTCCAAGGACCTCGTCCTGGAGCGCCTCGCAACGGCCGGCGACGGCGTGGAGAATTCCGACGCGCTCAAGCGTATTCCGGTCGGCCAGTACCGGATCGGTCGGATCGCGGCCGAGGGGATTCCGCGGATTCTCGACCTGACCCTGGACTCGCGCGAACCGGGCGACAGGGACTGGGCGCGGCGACAGGGGATGGTCGCGTTCGCGGGTCATCCGCTCACGGTCGCGGGACGAACGCTCGGGGTGATGGCCATGTTCTCGCGGGAGCCGATCACCGAGCCAGCTCTTCATGCGATGGCAACCGTGTCGGATGCGATCGCGCTGGGTGTCGATCGGGCGCGGGCCGCCGATTCGCTGAGAGCGAGCGAGACCCTGACGCGGTCGATCGTCGAGGCGATGCTCGACGCGCTCGTGACGGTCGACATGACGGGCCGGATCAAGGCCATCAACCGCGCGGCTGAACAGGTCTTCGGATACGCCCGGGAGGAGCTGATCGGGCAACCGCTTTCTCGGATCGTGCCCGAAACCGAAGGGGCGAGTGCGGAACAGTTCCTCCAGATGGCGCAGAGTCGCCTGACCGGCGGAGCCACGGAATCGCAAGGGCTGCGGAAGGACGGAGCGATCTTCCCGTTCGAGCTGTCGCTCTTCGAATTCTGGACCTCGGAGGGTCGGCACTTCGGGGGAGCCATCCGGGATCTCACGGAGCACTACGAGATCGACCGGCTCAAGCGCGAGTTCGTCTCGACCGTCAGTCACGAGCTGCGCACGCCCCTGACCTCGATCCGCGGCGCCCTGGGCCTGGTGGCGGGCGGGGCGGCCGGACCTCTGACCGCGCAGGCGAAAGGCCTCCTCGATATTGCGCTCAAGAACAGCGAACGGCTCGCCCGGCTCGTCAACGACATCCTC
>JBBQKV010000211.1:0-3442 GCA_038327245.1 Acidobacteriota bacterium
CTCGACCGCCTTTTCCGGCGCGACGCCTACGCGGTGGTAACCGCAGTCGACTTTCAGGAGGACGTCGACCCGCCGTCGCGCGGCGTGGAAAACGGATCCGATGGACGCGGCCCCGTCGACACTGTCCACGCCCACTGCGAGGCGCAGGCGGTCCGACAAAACGAGCAGGCGCCTCGCCTTCCCGGCGCCGACGATCGGGTAGGCGAGAAAGATGTCGTCGAATCCGGCGGCCGCAAAAACCTCCGCCTCGCCGGTCTTCGCGAGCGAGATCCCGGCCGCGCCTGCCGCGAGCTGGAGACGAGCGAGCTCCGGAATCTTGTGGGTCTTGGCGTGCGGCCGCAGTCGGACTCCCGCGGCGCACGCGCGATCCGCCATCCGCGAAACGTTGCGCTCGAGGACGTCCCGGTCCACGACGACGCAGGGCGTGTCGAGCTCGTCGAGCGACGTCACGTCGAAGATTATGAGGTCTGACCTGAATCGCTGAATTCAGCCATTCAGGCCTGACCCCTATAGAATCGGACAACAACTCTTCAGCTTTCCGGAGGCGCTTCTTTCGCGAAGGAGGAATGCATGGGCAGGATCAACTGGGGCAAAGTCTTTGTAGGCGGTCTGTTGGCGGGCGTCGTGATCGACATCGGGGAGTATCTCTTTCATGCGGTTCTCTTCAAGGATCAGGTTGCGGAGATGATGCGGGCGATGGGCAAGGACCCCGCGTCGGTCATGACCGGCAATGCGATCGTGATCTGGAACATCATGGGCCTGCTCGCCGGTATCGGCGCCGTGTGGGTTTACGCGGCGATCCGGCCGCGGTTCGGGGCCGGGGCGAAGACGGCGATGATCGCCGGAGTCGCGGTCTGGTACTTGTCGCGCTTCCTGGGCGCCATCGGCGAGATGAACATGGGGATGGCGTCGCAGAAGATGATCATGACCGGGCTCGTGTGGGGGCTGGTCGAGGTCGTGATCGCGACGATCGCGGGAGCCTGGGCTTACAGGGAGGCGTAGTCGGCGAAGGAGAGGGCAGCGCGACCGCTGCCCTCTCTCTTTCGATCCGGTGGCATCGCGCGAGTCGGCGTGACCGTCACCTAGGCCGTTTTTTTCCGACCAGGCCCGCTCCGAACACGACTTTCGAGACTGGCGCCAGCGCGCGCTCCTGCGCGAGAGTGTGGAGCCTGCGGTGCGAAATCCCGACCAGTTGATTCGGGATGTCCCACAGGTCCTCTTCCGAAGTCATCCAGTCGATCGCGTCGAAACGCGAGAGGTCGAACGGACGCGAGTAGCGTCTCAGCGTTTTCTGCCGGCGCAGGTTGAAGTACGCCTCGACGTAGGAGAGGACGAGGTGTCGCACGGTCGGGAAAAGCGCCTCCCGGAACCGCAACCCCGAGTAGTTCGATCGCGCCACCGCTCCCCAGAGGCCCTTCACGCGATAGAGCGCGATCACGTGGTCGTCGTCCTGAACCGCTTCGAGATCCAGGATGAGCGGCCTCTGTCCCTGGACGCGGAGCGCCGCGGCCGCGAAGAGCGCGCCGTCCATGCACTGCACCTTGCGCTCCTGGAAGACCCGCCGTGCGGAGCGGCATCCCTCCCCGCGGACGTCATAGTCGAGCTCGTCGAGAAATTTCTGAATCCGCCACGGCGGCGAGAGGCCACGCAGCCGCCGAGCTTCCGCGGGCGTGAGTCCGAAGTCGGAACGGGGTGACAACGCGACCTATGATACGGGCCGCGTGAACGAGACGGAGCGTTTCCTCGACGCAGTTCAGGGCGGAAAATCCCGGGACGTCGCGAAGCTCCTCGACGGCGCGGGTCCGGGTTAGAGTCAGCCCTCCGTGGCCGCCCCGGCCGTCGCACACCCGACCCACCACGCGAGCGCCGCGCCTCCGCGCGGGCGGTATCTCGCCCTCATGTCGGTCGGCGCTCTCGGCGTGGTCTACGGAGACATCGGGACGAGCCCGCTCTACGCGATGCGCGAGTGCTTCGCCGGGACCCACCCGATCTCCCCCACGCCCGGCAACGTTCTCGGGGTCCTGTCGCTGATTTTCTGGGCGCTCATCGTCGTCGTCACCGTCAAGTACCTCGTCTTCGTCCTCCGAGCCGACAACCGGGGCGAGGGAGGAATCCTGGCCCTGATGTCGCTCGTCCGGCCCCGATCCGAAGACTTGCGGGGGCGGAGGTGGATCCTCGTGGGGATCGGAATCTTTGGCGCGGCGCTTCTCTACGGCGATGCGATCATCACCCCCGCGATCTCGGTCCTGTCCGCCATCGAAGGGCTGGGGTCGGCTGCGCCCGTATTTCACAAGGCGGTGTTGCCCGCCACGATCGTGATCCTGATCGGCCTCTTCGCCTTTCAGGAGGGGGGTACCGGAAGAGTCGGGGCGGTCTTCGGACCTGTGACGATGATCTGGTTCGTGGTGATCTCGGTCCTCGGGCTGACGCACATCCTTCGGGAGCCGCGGGTCCTGGCGGCTCTCAATCCGCTCCACGGAGCCGACTTCTTCGCGCGAAACGGGTGGCAGGGCTTCCTGACGCTCGGCACCGTCTTCCTGGTCGTCACGGGCGGTGAGGCGCTCTACGCCGATCTCGGGCACTTCGGCAAGCGGCCGATCCGCGTCGCGTGGTTTGCCATCGTGCTTCCCGCCCTCCTTCTCAACTACTTCGGCCAGGGGGCGCTGCTCCTTCGGGAGCCCGACGCAGCGGGGAACCTCTTCTATCGCATGGCGCCGGCGTGGAGCATCTATCCGCTCATCGGGCTGGCAACTGCCGCGACGGTGATCGCGTCCCAGGCCGTGATCTCGGGCGTCTTCTCGCTCACGCGCCAGGCGGTGGCGCTGGGATACACGCCGCGGATGGAGATCAAACACACCTCCGCCCGCGAGATCGGCCAGATCTACATCCCGGCGATCAACTGGACGCTCATGTTCGCCTGCATCGGGCTCGTGGCGGGATTCGGGACGTCGAGCAACCTCGCGGCCGCCTACGGCGTCGCCGTTACGACGACCATGGTGATCACCACTGTCCTCCTCTTCGTCGTTCAGCGGGAGCTGTGGGGCTGGAGTCTGCCCGCGGCGGTCGTGTTCTGCGCTTTCTTCCTGACGATCGACCTCGCGTTCTTCGGAGCGAACATCGTCAAGATCGCGCACGGCGGCTGGTTCCCGCTGCTCGTGGCGGGGATGGTGTTCACCGCAATGACGACCTGGAGGCGCGGCCGGAAGATCCTCTTCGACCGGCTCGAAGAAGGCGCCATGTCCGATCAGGATTTCCTGCGGTCGATCGCGCGGAAATCTCCCCCCCGCGTTTCCGGGACGGCCGTCTTCATGGACCGGACGTTCGAGGGAATCCCGCTGCCGCTCCTGCACAACCTGAAACACAACAAGGTTCTCCATGAGCGGGTCATCCTGCTCACGATCAAGACCGAGGAGATCCCCAACGTTTCGGACGAGGAGCAGGT
>JBBQKV010000212.1:0-3417 GCA_038327245.1 Acidobacteriota bacterium
AGGAACTTGCCGTCCTCCATGACCTGGTCATCGTCGAACCAGACGTCGAAGTGGCGGCCGACGATGTCGAGGTGCGTCCGGCAACTCCAGAACGCTCCGGTGTGCTCGGTATAGGGATGTCCGAAAGCCAGGTGGAGGCCCGGCAACTTCTCGTCCTGGAGGATGTTGCCGATGATCGATTGCACGGCGACGTTCGTGCCCATCGCGAACTCGCCGACGCGGTCGGAGTTCTCCTCCGTCCGGGTGTAGGCGAGGAAGTCCTCGCGGACGTCGCTCCGCTCGCACCGCGCGTCGGCCACGCGGCTGTTCTCGATCCACACGGTCAGCGGCGTCGCTTCGATGTCTCCGTACCGCGCGCAGAGGTAGTCGCCCAGGACCCCGTCGACCACGTAGACGCCGTCCACCCGCGCCGGGGAAGTCAGCACCTCGCCGCCCGGCAGGTTCGCCCACTTCTCCGGGGTGATGAGGCCGCTCGTCTTCAGCCACTTGATCCGCGGGTCGAAGGTCGCCTCCAGGTCGCTGCCGGCCCGCGACCTGGCCCGGATCCGCTGCGCCATGACGGCCCGGTCCCGGACCCGGGTCGAGATCGCGTCAACGACCTCGAAGTCCGCGCGCATCCCCTCGGCCATGATGCGCGGCGTCACGTAGACCATGTGGGCGTGCCGCATCCGGCGGCGGTTGACGATGTAGGTCATCTCGCGCCGCGAGGCGAGCTCGCCCGGTTGCGGCTGCGCGGCGTAGATCGAGACCTCTGAGCGTTCGAACGCGTCGCGGATGCCCTGGGGCAGCTCGAGCATCGGCCGCTCGCCGTAGTCCTCCAGGACGTGGAGCTCGAGGGGAGCGCCGACCGCGCGGACCTCCTCGGCCAGGCTCTTCGCGACCGGAAGCGTCTCGGCGTCGGTGACGATCGCGACGTGTTCCTCCGGGGTGACCTTCAGACACGTCCGGATCGCATTGCGCGCTCCGGGGGCGAGGTCGTAGCCGTTTCCGGACGGGTCGATCATCCGGCGGCGGCCGCGTTTCCCGGAGTCGCGAGATCGATTCCGTGCGCGGTTTCGTCGCAGATGTAGTCCACCACTTTTTTCAGATCTTCGCCGCTCTCGCGGTAAACCGCAAGCTGGCGGTCGGCGCCGCTCCCGTTGTCGAGGATCCAGCGGATCGACTCGACTTCCTTCCGGCTGCCGAGCTCGTCGAGGACGTCGTCCACGAAAAGGAGCATCTCTTCGGCGAGCTCGCGGAAGGGCAGCTCGACCTCTCTTCCGAAGTCGATCAGCTTCCCCTCGATCCCGTAGCGGCTGGCCCGCCACTTGTTCTCGAGAAGGAGCGCGCGCCGGTAGGTCCGCCAGCCGAGATTCTTCTCCCGGAGCTGGAAGAGCTTCACGCAGATCGCCTGGGTCAGCGCCGCGAGCGCGAGAGTCTCCTCGAGGCGCATCGGCACGTCGAAAACGCGGAACTCGATGGTGTCGAAGAAGGGGTGCGGGCGGACGTCCCACCAGATCTTCTTGCCGTTGTCGATGCAGTTCGTCTTGACCAGAACGCGCACGTAGTCGTCGAACTCGGCGGGGGTCTCGAAGACTTCCGGGATGTTCGTGCGGGGGAAGCGCTCGAACACCTTCGTCCGGTAGCTCTTCAGTCCGGTGTTGCGGCCGAGCCAGAAGGGCGAGCTCGTCGACAGGGCGAGGAGGTGCGGCAGGAAATACCGCGCCTCGTTCATGATCTGAAGAGCCAGGGCGCGGTCCGCGATCCCCACGTGGACGTGAAGGCCGAAGATGAGGTTCGCGCGCGCGACCAGCTGCATTTCCTGCACGATCGCGGCATACCGTTCATCGGGATAGATGAGCTGGTCTGCCCAGTTGGAGAAGGGGTGCGTTCCCGCGGCGGCCACGCGCATCCCCTGGCGCTGCGCGAGCGCGATGATCTCGCCACGCAACTCCGAGACGTCCCGGCGGACCTCGCTGATGTCCTTGCAGATGCCGGTGCCGATCTCCATCACCGACTGGTGCATCTCGGGCTTGACGCGCTCCTTGAGGACCCTCTTCCCCTCGTCGAGGAGCTCCTGGACGTGGGAGCGGAGCTCGCGCGTCTCCGGATCGATGATCTGGAACTCTTCCTCGACGCCGAGGGTGAAAGCGGGACGTTCCACGGTCACGGGACGCCCCTACTCGCGCGCCGGCTCCGCCGTTGCCGGGCGGCGGGCCTTCGCGCGGGGGCGGGGCTTCTTCGGCTTGTCCGTGTCGGGGGTCGTCGACGCGACTTCCTCGCGCGCCTTTTGCCACTCCCACGCGCGCGACGGGCGCGGCCCCTCGGCGACCCGTTCGACGAGCCACGTCGCCGACTGGTCCACGACCCACTCGAAGTTGTCGGCGCCGATCGACGCGACGTCCGCGTCCGGCGCGGGGTTCAGGAAGTCAATCGCGTACGGAATCCCGTCTCTGACGGCCAGCTCGACCGTGTCGAACTCGTAGCCGAGAGCGCCGGTCAGCTTCAGGCAGTCGCCACGCAGTCGCTCCTCCAGCGCCGGCTCGATCGGCATCTCGGCGCGGACGTACCGGTTCTCGTGCGGCTGCCTCGGGTCGTATCGCATGATCCGGACGTGCTTCGCCCCGAGGACGTAGCAGCGGAAGTAGTCCTCGAAAACGATCTCCTCCTGGAGGGTCATCACGTGCTGCCCCGACGCGCGGTAAGCCGCGAAGAACTCGTCGGGGTTCGTGACCCGGTAGACGTTCTTCCACCCGCCTCCCGAGTAGGGCTTGAAGTAGGCGGGGAAGCCGACGTGCAGGAAGATCTCGTCCCACTCCAGCGGGAAGACGAGGTTCGACATCGACTCGCCGGTCGTTTCCGAAGGATTCTGGTTCGACGGCAGGAGAACCGTCTTCGGAACCGCGACGCCCACGCTCTTCGCGACGACGTTGTTGAAGAACTTGTCGTCCGCGGACCACCAGAACGGGTCGTTGACCACAATTGTCCCGTCGAACGCCAGTTTCTTCAGCACCGCGCGGTAGAACGGGATGTCCTGGCTTATCCGGTCGAGGATCAGGTCGTATTTCCGCGGAGTCTCGAGGGAGAGACCGCCGACGAGGACGGGTTCCGCCGTCGCCTCCCCTCCGGCCCGGTTGTTGATGCGGTCGATCAGGGCGGTTGGGAAGGACCGCTCCTGCCCGAAAAGGATGCCGATTTTCTTCACGACAATGCTCTCTCCCTGTTGTTCGGTGGGCGGCGGGCGCCGCGAAACGGGCGATTATGTCAGTCCGCCGGGACGACCGCTACCGCCCCGGCGCCCTCTCGCGACAAGAGTTATTCGAGACATGGCACGCCCCGATCCGTCCGCCGAGCGTTTCCCCGCAATCTCGGTCCGCCAGCCGGCCGCGGACCTGATCGTCCGGGGCGCTCTGCGCCGGGACCGCCGGACGCGCTCGA
>JBBQKV010000213.1:0-3415 GCA_038327245.1 Acidobacteriota bacterium
CCGCCGAACGAGGTGCTTGACCGCGGCCTGGACCGCGCTCTTCGAGACGCCGAGCTCGTCGGCAACCGCCTGGTGGCTCACCCGGACGCTCTTCGCTCCCCCGCCGGCGGTCCGCGTCCACAGGTAGAGATAAAGGGCGAAGGCGACGGGCCGCCGGTCGCGACCCACCAGGTCGGGCATCAGGGTTTCCAGGACGTATCGGTCGATCGAAATACGCATGAGCTATGGTAATCGCTAATATAGTCGAATCAGCGGTTGAATAGGGAGGCGGGTGCCGGCCTCTCCGGAGGCCTGTCCCCGCGGCCGACTCTGAGGGCCAGCGGCCACGTGATCCGGCGAGGCCGCCGCGGGTCTCCCCAGAGCGGCTGGAGCGCCTCCGCGAACGCCGCCACGGGATCATTACCCTTCGCCGCCCGGAACCGCGTCACCGACGACCACGTCGCAACGTATCCGACGAGCGCCGCGAGCGGCCACGACGTCTCCATTTCGAAGTCAGGTGGCGGCGGGGCCCCGGCGAACGGGAAGTCGATGGTGCGATATCCCGCGTCGACGAGTGCGCGCTCCTTCGGCCAGTACGGCCCGACAGTCTCCGAGTAGAAGCGCTGGAGGAGGAGATCCGCGCGCGGCTCGTCGATCGACGGATGACCGTACGTCCATGCCGCCACGACTCCGCCGGGCCGGACGACCCGCCGCACCTCGGCGTAGAACGCCGGGCGGTCGAACCAGTGGAGCGCTTGAGCCACCGTCACGAGATCGACCGACGCCGGATCCAGGCCGCTCGACTCCGCGGTCGCGACCCGGTACTCGACGCGCGGATGCGGAGGTGCCGCCGCGACCTGTCCGGCGCTCGCGTCCGTGGCGATGACGCGCTCGAATCGCGACGCCAGAGCGACGGCCGCCTGCCCCGAGCCGGTCGCGCAGTCCCACGCGAGCTCGCGACGGGGCGCGAGCTCGGCGAGCCAGTCGAAGAGCGGCTCGGGATAGAGCGGCCGGAACAGGGCGTACTCCGACGCGACGCCGGAGAAGTGATCCAAGAACGCCATTCGCTGGAATCCCGCTAGCGCGTATCGAGCCGCACGCCACACTGCCGGCAGCGCTCCGGCAGCAAACGCTGCGGCGAGGCGTCGAACCCGGCGTTGCACGCGGGACAGCGACCCATCGCGCCGAGCACCGCGGCCGAGATGGAGAGCTCCAGGAAGATTCCGCCCGCGGTCAGGCGGAGGCCGCGGCTGGCGCCGGGCCAGGCGAGAAGGGCGATCTCCGCGGCGAGCGCCACTCCCGCCCCCGCCAGGCACCCGATGATCATCCGGCGCCAGAGCCGCAGCTTCCGCTGCCGGGGCCCGGTCAGCTCCGGCGCGTCCACCTACACCTACGCCACGCGAACGTGCGCCCGCGCCGTCGGGGCGACCCGCTCGTCCGGCGTGAGAATCCCGAGGAAGTTCAGCGGGTCTGCGGCGGACACCGCCAGCGGGGGAACGTCCCCGCGGCGCCGCACCGCGCGCAAGAGCGGGATCGCCTCGGGCAGAGCGTACTGCTCGCCGTCGAAGCCGGCCACGAAGCGGCCTCCCCGCACGTCGCCCCGCGCCTCCATCGTCCGGAGCACGCGCGCGACGTCCCGCCACGGGACCGGCTGCTTCTCGCGGGTGAGGGTCTTGCGGAAGACGACTCCGGTCCGGGCGAGGAGCGTTCGCGCGACGAACGCGGCGGCCTCCGCCGGAGCCGGGGCCGTCGACTCGCGCGAGAGAAGACTCCAGCGTCCCGACGCCAGCGCGCCCGGCCGGCGCCTCCACGCGGGCACAAGGAACCAGCGCAGCCCGCCGAAGGAGTCGCAGGTGGCCCGCCCCAGCGCGATCAGCTCGGTCAATCCTTCCTCGACGAGGTCGCGAGCGAAGCCGGTCGCGCGGGCGAGTTCCGGGAGGAACATCGCACCGCGGGCGCGCAGAGCGCTCTCCACCTCGGCGGCGGTCCTCGAGGGGTCGCGTCCGGTCCTTGCCGACGCGGCCCCAGGCGGGCCCGCGCCGAGTGCGACGAGTCCGGTCCAGGAGTCCAGGTCTTCCCGCATCACGAGGCCGATCGGCGTGCGGCGGATCACCGACGCACCCGCGCCCCAGAGTCGCGCCCACGCGACCTCGCCCGAGGACGTGAGCTGGTCCAGCCACTCGCGCCGGTAGCCGCGGACGCGCGCGGGGAGGACGTTCGCCTCCCACGCCGCGGCGGGAACCTCGAAGCCCGAGAGCTGCCGGACGACTTCCGCGACGCCGCGCGGACCGTCCAGCCGGTGCTCCGGATCCGCGTGCTGCCAGCACGCCAGGAAGCGCAGGAACTCCGCGGCGGTGACGGGTGCGATCTCCCGGCGCAACCGGTCCAGCGTGTAATGGTGGATCCGGGCGAGGAGCCGGCGGTCGCACCACGCCTGCCGGCCGTCGATCCGGGTGCGGAGAACCACGCCCTCTCCCTCGAGCTCCAGGAGAAGCGGCTCGTCGAGCGGATCGTCACCCACGATCGGGCCCAGGGCTTCCAGGCGCCCCCGAAGAACGGCCTTCGGATCGCGTGACGCCTCCGGCGCGAACCACCGGTTGCCTTCCCGCACGGCGCGGCCTCCGCGCGCGAGCTCGTCCAGCCACGCCTGCCACGGCCCTCCCTCCTCCGCCGTGACGTATCCCATCCAGAGGAGCGCCTCGTGGACTTCCTCCGCGTCCGCGGGCTGGGGCCATGCCTCCTCGCGGACGCGCGCGATCGCGTCGGGGTCGAGCGTGCCGAGTTCGTCGGCGGTCCGCGGATCGAGCACGCGGCGGGAGTGGACCGCCTGCGTGCGGCGCTCTTCCAGCGGAGCGTCGTCCAGGAACGAGTACGGCTGGGAAGACAGGATTCCGCGCGCGAACGACGACGGCTCCACGGTATCGATCGCGACCCGCTCGATCGAGCCGTCCTTCAGGCCCCGCAGCACGTCTAAGAAGCCGTCCACGTCCATCGCCTCGGTCAGGCAATCCTCGACGGTCTGCGCGACCACGGGATGCTCCATCGGGACCGGGATCGGACCCCCGGGCAGGGTCTCGGGACACGCGAGCACCTGGGGAAACGCCGCGGCGAGGAGATCGTTCGCCTTCATCCGGAGAAGGTTCGCCGGGACCCTCTTCCCGTTGCGCGACCGCTCCAGCAGCAGCGAACGCTGCGCGTTCCAGCGCCAGCGCGTCTCGAACATGGGCGCCGGCAAGAGCGCCTGGATGAGCACCTCGCGCGCGCTCGACGGGTGGAGGTAGTCGAAGACGTCCGCCAGCGGGAAGCTGTGCTGCGTGCCGAGCGAGAGGACGATCGACTCCTCGTTCGCCGCGGCCTGCAGCTCGAAACCGAAGCCGACGCAGAACTTCTTGCGGAGCGCGAGACCCCACGCGCGGTTGATCCGCGAGCCGAACGG
>JBBQKV010000214.1:0-3393 GCA_038327245.1 Acidobacteriota bacterium
CGAGTTCTACCTGGCCGACAAGCTCCTGCTGGCGCGGAATCGGCCGCCTTACTCGGTCGAGATCGACCTCGGGAACCTGCCGCTGAAGCAGACCGTGCGCGCCGTGGGCTACGACGACACCGGGCGCCTGATCGACGAAGATGCCTGGGCGATCAACGAGGGGAACGCGCGCGTGGCGGTCCGAGTTCTTCCGCAGCCCGACGCACGGGCCGGAAAGGTGCGCATCCGCGTGGCGGTCCAGTCGATCTCGGGGGGCGTTGCAAAGCAGGTCGAGCTCTTCCTGGACGAGAAGAAGATCGGTTCGTGGACGGCCGAGCCTTATGTCGCGACGATTCCGTTCGAGCAGTACACGCGCGGCACCTACATTCGGGCCACGGCCACGTCCGAGGACGGCAAGGAAGCGAACGACATCAAGATGCTGCACGGGACCTCCACGTCGGTCGAGAGCGTCCGCGTGGACGTGGTCCAGCTCCACGTGTCCGCGCTCGACAAGAGCGCGCACTTCGTGAAGGGGCTCGCGCGCGAGGACTTTTCGATCCAGGAAGACGGCCGCCCCCAGCAGATGACGGGCTTCGAGGTCGCCGAGAACCTGCCGCTGACGATCGGCCTCGTCGTGGACGGCTCCGGCTCGATGGAGAAGGGACTCGCCTTCGTCCACGACGCGTCCGCGGACCTGTTCCGCGACCTGATCCACGAGAAGGACCGCGGCTTCGTGATCGAGTTCCGCGAGCGCCCCAAGTTCCTCCAGGACCTGACCGGGGATTCCGGATCGCTCCAGCGGGCGGCGCGCGAGACCCGGGCGGAGGGCGCGACCGCCCTCTACGATTCGGTCATCCTCGGCCTCTACCAGTTCCGGGCGCTCCAGGGCAGGAAGGCCCTCGTCGTGGTCACGGACGGCGCGGACAACCGGTCGCACGTCGAGTTCGACACGCTCCTGCGGTACTGCCGTTCCGCCGGCTCGCCGATCTACTTCATCGCGGTGAACATTCCGCTGACCGACTTCAAGTCGCGCAAGGCGATCAACTCGATCGCCAGCGAGTCCGGCGGCGAAGTGTTCTCGATCGGAAGCGCCTCGAAGATCGGCGAGGTCACGAAGCGGATCGAGGAGGAGCTGCGGTCCCAGTACGTCCTGGCGTTTCGCACGGACTCCCAGAAACCCCCCGGGGAGTACCGGGCGGTCAGCGTCGCGGTCGTGAAACCCGGGATCAGCGTGAGGACGATCCGGGGATACATCCCCTAGGGACGGGACACGGGACACGGGACAGAGGACACGAGCTAGCCCCGCATCCGCACCCGGACCTTGTACGTCAGCTTCGCTTCTCCCCCCGCCGGCACGCCGACCGGAAACTCCGCGGTGAACGCGGCAAGCTTCTTCGCCGGCACCGACGACTCGACGACTGTCCAGTCGCCGGGGAACTGCTCCCGCACGAGGACCGTGACGGCCTCTTTCTTCCGGCTCGCGATCACCACCTCGTAGGCCGACTCCGACTCCGTCCGGCTGTTCTGGGCGAAGGAGACCTGGCGCCGCTTCGCGGTGAGGTCGAACGCCTCCGACGTCTCGATCTCGACGTCCGTCCGTTCCGGCGTGTGCTCGATCCGATCCTCGCCCGTGAAGACCGCGCCCGCCTCCGCGTAAACCCGGACGACGCCGGCGGGCAGCGCGCGCGCGAGGGGCTTCGTCTGGAGCCGGTACTGGACCCCGACCGGGATGCGCTGCGCCTCTTCCATGGCCCCCATCCAGTAGGTCGAGCGCGCGACGTACCGTTTCTCGACCGCGACTTCGGCGGCGGTCGCCAGGGGAAACGTCGTCCTCCCGACCGCGAGGCGCGGCGGCGTCGGGACGTCGTAGACCCGCGACTCCGAGAGCTCCGCGGACTGCGCCACCCCATCGGTCGCCATCATTTCGCCGCGCTGCGCCATCATCCTCGGCATCGGCCGCTGAGTTGCGCGCAGGGTGCCGGCGAGGAGTCGCAGGCGCGCGGGCGCGAAGTCGGTGCCGGTCCGGTTGTCCACGATGAACGAGCCCTCGAGGCGCCCGCGCTTCTCGTCGGGGGAGAGCGTCAGCGCGTAGCTCGCCTCCCAGCCCACGTCGGCGACGAGATACCGGGACGTCAGGGTCCGACTCCCGGCGCGGTTGCTCTCGAGCTTGAGGATCACGCCGGTCGGCCGGCCGGTCGCGCCGGCTTCCGCGAGGAGCGACAACCGCGCCTCCGGCTCGCCGTAGACGAACTCGTTGCCTTCGCGATAGACGACCTGCGCGGGCGTCGGTCCGTACACCGCGAGGACCTCTCCGTCGGCGGTTGATCCGCCGGGCCGCGCGATCCGGACCCGCCGTCCCACGAGCCCCGCCAGCCACTCGGTCTCGGCGGCTCCGGGAAGCGGCGCCGCGAGACCCAGCCAGCGGACGCCGGCCTCGGCGGAGTCCGTCACCGTCCACGTCTCGGTCCGCGCCGACGCGGGGGCGCCGTCCCAAAGGAGCTCCGCGCGGCCCGCCGGAAGGGTGACCGAGCGGCTCTCGAGGACGACGCCGAGGTTCTGGTTGGTGATGACGAGCTCCTGCCGGCCTCCGGACGGCGCGGCGTGGGAGGAGGTCTGCCCCGGGAGGACCCCGGCCGCGGCGACGAGCGCAAAGAACGCGATGAGCGGGCGAGCGATCATCTCAACTCCTTTCCGCGCGGCAGTTTACAGCGCCACGCCCCGGCGGCGAGGCCGAGGTCGCCTCGTTTTCGGCGTGCTAACATCCGCGCCGTTTTGACCGGCGAAACGCGTTCTCGGTGGGCCCTCGTTCTCGGCGCCTCGTCCGGTTTCGGCGAGGCCTGCTCGATCGCGCTCGCGAAGGCGGGTTGGAACGTCTTCGGCGTCCACCTCGACCGGAAGTCCACGCAGCCGAACGCCGACCGGATCGTGGCCGAGATCGCGGCCGCCGGCCGCAAGGCCGAGTTTTTCAATGTCAACGCGGCAGACGATGCCAAGCGCACCGAGGTGGTCGCCGCGATCTCCCGCGCCTGCGCCGACGACCCCCCGGAGAGCCGGGTCTCGGTCGTGCTGCACTCCCTCGCGTTCGGGACGCTCAAGCCCTTCTTCGCGGAGCCGCGCGAAAACGCGATCACCAAGGTGCAGCTGGAGATGACGGTCGACGTCATGGGCAACTCGCTCGTGTACTGGACCCAGGACCTGTTCTTCGCGGGCCTTCTCGTTCCGGGCGCGCGCATCTTCGCGATGACCTCGGCCGGCGACCACATCGTCTGGCCCGCCTACGGCGCGGTCTCCGCCGCGAAGGCGACGCTCGAGTCCCACGTGCGGCAGCTCGCCGTGGAGCTCGCGCCCCACCGGATCTCGGTCAACGCGCTGCGGGCGGGGGTGACCGACACCCCGGCGCTGCGGAAGATCCCG
>JBBQKV010000215.1:0-3384 GCA_038327245.1 Acidobacteriota bacterium
AAAGGCGCGTGGCTTTCGGAGGGAACGCACGTCAACACGGTGGGCGCCACCCGACCCGACTGGCGGGAGCTCGACGACGAGGCTCTCGCGCGCTCGACCGTGTTCGTGGATTCCCGCGAGGCGTGCTCGCGCGAATCCGGCGACGTCATCGCGGGCGGAAAGATCGCCGCGGAAATCGGCGACGTCCTCTCCGGCGCGGCGCCCGGCCGGACCTCCACCCGCGAGATCACGCTCTTCAAGTCCGTCGGCGTGGCGGTGGAGGACGTCGTCTCGGCCGACCTCGTCTACCGCGCCGCGCTGGCACGAATGACGCATCGCCCGACAGCCGGCCGGAGAAATCTCCGTCAGGAGGTAACGATGGCGAGATACGGCAAGAAGGCATCGGACAAGGTCGAGAAGGCAATGCACGAGCGCAAGAAGGGCACGTTGAAGAGCGGCAAGTCCGGCAAGAAGGTGACGAGCCGGAAACAGGCGATCGCGATCGGGCTCTCGGAAGCACGGCGCGCCGGCGGCAAGGTCCCGCGCCAGAAATCGTCCTCGAAGAAGAAGTAGTCTGGTCTTCGCGGCTCCTCCGTTCGACCCGACGGCGATAGGGTTCGCGCTAAAGTCGAGACGATGAGAGCCGTGACGTTCGCCTTCGCGATTGCGCTCGCCGCTGCCGGCGCTTCGGCGCAGCACGACCACGCCGGGGCAAAGGCGGCGGAGCCCGAGATCCAGGCCGGGATGGGCACCTGGCACCACGCCATCACGACCCGGAACCCGGAAGCGCAGAAGTACTTCGACCAGGGGCTCGCGTTCCTCTACGGGTTCAACCACGATGAGGCGGCGCGCTACTTCCGCCGCGCGTCGGAGCTCGATCCGGCGGCGCCGATGCCGTACTGGGGCCTCACGCTTTCCATCGGGCCGAACTACAACGACGTCGAGGTGAACGAGACCCGCGCGGCGTCCACGTACGACGCCGTGAAGAAGGCGCTCGAACGCGTTCCAAACGCGAGCGAGGCCGAGGGCGACTACGTCCGGGCGCTGGCGAAGCGGTACGCCTCGGCGGATCCGAAGTCGGACTGGAAGACGTTTCACCTCGACTACTGCAACACCATGCGGGATCTCGTCCGGAAGTACCCGGATGACCTCGACGCCGCGACGATGTTCGGCGAGAGCCTCATGATGCTGAGGCCCTGGCAGCTCTGGACCGCCGACGGCAAGCCGGCGCCGGGCACGGAGGAGCTCGTCGCGGTGCTCGAGTCGGTCCTGCGGCGGGACCCGGACCACCCGGGCGCGAACCACTTCTACATCCACGCGGTCGAAGCCTCGCCCAACCTGGAGCGCGCCATCCCGAGCGCGATGCGTCTCCTGACGATGATGCCGGCCGCGGGCCACATCGTCCACATGCCGGGCCACATCTTTCTGCAGACCGGCGACTACGACCTGGCGGCGGAGACGAACGTGAAAGCGTCGGACGCGGACCGCGCGTTCGTTCAGCGCACCGGCGCGACCGGCATGTATCCGCTGATGTACTGGACCCACAACATGCACTTCATCGCCTTCGCGCGCGCGCAGCAGGGGCGGTACGAGCAAGCGGAGCAGGCGGCGAAGGACATGGTGAAGAACGTCGGGGATGGGGACCTGGAGCCCCACATGCAGATGCTGGAGGCCGTTCATCTCTATCCCACGATGGTGGACCTCCGCTTCCACCGCTGGGACGAGATCCTGGCGACGCCGCAGCCGCGCCCGGAGCGCAAGCTGACGCGCGCTTTCCGGGAGCACGCCCGGGCGATGGCGCTCGTCGGGAAAGGCCGGATGATGGAGGCGGTGGCGACGCGCACGCAGTTCGAGGCGTTGCGAAAGGCGTTGCCGCCCGAGTCCCTGTACCTGATCAACAACAAGGGTTCCGACGTGCTCGCGCTCGCCGCCGCGACACTGGACGCCCGCCTCGCTTGGGCGCGCGGCGAGCGGTCGGAGTCGATCCGCCAGTGGCGCCGGGCGGTCGAGCTCGAGGGGGGGATCCAGTACGACGAGCCGCCGGCGTGGTTCTACCCGGTGCGGCAGTCGCTGGCGGCGGCGCTGCTGCGAAACGGGCAGGCCAGGGAAGCGGAGGCGGTCTTCCGGGAAACGATCGCCCGACATCCCCGCGACGGCCGACTGCTCTTCGGTCTCTGGCAAAGCCTCGTGGCGCAGAAGCGCGACACCGAGGCGGCGCTGGTCGAGCAGCAGTTCCAGGCGGCGTGGAAGGGCGCGACGACGAAGCTCCGAATCGAGGACCTGTAGCGAAAGGACAGCGGATGAACCCGTCCATGACGACGACGACCTTCACCATCGAGGGCTTCCGGGTCACGCGGTCTCTGGGAGTGGTTCGGGGGATCACCGTCCGGTCCCGCTCCATCGTCGGAACGATCGGCGGCTCCCTTCAGACGATCTTTGGCGGCAACATCACGCTCTTTACGGAGCTCTGCGAGAAGACCCGGGAGGAGGCGTTCGAGATGATGCTTCGCCACGCACAGGCCATGGGGGCGAATGCCGTCATCGGCGTCCGCTACGACGCCACGGAGCTGATGCAGGGCGTGACCGAGGTCCTCTGCTACGGCACGGCCGTAACCGTTCAACCGGGTTCGCCCTGACCGGAAATGCCGCGGCAGACGAGGCTGATCGTCGTGGCCGTGGTGACGGACGACGAGAGACGCGTCCTGCTCTGCCGCATGGCGCCGGACCACGGCGTCTTTCCGGGCCAGTGGGCTTTGCCCGGCGGCGGCGTGGAGCCCGGTGAAAGAATCGAAGCGGCGCTCCGCCGGGAGGTCCGGGAAGAGCTGGGCATCGACCTCGAGGCCGCGACGCCGCTCCTGTTCAAGGACGACGTGCGGGAAAAGACCTTCGAGGGCGGAAGGCGCGAGTCGCTCCACATGGTGTTTCTGGTCTACTCCTGCCGGCCCGCCTCCCGGTCGGTCGTGCTGAACGAGGAGTTTTCCGAGTACGTCTGGGCGGGTGGGTCGGAGCTCGAGGCGCTGGAGTTGAATCCGCTCACGCGGGACACGCTGACGTCCGCCGGGCTCCTCCGCGTCGGCCCGGAGGAGCGATAGAGTTGCCCGGGGTGAAGCTCAAGCGACCCGGCTTCCTCTTTGGCGCGCTCGTCGGCGCACTCGTGACCGCGCCGCTCGTCGCCGTCCTCTACGCGGGATGGAAGCTCGCAGGTCTGCCCTTCGTGCCGTTCCACCTGTTCGACTGGACGGCGCGTCTTCTCCCGGGTCGCGTCATCACCTTCGGCATCGACTCGATGGTCCGGACGATCCGGGCCCTGCACATCGGCGACACCGCCTCCGCGGCGAAGGCCGCCGAGCAGGCCATGGCCGTCACGGTGTTTCTCGTCGCCGGGATTCTCGCCGGCGCGCTTCT
>JBBQKV010000216.1:0-3191 GCA_038327245.1 Acidobacteriota bacterium
GCCCTCGCGCCGCTTCTCAACCCGTTCACGACCGGCGCCACGCCGCCGGCTCTCGTCATCGTGACGTCGGATCACGGGGAAGCTCTGGGCGATCACGGCGAGGAGACGCACGGTCTCTTCGCGTACGAGGCCACGCTTCACATCCCGCTGGTCGTCTGGTTCCGCGGAAAGGTCTCGCCCGGTTCGAGCGCTGAGCTCGTGCGGCACATCGACATTGCGCCGACGGTCCTGGCCGCGGCGGGAGTCGAGAAGCCGGCAGCCTTGACCGGTTCCTCGCTCCTCGCGCCTCCGCCCGTGTCGCGGCAGGCGTATTTCGAGTCCTTCTCCACGGCGCTCAATCGCGGCTGGGCGCCACTGCGCGGGGTCATGGCCGAGGGGATGAAGTTCGTCGACCTGCCGGTGCCGGAGCTCTACGACCTCGCCCGGGATCCGGCCGAGAGCCACAACCTCGCGGGAGAGCAACCCGACCTCCTCCGGCGCCTCGCCCGCATGCTCCCCGCGGAGTCCGAGCTCGGCCACGCGCGCCGGCCCGACGCCACGCCCGACGAGGTCGCGCGACTGAGGAGCCTCGGGTATCTCTCGGGTTCCGCCGCGGTGAAGGCGCGCTACTCGGTCGCGGACGATCCGAAGAACCTCGTGTCAATCGACCGCCAGCTGCACGAGTGCGTGGATCTCTACCAGCGCGGGAAGCTCCCGGAGGCGATCGCGCTCGGTCGAACGGTCCTCCGCGAGCGCCCCGGGATGGAGGCGGGTTACGAGAACCTCGGCTTTCTCCTGCGCCGCGGGAATCAGTCGGACGAAGCCCTCCGGGTCTACCGCGCCGCGATCGATCGCGGCGTCGCGAGCGAAGAGCTGCGGTCGCACTACGCTCTCGCTTTGAGCGAGGTCGGGCGAGGCCGCGAGGCCGTCGCCGTCCTGCAGCCGCTGGCATCGAGCTCCGATCCGGAAACCCTGAACGCGCTGGGGATCGCGCTCTCGGACGCGGGACGCGGCGCCGAAGCCGCGAAGACCTTCGAACGCGCGCTCGCGGAGGATCCCGGTTTCGTCGAGGCCGTGCAGAACCTGGGGATCGTGCGCCTTCGGGCGGACGACGTCGCCGGCGCGCGGGACCTCTTCAAGCGAGCACTCGCCCGGGACGACAAGCTCCCGCGGGCCTGGAACGGCCTGGGTGTCGCGCTCGCCCGACTGGGGGACGATCGCGGCGCCATCGAGGCCTGGGATCACGCGGTCGCTCTGGACCCCGACCTCTACGACGCGCTCTTCAACCTCGGCCTGACCGCCGGCAAGAACGGGATGAGCCGCGAGGCCCGGACGGCGCTCGAACGGTTCGTGGCGACCGCTCCGCCCGCGGCCTACCGGTCCGACATCGCCCGGGCGCGCGGCCTCCTGAAAATGCTGGAAGGTCCACCCTCGTGAAGTCGCGCGTCGCGTTCCTCCTGCTCCTCGCGATGACCTCCGCGTGCGCGCGCCGGTCGGACGGGCGGAAGACGCCGACGGTCGTGCTCATCTCGGTCGACACTCTTCGCGCCGACCACCTTCCGGCGTACGGATACGGCGGCGTGCGGACGCCGGCCCTGGATGCGCTCGCGCGCGACTCGATCCTCTTCGAGAACGCCTACTGCCAGGCGCCGCTGACGCTCCCGTCCCACGCCACGCTCTTGACCGGGCTCCTCCCGTCGCAGCACGGCGTCCGGGACAACGTGGGCTTCCGGCTCGCCCCGACCCACGCGACGCTCGCGACCGTGCTGAAGGCGCGGGCCTACGCGACGGGCGCGGCCGTTTCGTCCTTCGCGCTCCGGCGGAACCGGGGGCTCGACGCGGGTTTCGACCTGTACGACGACCAGTTCGGGGCGTCGCCGGACGAGCGGCCCGGGCTGGAAACGGCGAAGCGCCTCGAGAACTTCGCGGACGCGAACTCCGGGAAGCCGCTCTTTCTCTTCCTGCACCTCTACGAGCCCCACACGCCCTACGCGCCCCCCGAGCCGTTTCGGACCGACTACGCGTCCCACCCCTACGACGGAGAGATCGCGGCGGCCGACGCCGCGGTCGGCGGATTCCTCGCGTACTTGAAGAAGCGCGGCCTCTACGATCGCGCAATCGTCGTGTTCGTCTCGGACCACGGCGAGGGACTCGGCGATCACGGCGAGGACGAGCACGGCGTCTTCCTCTACCGCGAGACCATCCGCGTTCCCCTCTTCGTCAAGCTTCCGGGTTCGCGCGGCGCCGGGGAGCGCGTCCGCGCGCCGGTCGGGTTGATCGACGTCTTCCCCACGATCGCCGAGACGGCCGGCGTTCCCGCGTCTCCGGGCCTTCCGGGCGTCTCGCTCGCGAGAGTCGCTGGAGCGGCCGCGCCGGGAACCCGCCGGATCTACTCCGAGTCGCTCTACCCGCGGCTGCAGCTCGGCTGGAGCGACCTCGCGGCCTTGACTGACGATCGCTTCTCCTACATCGAAGCGCCGAGGCCTGAGCTCTACGACGTCGTCGCGGACCCGGCCGAGAAGAGCAACCTCGCGGGATCCCTTCCTCCGGCGCTGCGGTCGATGCGGGCGGAGCTCATGACTCTTCGGAACTCGGCCGCCTCCCCCGAGAAGTCGTCCGCCGAAGAGCTCGAGAAGCTCGGCTCGCTCGGATACATCCGCGTGGACCCGGGATCCGCCGGAAAGCGCAACCTTCCAAACCCGAAGGACCGGATCGCCGAGCTCCGGCAATTCAAGCGCCTCTTCGACCTCTTCTATGCGCACCGGGACGACGAGACCATCACGCTGGCGCGCGAGATGCTCTCCACGAATCCCCAGATCCTTTCGGTGTCGCGGATGCTCGCCACTTCGCTCGAGCGCAAAGGCAGACCGGCGGAAGCGGCCGCGGTTCTCGAGAGCGCTCTTTCGCGCGGCGACCGCACCGGCAGCGCCGAGGACGTCGTCCCGACCGCCGAAGAGCTCGCCACGCTGCTGTCCCACCTGCCGGACGCGGCGCGGGCCGAGGCGTCTCTCACGAAGCTGATGCGGGCCGGGATCGCCGGGGAGCCGGTTCGCCGCGAGCTCGCGAGGCTCCTGCACCGGCGCGGCCGTACTGCCGAGGCGCTCGCGCTCCTCGCGAACGCCGGCGCGAGCTCGGACCCCGCGACGCTCGACGTCTACGGCGCGGTGCTGGCCGACTCCGGGCGGCTCGACGACGCCCGGCGGGCCCTCACG
>JBBQKV010000217.1:0-3188 GCA_038327245.1 Acidobacteriota bacterium
GGACGGCAAACGGATCGAGGGGTACGGCGCGATCTCGTAACGGATAGCTGATACCTTCGCGGCGTGCGCGCCGACCATCGGGCCACTCTCCTCACCCGCCGCCTTTTCTCCCCCGGTTTCTTCTCCGTCGTCTTCCGAGCGCCCGATCTCGCGCGCGGCGTTCTTCCCGGACAGTTCGTGATGCTGGAGGTCGCCGGGCGCCTGCGCCCGTACCTCCGGCGGGCGTACTCCGTGGCGGACGCTGACCCGGACTCCGGAGAGGTCGAGTTCCTCGTCCGCACGATCGGGCCGGGCACCGCGGCGCTCGAGGACCTGGCGGAGGGCTCGGCGGCTTCGCTTCTGGGACCGCTCGGCAATGGGTTTTCCCTGGAGGGCCTCGGCGCCGGCACGCGCGTGGCGGTCGTCGCCGGGGGAATCGGCGCGGCCCCGTTCCCGCTCCTCTTCCGGGCCTTCGGCGCGAAGGGGATCCGCGGGGACCTCTATCTGGGGGGCCGTAACGCCGCGGAGCTCGACTTCCGCGCGCGGTTCGAGGGAGTCGGCGCGGCCGAGACGGTTCTCTCCACCGACGACGGGTCGCTCGGCGCGAAGGGCTTCGTCACCGATGCGTTCGCGCGGGGGGCGGCGACGGCTTCTCCTTCTTACGAGCGCGTTTACTCCTGCGGCCCGATGCCGATGTTCGCGGCCCTCGCCCGCGTCGTCGAGCGGGCCGGGATCCCGGCCGAGTTCTCGACCGAGGCCGCGATGGGCTGCGGCTTCGGGGCCTGCCTGGGGTGCGTGATCCCCGGTACGGAGAAGCCCTTCGTGGTTTCCTGCCTGGAAGGTCCCATCCTGCCGCCGGCGAAGATCGCGTGGGAGAAGGTCCGATGAGCGGCGCCCTGGAAACCCGGCTCGGGCCGCTCGTTCTTCGCAACCCGATCGTCCCGGCGTCGGGGACGTTCGGCTACGGGCTGGAGTTCACGGACTTCGTGGACCTCTCGAAGCTCGGCGCCTTCTGCACGAAGGGACTCTCTCTCGAACCGCACGCCGGCAACCCGCCGCCGCGGATCTGCGAAACGCCCGCGGGAATGCTGAACGCGATCGGCCTCCAGAACGTGGGCGTGAAGGTCTTCCTGGAAGAGAAGCTGCCCCGGCTGCGGGAGCTCGGCGCCACTGTGATCGCCAACGTCTGGGGGGACGCCGAGGACGACTACGTCGCGGTCGTCGGCGCTCTGGAAGGGGTGGAGGACGTCGCGGCGGTCGAGCTCAACATCTCCTGCCCCAACGTCGAGAAGGGCGGGATGCTCTTCGGCAACTCGCCGCCCGCGACCGCCTCGCTGGTGTCGCGCGTCCGGGCGGTCACGCGCCGGACGCTCGTCGTCAAGCTCTCGCCGAACGCGCCGGACCTCGTCGAATCCGCGCGCGCCGCCCGCGACGGCGGCGCGGACGTCCTCTCGCTCGTCAACACGTTCGTTGGCATGGCGATCGACCCCGTCACCGCGCGACCCCGGCTCTCCTTCGGCACCGGCGGACTGTCCGGCCCCGCCATCAAGCCGCTCGCGCTGCGCATGGTCTTCCAGGTCGCGCGCGCGCTCCCCGGCGTGCCGATCATGGGAATCGGCGGAATCTCGGACCTCTCCGACGTCCTCGAGTTCCTGGCGGCCGGAGCCTCCGCGGTCCAGATCGGGACGGCCAACTTCCGGGACCCCGGGATCTGCGGAAGGCTCGTCGACGAGCTCGCGGCGCACTGCCGGGACCGGAACACGACCGTGGCCGAGCTCGTCGGCCGCGCGCAGCGCTCGAAGGCGCCGACCGGCGGGGAAGCGGGGGCAGAGGGTTGAGGCAGGAGAAGCTCTGCATCGCGCTCGACTTCGCCACGCGCGACGAGATCCTGTCGGCCGCGCGGCGGTTCGGCCCCAAGGTCGGGTGGCTGAAGGTCGGGCTGGAAGCCTTCGTCGCGGAAGGGCCCCGCATCGTCTCGGAAGTCGCGGAGACCGGCGCCCGCGTGTTCCTCGACCTGAAGCTGCACGACATCCCGACGACCGTGGCCCGCGCGGTCGCGGCGGCCGTCCGCTCCGGCGCCTCGATGGTGAACGTCCACGCCTTCGGCGGCCGCGCGATGCTGGTCGCGGCGCGGGAGTCCGCGAGCGCGGCGGGACCGTCGGTCCGGCTGATCGCAGTGACCCTGCTGACCTCGCTCGATTCCGGGTCGCTCGCGGACCTGCCGGTCTCCGGCCACCCGGAGGGGATCGTTCGCCGGCTGGCTGCGCTCGCGAAGAAGTGCGGGCTGGACGGCGTCGTCTGCTCGCCCCGCGACGTCCGCGAGGTCAAGGCCGCGGGCGGACCCGCTTTTCTCGCGGTCGTGCCCGGAATCCGGCCCGCGGGGGTCGACCCCGGAGACCAGAAGCGCGCGGCCACGCCGGCGGAGGCGCTCCGGCAGGGCGCGGACCTTCTCGTGGTCGGCCGGCCCGTCACCGCGGCGCCCGACCCGGACGCCGCGCTGGAGTCCCTGCTCGCGGAAATACAATCCGGGTCGTGACCGACGCGGCCGGCAACCTCGGGAGCGACTGGCGCGAGCCGCATACCCCGTGGATCGTGGGTCACCGCGGCGCCCCACGGCGCGCGCGGGAGAACACGATCGAGAGCTTCGACTGGGCCGAGAGCCTGGGAGTCGACGCGATCGAGTTCGACGTCCGGCAGACCCGCGACGGCGAAGCGGTCGTCTTCCACGACGACGACGTGACGCTCGGGAACCAGCACGTGCCGGTCCGCAGCTTCACGACCCGCGAGATCGAGAAGCTCGCTCTCCCCTCGGAGCACGGCGAATACCACATTCCGAGACTCCAGGACGTCTTCCACCGTTACGGCCGCGCGATGCGGTACGTCGTGGAGGTGAAGGCTTCGGCCGGCTATGACCGGGGCGTGATGGCGCGGCGCATCGCCGGACTGGCGTCCGAATACGGCGTCATCCCGCGATGCCTCGTGGTCTCCTTCGACGCCGACTTCTGCCGGAGGATGCGGGAGGTCGAGCCGCGGCTCGCGACGGGGTACCTTTTCGACCACCCGGTGGCCCTCCCCGAGGAGGGGCGCTTGACCCCGCTCTTTCCGCACGTGGACGCGATCGGCCCGGCGCGCCAGCTCGCGACGCCCGCCCTGATCACGCAGGCTTCGGCGGCGGGCCTCTCGGTGCACACGTGGACCGTCAACGAGCC
>JBBQKV010000218.1:0-3061 GCA_038327245.1 Acidobacteriota bacterium
CGCGCCCACTTGCGCGGGTTCTTGGTGCTCGCGACCTTGCCGTCTTCCGCATCCACGAGCGCATACGCGCGGTCGCCCCGTAGCCCGCGCTCCGTGACCTCGCACGTCTGGAGCTCTTCGCCGAGCATCGATTTGACCGGATAACGCCAGACTCCCCGGACCGATCCCGCCGACTTCGTCGTCACGCCTCGACGACCGTGAAGACCTCTCGGTACCCGCTGTCAACGAGAGGCACGAACCTCTGATACCAGCCCTTCCACTCTTCCGCGCCCATCTCGTTCTCCCACTCCTTCTCCATCGCCGCCAGTGACGGGAACTCCTCCTCCATGACGAGCGTGTAAAAGGGTCCGACGAGATCCGTCATCGCCCGCATCTTTTCGCTGGAACCCGTCCGGCGCGCAATCTCCCGACCCTCCTTCCAGAGGGCCAGCGCGTCTTTGGCTTTTCCAAACTTCAGGCGGAAAACGTTGCGAACCACGATCATGGGAACCTCTCCTTTTCAGGGCCGATACGGCCGGCCGTCTTTCGCAACGTCGAACTGTCGAGACTTTCCCCGAGGGATCGAAAGGGTCTGCCACCGCGCTCCGGCCAGGTGTTTCGCAAGGAAGACGAGCTGCCCCACGTGCGACGCGTAGTGGGTGAGCTGCCGGGTGATGGCCTGCAGAACGGTGTGCGGCTCGCCGCGGATCGTGACGGTCTTCTGGAGGTCGTCTTCCGTCAGCGGATCGAGAGCGGCGAAGAGGAGCCGCCATCCCGCCTCCCACCGCGCGAGAAGTGCCTCCTTCGTGTCGGCGTCCTCCTCTTCGAACTCCAGGTCCCGGTTGCGGTCCGGCTTCTCGCCGTCGGTCGTCAGGAAATCGGTCCACCGCGAGCGCAGGTTGCCCGACAGGTGCTTCACGACGAGAGCGACCGAGTTGGACTCCGGATCGATGCGGCGGAACCAGTCCTCGTCGGAGACCTGTGCGAGCGCCTTCTCCGCGAAGGTCTTGTACTTGCGGAACTCCGAGAGAGCGTCGGCGACGTAGAGGCGCCCGAGAGAAGCCGTCAAATCTTGCAGTGCGCCAGCCCGCGCTTCTCCAGGTACCGCTGGTGGTAATCCTCCGCCCGCCAGAACTGCGACGCGGGCGCAATCTCGGTGACCACCGGGCGGCGGTAGCGGCCGCTCGCCTCGAGGCGGGACTTCGACTCCGTGGCGGCCTTCTCCTGTTCGGGGTCGTGGAAGAAGATCGCCGACCGGTACTGGGTGCCGACGTCCGGGCCCTGCCGGTTCAACGTCGTCGGATCGTGGTTCTCCCAGAAGACGTCGAGCAGCTGGTCGTAGGAGACGCGCGCCGGATCGAATTCGACCTGAACGCTCTCGGCGTGGCCGGTCCGGCCGGTGCACACGTCCTCGTACGTCGGATCGGGGAAACCTCCGCCCGAATATCCGACGGCGGCGTCGAGGACGCCCGGCACCTGCCGGAAAGCGGACTCGACCCCCCAGAAGCATCCGGCGGCAAAAGTGGCCTTTTCACTCATGTTCGGGGACTCCCTTCGTGTATCAGAAATACTCCCGGCGCCGCGCGGGAGTTTCCGAAAAGCATTCCACCACGTTCGGCAGCGATCCGCGGACTCACCGAAGCCGCGCGCGGCCCCGTTCCCGGTGGACGCGCGCCCGCCGGATGATCGAAGCGATGTCGTAGTCCGCCGGAGGCCGCCGGGAGTTCGCGTCGAGCCAGCCCCGGAAGCCCGGGATCAGGTGGTTCAGGTAGGTGAGCTCCTCGGCCGCGGAGGGTCGGCACGCCGGAGATACCGGCGCTGCCTCCAGCAGGTCACGGGCGTCGGTCGCCGCCCTCAGGGCACGCTCCGCCGCGGCCGCGACCCCCGGACTTCCGGGCCGGCGCGACTCGAAGATCCGGACCGCGCCCTCGACCGCGGACGTCGTGCTGTCCAGAAGACAAACGCACCCGGCGCGGTCGGCCGCCGACGGCGCGGACGCGCTCCCGAGGAGAAGGAGAATTCCCGCCGCGGCTGCGATTGGAGTCACGCCCTCTCCTGCCACCGGGCGACCGACGGCGCGAGCACCTCTTCCAGGAGATATCCGGGAAACCGGGCGACGAGCGACTCCCGCGCCTTCTCGCCGCCCGACCGCGCGGCTTCCGCGACCGCGCGGTGGTATCGCCGCTGATCTTCGAGGAGCTCCGCCCCTCCGGTCGCGCCGTGCCCGGGCACGTAGCTGCGCGCCCCCAGATTGCGGAGCGCGTCCAGCCCCTCGTCCAGTTTCGGGAGCGCCGCGTCCTCGTAGTTGACGTGGTATCCGGCGGAGACGAGGTCGCCGCACACCGCGACGGACTCTCGATCCAGGTGGACGACCGTGTCGCCGGCCGTGTGGCCCGGCCCAGGGTGGAAGACGCGGGCCACGCAGTTACCCAGGTCGAACGTCAGCGCCTCGTCCTCGTAGTCGAGCGACGGCCGGCACGGCCGCGCGTCCGCGAAGAGCTCCGCGAGCGCGGGGACCTTCCGGCGCGCCTCGATCAGCCCGGGGTGCTCCGCGGCCATCGCCTCCTGGCACGCCCGATGCGCGACGATCGTCGTTCCGCGGTTCGCGAACCATCCGGCGCCGAGCGCGTGGTCGGTGTGGTGGTGCGTGAGGACCACGAACCGGACCGGAAGGCGGGTCTTCGTGCGGAGCGCGGCCTCCACCAGGCGGGCGTGCGCCGGCGCGATCAACGGGTCGACGAGAAGGACCGCCTCACGTCCCGCGACCGCCGTGCAGTTGGATCCGTAGCTCGACTCGATCCGATCGCCGCCGAGCGTCCAGACCCAGACGTTGTCGCGAACTTCGGTCTCGCGGAGGCTAGCGCTCACGTTCCGCCCAGGGGCGCAGCGGAAAATACTCCGGGACAGCGGTGGGCGAAGCGTGTCGCGCCCGGAGGAGCCGCCGCCGAACGAGGTGCTTGACCGCGGCCTGGACCGCGCTCTTCGAGACGCCGAGCTCGTCGGCAACCGCCTGGTGGCTCACCCGGACGCTCTTCGCTCCCCCGCCGGCGGTCCGCGTCCACAGGTAGAGATAAAGGGCGAA
>JBBQKV010000219.1:0-2948 GCA_038327245.1 Acidobacteriota bacterium
CGCCGGCCCCCGACACCGTGACCTCGCCGTCGCGCGACAGATGATCGACTGGCTCGCCGTCCTCGAACAGAAGACCCGCGGAAACCTCTCTTTCGAGGAGTCGGACCTGCTCGCGCGGGTGCTCTACGAGCTGCGTCTTGCCTATGTGGAGGTCGGCCGCGCCCCGAAATAAACGGGCCGGGATCGTTCTCTTCCTCTGCGCAACCGCGATCCGGGCGCAAGCGCCGGGAACGCGGATCTCGCCACTGCCTCCGCCGGTGACCCGCTCCGGTTATCAATCGAGCTGGTTCGAGCTCCTGTCCGCCCTCCAGGAAAACGACGGACAGACCGCGATGTCCGCCCTGGAGGCGATGCGGAAAGCGGCCCGCGCGGCCGGAGTGCGGCGGCTCTCGAGCTACTCCCGCGCCGCGCTGCACGAGGCCCGGAAGGCGGAGGCCGCCAGGGCGCCCCATGACGAGCTCGCGTACGGCGTCGCCGCGACGCTCGACGAATCGAGCTTCGACGCGGCCGCCTCCCGGATCGGATTTCTGATCCGGCACGGCCGGCTCCGCGATGCGGGGTCACGGATACCGCCCGCGCTCGCGACCGTGTTCGCGATTGCCGAAACCCGCCTGGCTTTCTTTTCGTCGGTCGCGCTCGCACTCGCGTTCACGGTGACGTTGACGGCGGTCGTCATCATTCTGGGCCTCTTCTTGACGCACTTCCGCCGGCTCTGGCACGACCTGCGCGAAATTTCGGGACGCTTCTTCGGCGCGCGCGCGGCCGACCCTGTCGGCGTGGGGTTGCTGGTTCTCCCCGTCCTCTTCGGTCTCGGACCCGTGTGGTTGCTCCTGTACTGGGCCGTGATCGCGTACGCGTACTCGGAGAAGCGGGAGAGGTCTCTGGTCGCGGTGACGCTGTTCGCCCTCGGCGCCGTCCCGCTTCTCGTCGACGTGGTCGCCCGGGAGAACCTCGTCCGCCGCTCTCCGCTCTACCTGGCCGCGGTGGACCTCGCCGAGCGGCGGGAGGACTCGAGCGTCGAGGAGCAGCTCGCTTCGATCGTGGCGGCGACGCCGGACCAGCCCGACGCCTGGTTTCTGATTGGCCTGTACGCGGAGCGCGCCGGGGACTACTCGCGGGCCCTGACGGCCTACAGCCGGGCGATCGAGGCGGGTCCGAACGACTACCGGGCGCTGGTGAACCGGGGAAACGTCCGCTTCATCGAGGGGGACTACGCCGAGGCCATCGGCGACTACGAGGAAGCCGCCCGGCGCGCACCCGAAGCGGCGGAGGCTTTCTACAACCTCTCCGTAGCCCGGTCCGAGATTTACGACTTCAAGGGTCAGGAAAGGGCCCGTGCCCGCGCGATCGAGATCTCGCGGCGCGACGTGGACGGCTGGTCCTCCCATCCTCCCCTGGCGCGCGTCGTACCCGCGGAGTACCGGCTTTCGACCGCCCGGGAGCGTTCGGACGCATGGGTCCGCCGCCCCGACCCCAGGCATGCCGTTGCGCCGACTCCGATTCTCGACCTCCTCCGGTCCCCGTGGTGTCTCGCGCCCTGGGGGGCGCTCGTCGTGGCCCTGATCTTCCGGGCAGCCCGGATGCGCCGCGGTTTCGCGGTCGAGTGCTCCCGTTGCGGTCGGGGGTTCTGCCGCTTCTGCAAGCGATACGGAGGGCCGGCCAGCCTCTGCGGGCGCTGCGTGCGTCTCACGTCGCGCAAGGACGAGGTTCCGCAGGAATTGCGGGAAGCGGATCGCCTCGAGAGCGAGACGAGGGCCCGCCGCCGGGTGGGGGTCATCCGCGCGGCCTCGCTGGTCGCGCCCGGTATTCACCGCTTCTTCGCCGGCCAGCCGTTCTACGCGGCCGGATTACTGCTTCTCTTCTTCCTCGCGACGACGCTCTCCCTCGGCGGGCCATGGATGTTCGATCTGCGGCCGCTGGCGCCATCCCGCGAGGTTCTCCCGGGGCGCCTGGCGCTCGCCTTCACGGCCCTTCTGCTGTGGCTGTTCGCGAACTTCCGCGCCTGGAGGCCTGCCCGTGAGTCTTGACGGGAACCTGCGCGTCTTCTCGGTGACCGAGATCTTCCAGATGCTGGGAATGCAGCGGAAGAGCGGGATCCTGACCGCCGAAGGCCCGAAGGACACGGTGACGATCGGGTTCGTCAACGGCCGCATCGTTTCGGCCGACTCCCTGTCGCACCCCCTCGAAAACCGGCTGGGATCCCTCCTGGTCAAGGCGGGGCTGCTCTCGGAGGAAGGTCTGGCCCGCGTGTTGGAGCTCCAGCAGAACCGACACGAGCGGCTGGGACGCCTGCTGCTGTCCCAGGAGCTGGTGCGCGTGGAGGACATCCGCGAAGCGCTTCGCATCCAGGTGCATCGCATCGTCTTCGCGGCCTTCGGCTGGACGGAGGGGCGTTTCCAGTTCTCCCCGGAGGCTGTCGTGGAACAGGACGCGGAGCTCTTTCCGCCGCTGCCGACCGAGTCGATCCTCCTCGAGGCGGCGCGCACGTTCGACGAGCTTCCCGCGGCCGAGCAGAAGTTCCTCTCGAACGACATCGTCTTCCACCGGACGCCGGACGCGTTCGCGCTGCGCTTGGTCGCCGGGGCCGCCACCGAAGAGGGAACGCTCTCGGTTTCCAAGAGGGAGGCGGAGGCCTGGAAGTGGATCGACGGACGGCGGAGCGTCAGCGACATCCTGGAACGGGCGTTCCTTTCGGACCTCGACGCCCTGAAGGGGATCTCGGACCTCCTCGATCGCGGCCTGATCGAGGAGGGAACCGTCCGCGAAACGCCGATAGTCATCGCCGAGGCTCCCGGAACCGGCTTTTCGATCGGCGTCGTTGCACGCTGGCTGCCGCTCCTCGCCCTCGCCGCGCTTTCGATCTTTCTCCTCCCACGAAATCCGGCCAACGTCCTTCTCCGGTCCCCCGCGGAGAAGCCTCCGGTCCGGGACCTCTTCCAGGCGACGTC
>JBBQKV010000220.1:0-2898 GCA_038327245.1 Acidobacteriota bacterium
TCATGGACCCTACGAACGTCACTTCTTGGGAAGCTGCGTCTGCCGGGAAGACCAGCCGGTGCTGGGGGTGGAATCCCAGAACATCCGCTTCGACGGGACGTATCGGGCCATCCTTCCGGGCGGCGCCGTGGGCGCGAAGACCTGGAAACGCCAGTTCAGGACGTCCGCGACGTAGATCCTGCGATCCGGGCCGACGGCGAGAAAGTGGGCCCATGCGAATTGCCCCGGGCGATGGCCCGGCTCGCCGATTGCGCCGAGAATCTTCCCGTCCGGGTCGAGCTCGACGATCCGGTCGTAGCCGCCGTCGGACATCCAGAGGTGCTGGTCCGGCGTGATGACCAGGCCGTACGGGTACCCGATGCCCTTCCACTCCTTCAGAAAACGGCCGTCCGCGTCGAAGATCTGGACCCTTTCGTTTTCGCGATCGCCCACGTAGACGCGGCCCTGGCCGTCGACGGCGATGGTGTGAGGCAAGTTGAACTCGCCGGGACCGTCTCCGAACTTTCCCCAGGCTCGGAGAAAGTTCCCATCGCGATCGAACTCGACGACGCGCGAGTTCCCGTAGCCGTCGGCCACGTAGATCTCGCCGTTCCGGCCGAAGGCCACGTCCGCCGGTTGGTTGAAAAGCCAGTCGGCCTCGGCGCCCCAGTTCTTTCGGCCCAGAACCAGAAGAACGCGACCCGCGGGACTCAGCTTGATGACGAGATGGTTGCCGTCATCCGTCGTCCAAATGTTGTCTTCGGCATCGATCCGCAGGCCGTGCGGGTGATCGAACAGTCCGTCGCCGATGCTGCGGAGAAACTTCCCGCGCTCATCGAACTCGGCCAGCATGGGTTTGACCCGCTGAAAGAGAAAAATGTGGCCCCTCGAGTTCAGCGCCACTCCGGACGGCTCACCGAAAACCGGCGGGGAGGGAAATTCGAAGAAGTCGGGCAACGCCCGGTAGCCCAACTCCGGCACAGGCCGGAATGCCGGCGCCTTCGCGCGCTGCGCCCCCACGCACTCGGCGAGCAAGGAAGCCACGAGCACCAGCCGCCAGACTTTCTTCATGAGTCCTCTCTTCTCAGCTGCCGTCGCGGATTATGGTCATGCCTGCAAAGGTCACCGCCGCCGTGGTCACGACCGCTCCGAGCGCCGAAATCAACCAGACCAGGAGAGCTCCGGACGGAGCTCCAGCGGAATCTTCCAGGAGGCGCCGCACCTCCGGCAGACGAGCGGGATCTCCAGAACCAGATGGGTATCCGGAGAAGGAGCATCAGGGCCAGGCGACCATGCCTCACTTCACCGCGGCGGGAAAAGCTTGCGAAACACGCCGGGAGAAGCGCCGCGATAGATCGTGCTGTGGCGCAGGTCGGACCGCGGCTCGTAGTACCAGGTCAAACCCTTCGGGGCAGCAGCGCGCAGAGCCTCGGCCATGCCCTTGACGGCGTCGCCGCGGTCGTCGTCGCCGGCACTCGCCAGGTATAGGGTTCCCGTCAACGCCGGTTGTGACCTCAGGCGCTCGGTGGCGTCGCGCACGAGGGCCTGGGCGTTCCACCAGAGGCTCGGGCTGAGCGCTATGTAGGTGTCGAACAATCGGGGTTCCTGGAAAAAGGTTTCGACGACGAACAGGCCCGCCAGCGACTCGCCGACGATAGCCGTCCGGCCGTTGCCCCGGACGCGCTGGCGGATCTCCGGCATGAGCTCGTCGCGGATGAAGGCCCGGAACGCCGCCGAACCCCCCACCCGGCGAGCGATCTTGCGGTCCTCCTCGACATCGGTTGGCCCGGTCATGTCGCGGCGCCGCTCCGTGTTCTCGATACCCACGACGATGACCGGTTGCATCTCCCCGGCGCGAATGGCGGCATCGACGTCGCTGGTGACGTGCGGGAAATCCTCTTCCACTCCACCGTCGGGCATGTACAGCACCGGATAGCGGACGTCCGTCGCGCCGGCGTAGCCCGGCGGCGTGTAAACGTTGATGCGACGGGTTTCTTTGAGCACCCGGGAGTCGATAGTCCAGGTCTGGTGCGGCAGGACCGGCTCGGAGGCAGGTTCGGGGGCCGCCGGCGTGGGAGTGACGGGAGGGGACGCGGGCGCGATCACTCCGACCGGCGCTGAGTGGCAGCCGGCTCCCAGCGTCAGGAAGAGCGAGAGGAAGACGACGAACCCGTGGCGCGCGATCTCTCCCGCGCGTTGGAGGTGGTCCACCGTCAGGACCTCGTCGACAGCCGAAGGAGGCGCCAGGAGCTCGATCCCGAGCTCGCGGAGTCGGGCGTCAATCTTCGACATCAGAACCTCCAAGCGGAGACCTGCCTGGCTTGAGCAGTGACAGCGCCAGGCCCACGACCATGAGTGAGAGGAGTATGAAGTTTACGACGATGCCGGGTGGCTGCCCGATCCGGGCAACGGGGAGGAAATGCGAGATCAGTCTTCTCCCCAGGTGTTCGAGCAGGAATAGCGTGAACAGGAAGGGGATCAGGGAGCGATACCGGATCAAGACCAGAATACCGACGACGCAGAGCGCGAGCTGGGAGAGCCCGAGCGTCGCGAAGAGCGAAACCACCGCCCGTGAGCCGGCGGGCGTGTAGCTGTCCACGGGAATCCCGTCGGCGGAGCTCGCCACGAGGAGTCCGTTGAAAATGGAATTCACGCTCATCATCACTCTCAGCAGCAGGATGAGGCCAAAGATCCAGAGCGCGGCCTTGTAGCCGGAGTAGTCGTTGTCGGCGCGCCGGGGAAAGAGCGTCATCACCGCGCAGTACCGACAGCCGGCCGAAGTCCCCGGATCGGGAGCCAGAGACCCATCCCCAGCTCGAAGAGGAAGATGGGCCCGGCGAAATAGACCACGGTGACCGTCTTCGCCAGCTCCGGGAAAATGATGAAGGCGAAGGTACACGCCCCCACGAGCAGGGAAGC
>JBBQKV010000221.1:0-2771 GCA_038327245.1 Acidobacteriota bacterium
AAAAACGGCGGTTGAAGCGACCGTTAAATCGGGGTGAAGTAACGGGGCACTTCCGGAGCGCCGACCCCCCGGCTTCCGACCATGGATAATGTGTATAGGCGTGGCGCCGGAATGGAGGGGTCCCCGATTGGGGTTCTAGCAGGCAATGGCCCATTTCCGGCTTGCGGTCCTTCTCCTGATCGGCGCGGCCTTTCTCGCCGCGCCGCTTTCGGCACTGTGCTCGTCGTGCTGTGCAGCCGGCGAAGACGGCCTGAACGCCCCGATGCCCTGTTGCGATGGGACCTGCGGGCCTTCCTGGACAGCCGCTCGACCCGCTGACCCGGGCGTTGCCTCGGCGACGACACGGCTCGATTCCCCTCTTTCGACCCCGGCGCTTCAGCCCGCGACGATCGATCCAACCCTCGCTACCGCTTTTTTCGCAGGCGCTTTCCCGGCGCTCGCGACCGAGTCCCCTCCCGTCTCGACTTCCGTCCTCCGCCTCTAAACCGCTCCAGCCGCTGACTCGCCCGGCCGCCTTTTCGCGGCCCGGGAAGCGATGGAGTGTTCATGAACAGAGACCGTTCCTGCATTCCCGGGGCGTTCGCCCTCGTGGCGATCGCCCTTTCGATGACTGCGCGCGCCGTCGCCGCGGAGCCGCCCGAAGCCCGTCTGCAATCCGCCATCAGGCGGGCGCTGGCCCAAAACCCGGAGCTGGAAGAGATGGAGTTGCGGATCGAGGCCGCTCGAAACCGCGTTCCGCAGGCACGCGCACTGCCGGATCCCACGCTTACGGTCGGCGTGATCAACGTGCCGGTTCCCAGCTTCTCGTTCGGTCGAGACGACATGACGATGAAGATGGCGAGCCTCGAGCAGACGGTGCCCGCTCCCGGAAAGCGGCGTGCCGCTGAAGCCGTCGCGAACGCCGACGTCGAGATCGCCCTCGCGACGCACGCCGAGCACGTCAACCGGCTGGTGTCGGAGGTCGTGGGCTCCTATTTCGAGATCGGGGAAATCGACGCGCGGCTCACGATCGCCCGCCGCAGTCTCGATCGGTCGGCGACCGTGTCCGAGTCCGTCCGAAACCGCTACCGCGTCGGGCAGGGAGCTCTCCCCGATCCACTCCTCGCGGCGGTGGAAGAGTCGAAGTCTCGAGATCGGATTCGCGCACTCGAAGCCGACCGGGCCGTCGCGGCCGCTCGTTTCAACACGCTCCAGAACCAGCCGGCGGACGAATTGGTCCCCACGATCCCGCTTCCGTCCGCCGATCGGCGTCTTCCCGACGCCGCGTCGATCCGCGCGGCCATCGAGAACAGCCCGACGATGCTCCAGGCTCGGGGCGAAGTACGCCGGGCGGAGCGAGACCTGGATCGCGCGCGCCTGGACCGGAGACCTGACCTTACTTTCATGACGTCCTACGGCGAGCGGCAACGGCGCGACGACATGGTCGGCGCGACCGTCGGAATCGACCTTCCGTTCTTCCAGGCGAAGCGGGTGTCCTCCCGGATCGCGGAGAAGCAGGCCGAGGTCGGCGCGGCGAAGAAGAAGCTCGAGAGCGTGCGTCTCCGTCTCTCCCGCGAAGTCGAGGAAGGGCTGATCCTTCTCGCGCGCGACGCCGACCGCGCCGCGCTCTACCGTGACACGATCCTGAATCAGGACCGCACCGCGGCGGAGGCCGCCGAGCAGGCCTATGCGGTCGGGAAGATCGATCTTCAGACGTACGTGCGCGCTGTGCTCGCGGTGGACGAGGCCGAGGCCGAGGCCGTGACCCGGGAAGCCTCGCTGCCGAAGGCGCGGGCCCGACTCCAGGCGGCGACGGGCTTTCCATTCTTCGAATATCGGGCGCACGGGGAGGGTCGGCCATGAGCGAGATCCGGAACGACCTCCCGCTTCCGACCCCGCCACGGCGGAGATTTCTCAAGTGGCTCCTGATCGCCGTGGCCGTCGTCGCCGCGGGCGCAGCGGGGGTTCTTCTCATCGACCGACCGAAGAGCGGACTCGTGCCGAAGGCCCTCGATACTGCGGGGGGAGCCGCCGCTCCGGGTCCAGGACCGACGACACCGGTCGCCGGAACGGGCGGGCGCAAAGTTCTCTACTGGTACGACCCGATGGCGCCCGGCTCGAAGTTCGACAAACCGGGCAAGTCGCCGTTCATGGACATGCAGCTGCTGCCGAAGTATGCGGACGAGGAGCCCGGCGCAGCGGGAGTTGCTGCGGCGCCCGCCGTTTCACTTTCCGCCTCCGCAATCCGGGCGACCGGCGTCGCAACGGTCTTCGTCACCCGTCAGGATCTTTCGGATGAGATCCGAGCCGTCGGGACGATCGAGGCCGACGAGACGAAGCTCGAGCGCGTCGCGGCCCGCGTTCCGGGCCGGATCGAAAGGCTGTACGCGAACTTCACCGGGCAGCCCGTCCGCCGAGGCGCACCACTGTTCGACCTCTACAGTCCGGACCTCGTCGCCACCCAGGGCGAGTACCTGCTCGCACTCGAGAACCGCCGCCGGCTTGCCGGCGCTTTACCCGAGGCGATCCAGTCCGCGGAGTCGCTCGTCGGGGCTGCGCGCGACCGGCTGCGTCTCTGGGGAATCTCGGCCGACCAGATCCGTGCGCTGGAGAGAACGCGCCGTCCCGACCTCGCTCTGACGTACCGGTCGCCGGTCTCGGGGACCGTCGTCCAGAAGAACGTGGTCGAAGGCCAGTACGTCGAAGTGGGGACCGACCTCTATCTTCTGGCCGACCTCTCCAGCGTCTGGCTCGTTGCGCAGGTCTACGAGTTCGAGCTCGGAAGGCTGCGC
>JBBQKV010000222.1:0-2746 GCA_038327245.1 Acidobacteriota bacterium
CGTAGTGCTCGAGGTGTCGACGACGGGCGCCTGCCCGCTCACGATGACCTCTTCCTTCTGCGAGATCTGGAGCGTGTGGTTGACGGTCGCCGTCGCCCCGAGGCCGACGATCGCGGTCTTCTCCGCCGAGGCGAACCCGGCCAGGCCGCAGTTCACCTTGTAGGTGCCGGGCGGAACCGTCGAGATCCGGTACGACCCGCTGTTGCTGGTGATCGCCGAACGCAAGCCCTGGAGCGACGGGCTCGTCGCGGTGCAGGTCACCCCCGGGAGAGCCGCGCCCGACGAGTCGGTGACGGTGCCGTTAATGTCGCCCGTGGTCTGGGCGAACGCCAGGCTGCCCGTCGCCGCCCCGACGATGGCGATCGCCGCGAGCAAGACAAGGTACCTTCGAAATCTCATAGATCTCCTCCTCCTCTTGTTTTTCCGACGCTCAAAAGACCCGCTCTGTACGAAAGGGACGAATCAACGGAAGACAGCTCAGCCAGGGACGACACGGTGCGCTGAAGAGCAATGAAACTGCCAATGGGGGATGGACTGGGGCGAACTCTAAGTGTCTGGAATTACGCCGTCAAGCGGATTTCGACCTTCTTGACCAATCGGTCAGATATTCGTCTTTCGGAATATCCGTCCAATAATCTGGATCAAAAAGGCGTCCCCCGTCACTCCGCGGGGCGCGGCTCCAGGCGAACGAGGATCGCGCCGGTGTCCACCGCCTGGCCCGCGACGCACTCGACCGCGACCACGCGGGCCTCCGACTCCGCCTGGATCTCGTTCTGCATTTTCATCGCCTCGAGCACGAGAAGCGTAGTCCCGGGCGAAACGAGATGGCCGGCGCTCACCCGAACCTCGACGACCCGGCCCGGGATCCGGGCCCGGATCTCCGCCGCCGCGGAGCCGACCGCGCCCTCCCCCGCCAGTTCGCGCAGAGGGTCGGAGAGACGGATCGCGAGGCGGTGGGCCCCGACCCACGTCTCCGCTCGGCCGCCCGGACGAGGAGCAATGCGCCCGGCGAGCTGGCGACCGGAGGGCAGGATGACGCTCGTCCGCCCGTCGGGCAGGCGCGAGAAGTCGGCGTGCACTTCACCGTCCGAAGTCTTCACCCACGCCCGGGCCGCGTCGCGGATCTCCACCAGGATCTCCTGCGGATCGGATCCCTCGACCTCCCGGTGAAAACGGCGGCGCGCTTTCATCGGCGCGGCGCCCCGACCGTCGGGCGCGTCGATCGCAGCCCTTCGAGCCGCGCGGCGTGCCGCCACCGCGTCGGAGGGCCGGCCGATCCCGGAACGAAGTAGGGTCCCGTTCCGTCCACCGTCCGGGAGATCGCCGCGAAGACCGCTTCTTCCTGGGTCGCAGCCCTCTCCGCGAGCCCGTGAGAAGCGAGCCAGCCGTCCAGCCACTGCGTGTGGAAGCGGCCCGAGCGGAAATCTTCGTCCGCGACCAGCTTCCGAAAGAGCGGCAGGGTCGTCTCGACGCCCACGATCTCGTACTCCTCGAGCGCGCGGGCGAGCCTCGCGATCGCCTGAGCCCGGTCGCGGCCGGACACCACCAGCTTGCCGAGCATCGGGTCGTAGTCGATCGACACGGTCGAGCCGGTTTCGATTCCGACGTCGTTGCGCACGCCGGGTCCCTCCGGGAGACGCAGCCGTTCCACGACTCCGGGCGAGGGGGAAAATCCGCGCGTCGGGTCCTCGGCGTAGACCCGGCACTCGATCGCGTGACCCCGGGGCACGAGCTGGTCGGGTCCGAAGGAGAGCGGCTCGCCGAGCGCAGCGCGGATCATTTCGCTCACCAGGTCGACTCCCCAGACTTCCTCGGTGACCGGATGCTCGACCTGCAGCCTCGTGTTCATTTCGAGAAAGTAGAAGGACCCGTCCTCGGCGAGGAGGAACTCGACCGTGCCGCACGAGTCGTAGCCGACGACCTCCGCCGCCGCCAGGGCGGCCGCGTAGAGACCGGCTCTCACTTCCTCTCCAACCGCGCCGGAAGGGCACTCCTCGACCACCTTCTGGTGCCGCCGCTGGATGCTGCACTCGCGTTCGCCGACCGCGATCCGGTGGCCGAGCCGGTCCGCCGCGATCTGGACCTCCACGTGCCGCGGCCGGTCCAGGAGCTTCTCCGCGTAGATCGCGCCGTCGCCGAAGGAGGCCGCCGCTTCTGCCGAGGCTCGCGCGAACGCGCCGGCCACGTCGTCCGACCGCTCGACCCGCCGCATTCCTTTGCCGCCGCCGCCGGCCGAGGCCTTCAGGAGGATCGGATAACCGGCCGTCCTGCCGAAGTCGGCGAGCTCTGCGGCGTCGCGCGCCGCGCGCGTCGTGCCCGGCACGACCGGGACGCCCGCTTTTTCCATGAGCACCCGGCTGCTCGTCTTCGTCCCCATCGCCTCGATGGCGTCGGGCGAAGGTCCCACGAAGGTGAGCCCGGCATCCGCGCAGGCGCGCGCGAACGCCGCGTTCTCCGCGAGGAAGCCGTAGCCCGGGTGGATGAGGGTGGCGCCCGTCTTCTTCGTCGCCTCGAGGATCCGCGGAATCGAGAGGTAGCTCTCGGTCGCGGGGGCGGGGCCCAACCGCACGGCGTAGTCCGCGATCGTCACGTGGGGGGCCGCGCGATCCGCGTCGGAAAAGACCGCGACCGTTTCGATCCCAAGGTCCCGGCAGGCCCGGAAGATTCGCAGAGCGATCTCCCCGCGGTTGGCGACGAGGAGTTTCATGGAACTGTCATTCCGAGGCCGGAGGCCGAGGAATCTCTA
>JBBQKV010000223.1:0-2577 GCA_038327245.1 Acidobacteriota bacterium
GCTGGCAAGTCCATTGCTGTGTCCGGCTCCGGGGGAAAAACCGATGCGAGCAATCTGGAGCGGTCACGTCACCTTCGGTCTGATTTCCATCCCCGTCGGCCTCTACGCCGCGATCGAGGCCTCCGAACGCGTGTCTTTCCGCCTCCTGCACCGGAAGGACATGGCGCCGATCCAGTACAAGAAGTTCTGCAGTGAGGAGGACATCGAGGTTCCGAACGACGAGATCGTGACGGGATACGAGGTCTCCAAAAAGAAATTCGCTCTCGTCGAGAAGGAGGAGCTGGACGAGGTGCAGGAAAGCGTGGGAGAGGGCGACCGCACGATCGACGTCCTTCAGTTCGTCGAATTTTCCTCGCTGAACCCGCTCTCGTTCGAGAAGCCGTACTACCTGGCGCCGCAGAAGGGGGGAGAGAAGGCGTACGCCGTTCTGAGGGACGCCCTGATCGACGCGAACCGCGTCGGGATCACGCGCTTCTACCTGCGGACCAAACCCCTCCTCGCGGCCCTCATTCCGGGAAAGAAGGCGCTCGCGCTCGAAGTGCTCCGACCCTTCGAGGAGCTTCGCGACCCGTCGGACCTCGGAATCCCCTCCTCGGAGAAAAAGTCCGCGGAGGTCAAGATGGCGAGGCTTCTCATCGACCAGATGTCGGAGGAGGAGTGGGATCCGACCAAGCACCCCAACGAGTACCGCCGAGCGCTCGAGAAGCTCCTGGCCTCGAAGCGGAAGTTCGTCGTGGCGGAGGGGAAAGGCAAGGGTAAGGGCAAGGATTCGGAGAACGTCGTCGACTTGATGGACGCTCTCCGCCGGAGCGTCGGGAAGGCCGGAGGAGGCCGCGCGAAGCCGAAGAAGGCAGCATCGCGTCGCGGAGCGGCGTAACAGAGTCGCGGAGCCATGAAACGGCGCCAACCCCTTTTTCGGCGGCGCCGCCTGCGCCGGGCGGTTCTGCGCGCCGTTCGCGGGGGCTTCCGCCACATCGGAAAGTTTTCGCCCTCTCTGTCGGCGCGGCTGGCCGAACACATGTTCCGGACGCCGCCTCCCCGGTATCCGCGCCTGAAGCGCGAAGACCGATGGCTCGCCCTGGCGCGCCATTCCTCGACGCCGTTTCCGGGAGGACCGCTGCCCACGTGGACGTGGGGCAAGGGTCCGGCCGTGCTCCTCGTGCACGGCTGGGGAGGCCACGGCGGACGCCTGACGCCGTTCGTCGGACCGCTGACGCGCGCCGGTTTCTCGGTCGTCGCGTTCGATGCTCCGGGCCACGGGAGCGCGGCCGGCCGTCACTCGGCGCTGCCGGAATTCGTGGACGCGATCCGGGCGGTCGCGGAAGCGCACGGCCCGTTCGAAGCGGCCATCGGCCACTCGATGGGTGGGGCGGCGTGCGCGCTGGCGCTACGGGGTGGGCTGGAGGTTCGAAGCGTCGTTCTGCTGGCGCCTCCGGCGGATCCTGAGAAATACTCCGGCAGATTTGCGAGGTTCTTCCGCATGCCGGCGGGCGCGCGGGACGGCATGAAGCGGAGGCTGGAGCGTCGTTACCGCATCCAGTGGGAGCAGCTGCGGGTCTCCGGCGGACCCGGCGCCTCCCGCGCGCGGTTGCTCGTCTTTCACGATCCCAGCGACTGGAAGGTGCCGATCCAGGACGGCCTGGAGATCGTGGCGAACTGGCCGCACGCGGAGCTCGTGCGAACCCGCGGCGTGGGACACCACCGGATCCTCCGCGACCCCGCGGTCATCGCCCGCGCCGTGGCGTTCCTCGGCGGCAAGACTGCACCGCGCCCGGTCCCCCGCTCCCGGAGAAACCGGCCCCCGCTCCGCCCCGCGCTCGCTTCGTGAAGGTTTGCTCAAAAACGGTCGGCGCGACGCGTCCCGGGCGTTGCATGTCGTCGTCTGTGAGATAACAGTCGTCCGAAACAGGAGGTCGAAATGAAGAGCCGCGCTGCCCTCGGGAACCATCCCCTTCACCCGGCCTTCGTGACCCTGCCGATCGGGGCATTATTTTTGGCGCTCGTCGCCGATGTTACCCACGCACTGACCAAGAATCCCCTCTACTACGACGTCGCGCACTTCGCCATCGGGGTTGGAATCGCGACCGCCCTCCTCGCCGCGGTCCTGGGCTTCATTGACTACTTCGGAGTGACCATGAGCGCCGCCGGGCGGCGGCTCGCGACGATCCACATGGTGATCAACCTGGTCGCGCTCGTGTTGTACGTGATCTCCTGGATGATCCGGCGCAATCACGGCGCGCTCGGCACCCCGCGTTGGCCGATCGCGTTCGGCCTCGCCGCGCTTCCCTTTCTCCTGTACGGGATCTCCGGGTGGATCGGCGGAAAGTTGAGCTACGAGCACAAGGTCGGGGTCGTCGAGTGGGTGGACCCGGAGGCCCGAGAGATTGGGATGCGAGAGGGGCCGAATTGAGAAATCAGGCTTCAGAGGCCGGAACCCGCACCCGGCGGCTGGCCGGAGCGGCAATCTTCTGCGCCGCTTCCGTTTTTTCATCTGGCTGCAAGGGCGGAATGCTCGACACGCGTGCCGCGGACCAGGCGTCCGCCTACAAGACGGAATACCGGCCAGTATCCGCCATC
>JBBQKV010000224.1:0-2548 GCA_038327245.1 Acidobacteriota bacterium
CTCCGCATTCAGAGCCGCGTCGAGGGGGACGAGGTCGTCGCGGAGTGGCGGCCGGAGCCGCACCACCAGGCGTTCGACGGGATCCTGAACGGCGGAATCGCCGGAGCGCTCCTGGACTGCCACAGCAACTGGACGGCGGCGCACCACCTGATGAAGAAGTCGGGCGCGGACGAGCCGCCGTGCACGGTGACTGCGGAGTTCCACGTCACTCTGAAGCGGCCGACGCCGATGGACGCGCCGCTCCACCTGCGCGCGCACGTCGTCGAGTTCACGGACGACCGCGCGGTCGTCGACGCGACCCTCGAGGCGAACGGCAAGGTGACCGCGACCTGCCGCGGCACGTTCGTCGCGGTCAAGGAGGGCCACCCCGCGTATCACCGGTGGTGACCGTGGTTCGACGGTCCGCCCGGATCTCCAGGTCGCGGAACGCGGCGGCGAGGGGGCGGGTGTCCGCCCCGCCCGCTGCAGCCGCGTGCTCGAAGCCGAAAGCCATCTCGTTGTCGGCCCCGGAGGGACGGATCAGGCGGGCCGGCACCGGGACCTCGTAGTCGTTCCATCCGCGATCGAGCAGAACGCGTCCGACCCGCGTTCCGTTGAAGGTCACGTCGATCATCTGGCAGGAAAGGCCCTCGCCCCGGACCCGCGGATTCACCCGAAGCCGTGCGTGATAGTCGCCGAAGAGGAGCGGCGGCACGGAGACGCGCGAGCGCGATCCCTCCGCCCAGACGAAGGGGAACGTCCCTTTCCACCGTTCGTCGGACGACCAGCCCTCCCGCAGAAGATTCCGGGCGCCGGGCGTGCCGAACCGGATCGCGACGTTCAGAGGCCGTGGGTCCTCAGCGGGATCCGGCTTGCGGAGATGGGCTCCGAGCTGGCTCTCGTAAACAGCCAGCCACCCCGCCGCCGGGATGCCGACGACGGCCAGGAGGAGCCAGGCCCACGCCCGGGCCCGCGCGGCCGGCCCGGTTCCGGGCTCGCCCCCGAGAAACCGCCGCGCGACAGCGAGACCGAGGGCCGTTCCGAGTAAGCCTCCGGCGACTACGTCGACGAGGAAGTGGTCGCGGAAGAAGACGCGCGCGAGACCGCCGAAAAGGGCGACGGCCGCGAAAAGAGGCCCGGCCGGAGGAAAAGCGCGGGCCAGCACCGCGGCGACCGCGAAGACGGTCGTCGCATGACCCGACGGGAAGCTGTAAGACGAGCCCAGGGTATGCGGGCGCGCTACGTGGAAGACGAGCTTCAGTCCATTGGCGACCAGGCCGGCCAGCGCCGCAGCGAGCAGAACCGCGATCCCCACGCGGACGAAACGCCGGTTGCGACGGGCGAGCCCCACGGCGATCAGTGCCAGCCCGATCGCGGCCACCGCGACACCGTGAGCGAGGAGATTGAGAACGTACAGGACTCGCTCCAGGACAGCGGACCCGATCAGCGGACACGCGGACCGGATGAGATCGATTCCCACTCCGCGTCAGCGCGTCAAGGCGTCAAGACCGTCGCTCGGAGCGCTCTCCGGCTCGGCCGATGACCTCTTCGAGCCAGCCGGCCACGCGCTTCTCCATCTCTGCGAAGCTCGGCGCGACGAAGAGGACCTTCTGATAATTCGTCGGGTCGTAGGGAGTCGCCGAGATCTCGGCCAGATCGAACGGTTTCAGCTCCGACTGCGACGCGAAACGGCCGAGCTCCCCGAACGAGGAGAGCAACCCTGCGCCGTACGCCTTGACGTCGCCCTTCTCCCGTGCGGCGCCGAACTCGAGCGTGTACCAGTACACGCGTTCGAGCTGTCGGAGCGTCTCCTCGTCCGCGTTGACGGCGGCCTCGCCGAAGAGCCGGGTCAGTCGGACGATTTCGGGCCGGAAGAAGCTCGTGGCGTGCCCGACGAGCTCGTGGACGACGTCGGGCTCCGGCGTATAGAGCGGCATGGAGTGGTGCCGGATGTACTGGGTCGACAGAAAGACGCCCCGGCCGAGCGAGCAGAGGAAACCGCGCGCCGAGATGAGTCCCGCCACCGGGAGCATTTCGATCCCCGGACTGGCCTTCAGGTCCTCGTTGACTTGACCGAGCTGCGGAATGAAGCGCTGGTCCAGGTCGAGCTCGGCCGCGCCGTCGCGCCACTCGGCGATGGCGTTCGTCGAGTGCAGCGGCGCCAGGTGCTCCCACACGGTGCGCCAGACGGAGTGCTCCGCGTCCGTGTACTCGACGGTGGGCGGCGGGTTCCCCGCACGGTAGTCGAGCGCCAGCTTCGCGATCGCGTTGCGGCGCTGCCGGTAAACCGGATCCCGGAAGCCTGGGTGGTCGGGATCGAGCTGGACGAGCTCCTCGACCCCTCCGGCATGCGGTGTGGATGGCTTCGAAGTCGGGTCGCCGGACATAGACCGGCGATTGTGCCATGTGGCAAGTGGAGACCTGACCCCCAATGTGGCAAGTGGAGACCTGACCCCTTTTTTACGACCGCCGACCCGCGCCCTTCAGGATGTCGATGTTGCCGTTGCTGTTGTTGACGGTGAGCTCGCACCGGCCGTCGCCGATCTTCCCGTTCAGGGACTCGCCGCTG
>JBBQKV010000225.1:0-2288 GCA_038327245.1 Acidobacteriota bacterium
GCGCCGCGGCGGTCGAACGTTCGCTTCTGGTAGACGTACTCGTCCCAGTAGGCGAGCGTCTGCCACCAGAACTCGAGCTCGCGGTCGTGATCGCGACCATCTCCCCACATGCCGTTCGTCGAGTAGAGGTCGAGGCGCCCGTCGTTGTCGAAGTCCGCGGCGACGGTGCTCCAGTTCCACCCGGACTTGCGCGCGCCGGAGCGCGCGGTCGCGTCCTCGAACGTCCCGTCCGCCCGCTGGAGGAGGAGCGAATTGCCGCGCGTCATCTTCTCCATCCAACCGACCGCGGTCGAAAGGAAGAGGCGCCCGGGAAAGGGGATCGGCAGGGCCGGATACTCGTGCAGGAAATACCACTGCGTGTAGCAGCCCGTGCTGTAGAGGTCGATGCGTCCGTCTCCGTCGAAGTCGCCCCACGCACCCGACATTCCGTACGCGCGGTCTTCCACGCCGGCGCGCCGCGTGACGTCCACGAAGCGCCTCCCGGAGTCGTTCCGGTAGAGGTTCTTCAGGCCGAAGTCGTTCGTGACGACGAGGTCGGCGCGCCCGTCGCCGTCGTAGTCCGCGAAGAGCGAGGAAAGTGACCAACGCTTGGGGCGCGACACGCCCCACTCGTCGGAGGCATCGCGGAAACGGCCGTGGCCGTCGTTCACGAAAAGATGGTTGTGGCCGCCGTCCTCCGCGTCGTACGGAGGATCCGGCATCTGGGTGTAGTAGTTGCCGGTGACGCAGACGAAGAGGTCGAGGTCGCCGTCGCCATCCACGTCCGCGAACGCCGCCGAGCGCGCGTTGCCGGCGACCGAGATTCCGGAAGCCTGCGTCGTCTCGTCGAAGCGGCTCCCGTGGGCACTCACGAACAGGCGAGCCGGGCCGAAGGAGTCGGTCACGAGAATGTCCGGGAAGCCGTCTCCGTTGACGTCGCCCGCGGCGACGCCGGTCGCGGCGATCCCTTCCGAAAAAGAGCGGGCGAGCCCCACGCGCTCCGTGACGTCCGTAAAGCAGCCGGTGCCGTCGTTCTCGTACAGGATCGAGCGCACGCCGTCGCCGACGAAGAGGTCTTCGTCTCCGTCGCGATCGAAGTCGAGGACCGCGGCGCCGGAACCCGGCCAGATCCCGGCGATCAGCCGATTCGTTCCGGGCTGCCGCGGATCGTGGCGAACGATGCCCATGCCCGCCTCGAGGGTCGCGTTGCGGAAACGCGGGGCCGTCTCGAAGCTCTCGACCAGGACCCGATCCAGCCGGACCCGGACGCTTCCCCGGTTGGTCTCGACGCTCGCCGCCGCGGACCGCTCGACCCGCGTCCCGTCCGCCCGGAACCCTCCGACTGTGAAGTAGACGAGCCCGCTCGTCCGGTCGAGGTCGGCCGGGTCGTGAGCCGGCTTCCGCACGTCGTACGCCACGTAGGCGATTCGGTCGAGCCCCAGCCAGGCCCAGCTGCGCAGCGGCGCAATCCCCTCGGGGCCGGCGTTCTTCGCGTCGCGATCCTTCAAGGCGCGCTGAACGCTTTCGACGCCGTCGCGCCACGCGCCGAGCCGCTCCATCCAGGGGATGAACTCGCGGCGCAGCGTCGGAAGGTGCGCGTTGCGGTATAGCCAGACCCCGGCGGCGGCGAGGGCGAGGAGGAGGAGAACGGCGGCGAGGTTTCGGCGCTTCAACCGGCGGGGATGTTAGCGCGGCGCTAGAACGTCCCGGTGGCTCCGCCGCCGCCGTACTTGCCGCCGCCGGCCGAGAAGTCGGTGTCGTCGGCGGGGTACGGCGAGGCGGGCACCACAGCGGCCGCGGACGCCCTTCTCGCGCAGGTGGAGGATCGCGGCTTCGACTTCGGGGTTGACGGGCGGAAGTCTAGCGCGGCAGAAATGGCGGAGAGGGCCGGATTCGAACCGGCGGTAGGGTTATTAGCCCTACGGCGGTTTAGCAAACCGCTGGTTTCAGCCGCTCACCCACCTCTCCGATGAGATCCGCGAGTGGCCGATGTTAAGGAATGGGCGGCGATCAAGCAAACCAGCGGGCGGCTTCGCCGCACCGCCTGCCGCTACGGCCCCGCCCCTCCATTGTCATCCTGAGGAGCGGAGCGACGAAGGATCTCTTGAGTTTCGAGAGATCCTTCGCTTCGCTCAGGATGACATTCTCGGTACCGGCCCGTTTTACGGCCGGGCTGGAAGTGTTCTCGTTGTGTGGCTTCGGGGCGGAATCACGGGAGGCCGGGCGCCCGGTACCAGAGTGATGTCATAGACGCCGGACAACGTACCGGCATGGATCCCGTTTCCGGAAGGCTCCACGACGATCTGAAG
>JBBQKV010000226.1:0-2271 GCA_038327245.1 Acidobacteriota bacterium
GCGTCGGTGATCGGATTCGGCGTCCGGAAGACCGGGCTCTCCGGCTGCAGCACCTTGACGGGGGCAGTCTCGTCGGTGACCCGGTCGTGCGGGCGCGCGATCTCGATCTTGTAGGGCGCGTAATTGCCCTCGACGAACTGATACTGCTGGTACTGCACGATCACGAGACCGCCGGCGCGCGCGTAGTCGAGGAGCCGGCCGTTAGCGCGGGCGAGCGCGGGGGCGGTCTCGTAGGCGCGGCTTCCGACCACGATGGCGTCGAAGCGGGAGAGGTCGCCCGACTGGAGGCTCTTCGCGTCCAGGATTTCGAGCGGCACCCCGATCGCCGTCAACGCCTCGGGCACGCGGTCGGACGCGCCGCGGACGTATCCCACCCGCGTCAAGGCTGGCAATCGGATGTCCGCCGCCACGATCTCGACGCTCGCCTCGTCCGCCATCGGGGTCGGGGGGATGTGCGGATAGTCGAGCACGCGCACGCTCGACGAGGACTTCGTCCCGTCGGCCGCGACCGCGGTCGTCCGGACCGTTCCGCGGCCGGCCGGAAAGGGGCTCGGCGGCCGAAGCGGAATCTCGAAGAAGCGCCGGTCGCCGCGGCCGGTCGTCGAGTAAGCGATCGGTGCGATGGCGGGCCAGCCGGCCGGCGCGGTCACCTCGATCCGGCCGGACTGCGGCGCCGGAAGGTTCGACGTCAGCGTGACCTCGAGACGGCGCTCGTTCTTCTGCGAAACGGGCCAGACGATGCGGTCGGGATCGACGTTCAACTCGAGCGCGGGAACGGCCCGCACCGGGCGCCGGACCTCGCCCTGCGCCTGATCGCGGAACCTCCACGCGACCTCTCTCGTCAGAACGATCGGAGTTCCCGTCACGCGCAACCGTACGATTGCGGAAACCGCGGGCGGCTGGAACGGCTCGCCTCGGATCGGCTCGGGCACGCCGGTCCAGTCGTACATCGCCCCGGCGAGCGGCCGCCTGAGGAAGTAGGGAAGCGTCGGCACGGCTCCGGCGGGCGCGGCCTTCCGGACCCACTCCGACAGCGCTCCGGGAGCGACCTCGCGGGGCTCCGCCGCGGCGGACGCGATTTCCCAGCTGTCCGGGCTGACGAGCTCCACCGACTCCACCGAGACCGGCTGCTTCCCGGCGTTCCACACCGCGACCTTGATCTCGAGGGGATCTCCCGGTGCCGTGGTCTCGCGGTCGGAGAGGGCGTCGACGGTGACCTCCGCCGCGGTCGCGAGCGCCGTCTGCGCCAGCGCGATCTTCTCGTCCAGGAACTGCGCGGCGGCGGAGTCGCCTTCTCGCGGGTCGATTTCGCTCCGGGCCGCGGAGAGCTCCGAGAGGACCTGCGCGATCGGCGAGGCCGCCTCGGGCAGCCCGGTCGGAACGAGCCTCGCCCGGGTGCTCTCGACGAGCGTTGCGACCTTCCGCAACCTGCCATCGACCCGCGCGCGTCGCGCCGGATCGCCGATTCCCGTGGCAATCGCGGTCAGCCGCGTATCGACGCCGGCGAAGAGCTGCCGGGCCTTCGGCCCTTCGCCCCCCTTGACCCAGGTGACCTCCGTCTTGTTCGGGCCGGGCGGCTGAATCGCCCCCATGTCCTGGGACCGGTGCAGGCTTCGGCTCGCCGCCGCGATCTGGTGATAGGAGCGGCCGGTCAGGGGATCCACGTCGCCGGTCGGGATGTCGAAGGTGTTGGGGGTGTCGTCGACGTACGACCGATAGAACGTCGTCGGCTTCGAGGGCGACTGCTCCGCGGCGAGCGTGTCGTAGATGGCTTCGCCGATCACACCGGAGGCCTGGTGCTGTCCGTGCCCGTCGTTCGGCGTCCCGGAGAAAAGGGCCACGACGATCTGCGGGCGGAACCGGCGCGCGACCCGCAGCGCGTCTTCGAGAAGGACCTCCTTCGGCCAGAGACGCCACGTCTCGTCCAGCGACCGCGTGAACCCGAAGTCGTAGGCGCGGCTGAAGAACTGGCGGGCTCCGTCGATCCGGCGCGCTCCCAGGAGCTCCTGGGTCCGCACGAGCCCGAGGGAGACTCCGAGGTCCGGACCGAGGAGATTCTGTCCCCCCTCGCCCCGCGACAGCGAAAGGTATGCGACCTCGGCGCCCCTCTCCCGGGAAACCTCCGTCAGGAGCCGGTTGTCCTCGTCATCGGGGTGCGCCCCGACGACCAGCATCCGCTGGTGCACTCCCAGCTTCTGCAGCAGGCGATCGAGCGCAACGAGCCCGCCGGACGACGCCGGCTCGAGTGCGTACCCCGGAGCGGGGGCGGGC
>JBBQKV010000227.1:0-2155 GCA_038327245.1 Acidobacteriota bacterium
CGGGAACGCGCCGGTCTCGGCAACGAGGTCGGAGAAGAAAAGCGCTCCCCGGCGCCGGAGGAGCTCCCGGATCGAAGCGGCGAGATCGCCCTCCGCAATTCCCGGCGCCGCGCCGAGCAGGCGGTACCGGTCCGGCAGGTAGAGCGCGACGCGGCCGTCGCGCGGTCCGACGGCTGCCACTCCCCGCCACAGAACCTCTCCAGCGGCGCACAGGAGGTCGAGGTCCGCCGGCTTGTAATGGAGAACCCGCGCCGGGAAGATCTCGGTCTCGAGAACGGACGCAGGCAGCGCCGCTCCCTGGAGCTGCTCGATCGCGGAGAGAAGGGCGTCGAGCCCGGTCCGCGGGCGCGCCACGCCCTGCCACTCGAGGAGGAACCGGGAGTACGCAGCCCCGTCGACGGGCTCGACCTCCTTGCGAAGCTTCGCGAGCGACCGGCGTTTGAGCGACTTCAGGACCCCCGCGTCGCACCACTCCCGCGACCGACCGCCCGGCAGGAACTCCCCCTCGACGACGCGGTCGTCCTGCTCCAGGCGCTCGAGCGCCGCGCGGATCGGCGCGATTGGAAGGCGCAAGCGCGCCGCGAGATCTTCCGCGCGGAACGGACCGTGCGTCCGCGCCCACCGCGAGACGAGGTCTCCGAGCGAATCCGCGACGTCCTCGAGGAACGATTCCGGCAACCCGGGCGGAGGCGGAATGCCGAGCGCGTCGCGCAGGCGCGCCGCGTCCTCCGCGGCCGCGAACCGCCGCTCGCCCCCCATCGTCACGGCAATCACGCGGCGCTCGGCGGAAAGAACGCCGAGCCATCGCTCGACCGCCTCCGGCGGCGCGGCTCGCAAACGGATCTCGTCCGCCGTCAGATCTCCCAGCGAAAGCAGCAGGTCGTGGAGCGCGTCCGGGTTGGCGACCGGGCGTCCCTCGAGGCGCTGGAGACTCCGTTCGAGCTCGTCGATCGCGTTCGCGTCGAGCAGCTCGCGCAGCTCCGCCTCGCCGAGAAGCTCCTTCAGCTGCGCCTGGTCCACCGAGAGCGCCTGCGCGCGCCGCTCCGCAAGGGGGGCGTCGCCGTCGTAGATGAAGTTCGCAACCCACGAGAAGAGGAGCGAGGCCGCGAACGGGGACGGCACGCGCGAGTCCACGGTGACCACGCGGATCCGGCGGTTCGCGATGCGGCGGAGGATCTCGACCAGGCCCGGGAGGTCGAAGACGTCCCGCAGGCACTCGCGATACGTCTCCAGGAGGATTGGAAAGGAACCGTAGCGCGACGCCACCCCGAGGAGGTCCGCCGCGCGCTTGCGCTGAGCCCAGAGGGGACTCCGGCGGCCGGGATGGCGGCGCGGCAGGAGCAGGGCGCGGGCCGCGTTCTCGCGGAACCGCGCCGCGAAGAGCGACGTCTGCCCGAGATTGCGGGTCACGAGATCCTCGACCTCGTCGGGGTCCGGGAGAAAGTCGGCGACGTCCGGAGGCTCCTCCGACTCCGGGAGCCGGAAGACGATCCCATCGTCCGACCAGAGCATTTCGGCATCGGAACCGCGGGACTCGCGCAGACGCGCCAGCACCGCGGTCGCCCACGGCGCGTGCACCCGCGCGCCGAACGGCGAGAGGACGCAGACGCGCCAGTCGCCGACCTCGTCCAGGTAGCGCTCGACCACGATCGTCCGGTCGCTCGGGACGTCGCCGGTGGCCTCGGCCTGCTCGTCCAGGTACGCGCGCAGGTTCGCAGCCGCCCGCCGGTCGAGCCCGTGCTCCTCGGTCAGCTTCCGGACGGCCTCCCGCCGCGGCGCCGCCGTGAGGGTCCGCGCGAGCTCGCCGATCGCGCGGCCGAACTCGGGCGGCCGGCCGGGCCGATCGCCGTGCCAGAACGGCATCTTCCCGGGCTCCCCCGGCGCGGGCGAGACGAGGACGCGATCGTGGGTGATCTGGTCGATCCGCCAGGAGGACGCACCGAGCAGGAAGACCTCGCCGGGGCGCGACTCGAAGACCATCTCCTCGTCCAGCTCGCCGACGCGGCGGCTCTTTCCGCCTTCCTCGCCGCTCAGGAAAACGCCGTACAGGCCGCGGTCCGGGATCGTCCCCGCGTTGACGACCGCGACCCGCTTTGCGCCCTCGCGCGCGCGCACTTTTCCGCCGATCCGGTCCCACACGATGCGCGGCCGGAGC
>JBBQKV010000228.1:0-2101 GCA_038327245.1 Acidobacteriota bacterium
TGTACGAAATCCGCGAGTAGAGGAACCGGCCGTTCATCCCGAACGGGGAGGTGCGGGGGTAGGTGAAGATCCCGAGATTCGCGTCCGTTCCGGTGTTGCGGTCGGGAAACCTGTCGAAGAGATTCTGCGCTCCGACCGCGAACGTCAACGGTTTCCACCTGTAGGAAAGCTCGACGTCGGTGAGCCACTCGGCGGAGAACGTCTGGTCCTCGGCGGCAGGATTCGTGACGCTGCAGTACTCCCCGTAGCGGCTCTCGCGGACGAGGAATCCGAGCCGGTCCTTCTGCCAGTCCACGCCGAGGCGCAGATTGTCCCTCGGCTGGCCGCAGACGGTCAGGCGGCGGACCACCCGGTCGAAGAGCTGGGTCTGAACGGCGGAGAGCGGCGCCGGATTGGGAGAAACGCGTGTGATTTTCGTGACCGCCCGGCTGTAAGCGGCGGTGAAGTCGGCACGGCCGGCCGAGCGCCAGTCCATTTTGTAGCGTCCGGTCAGGTCGAACCCATCCGTCCGCGTGTCGATCGTGTTGGTGAAGAAGCGGGCGCCATTGATTCCTCCATAGGGCGCGAGGAGCTCCTGGATGGCGGGGCCCGTAAAGTTGCTGGAGAGGGTCACGCGGTCGTCGATGTCGATGCGCCAGAAATCTGCCGTGAACTCGGCCGCGGGGATCGGGTCGATCACCACGCCCGCACTGTAGTTGGCGGACTTCTCGGGCTTCAGGTCCGTGGCACCCAGCGCGCGAGCCTCCGCGCTGTTCACGCGAAAGGTCGCAACCTCGAATGGCGTCAGCACTCCGTTCAGCGGAAGGAAGGTCGTCTGCACGCTCGAGAAGTTCGCCTGGGAGAGGGAGGGCGCGCGGAAGCCGGTCGAGGCCGCGGCCCGGAAGACGAGCGGCTGGACCGGCTGGAGGCGCAGGGTGATCTTTCCGTCGGTGGTACTGCCGAAGTCGGAAAAGTCCTCGAAGCGGCCGGCGACTCCGATCCGCAGAGGCTTCAGGACGTCCGCTTCAAAGTCCGCGTAGACCGCATAGCTGTGACGGTTCGCGTCCACGGCGTTCGCCGGCCGGAATCCGGGAAAGACCTGGGCCCCGGGAACCGCCCTACGACCGAACTGGTTCGGGATTCCGCCGTCGCGATAGGAATCGGGCTCCCCTTCGATCTGAGTGAAGTTCTCGTGACGGTACTCGATGCCGCCGGCGATGTTCAGCGGGCCGGCGAGCCCGACGTCGAACTCACGGGTCAGGTCGGCGTTGGCGGTGTAGTGAGTGAATTCGAGGGAGCCCGCGTAAAAGTTCGTCTTGTTGGGCGGGATCGCCGGTCCGAGAGAGACGTTCAGGCTGTTGCGGATGTCGAAGTCGAATCGGTTGTGCCCGTACTGCGCGGACAGGTCCCAGAACAAATTGTTGACGACCCCCCGAACGCCGCCCGCCGCGGAATAGTCCTCGACCGTCGGCTCGATCAGAGGCAGATAGCCGAGAGGATAGATCTGCGGCCAGTTGGTGTCCTGGATGGCCCGACGGTAGTTTCCGCCGTGGGAGCCCGTCCGCCGGCTCCAACCGCCGAAGGCGTAGAAAGATGTCGTTCCGTCGTCGTTCAACGGGATGTTGGCGTTCAAGAACCCGATCAGGTCCTGCGCCTCCGAGTCCCCCCAGTGGAAGCTGGGCTGCGGGACGGCGTTGTTGCCGGCGTCCCCGGCCACGATCTGGTCGCGCGGATCGCGTCCGGCCCGGTTCGTCGGCTGGCGATCGCGATACTCGGCGACGAGGTTGACCGAGCCGCGGCCCAGTGGCGCGCCCCAGGTCGCGCTGGCGTCGAGCAGCTCGCCGTCGGAGTGGGTCGTCGCTCCCCCCTTGAGGTTCAGGGTCACGGGATCCACGCCGGACTTCAGGACGATGTTGATGACCCCGGCGATGGCGTCCGAGCCGTACTGGGCGGCCGCGCCGTCGCGAAGAATTTCAATCCTCTCGATCAGTGCGGCCGGGATTGCGTTCAGGTCGACTCCGCTCGAGCCGCGGCCCACCGAGTTGTTGGCGTTCAAGAGGGCGCTCGGGTGCCGGCGCTTCCCGTTGATGAGAACCAGAAGCTGGTCGGGCCCGAGGTTTCG
>JBBQKV010000229.1:0-2033 GCA_038327245.1 Acidobacteriota bacterium
GAAAGAACTCATCTCCGTTCTCGAGCAGGATCGCGCGGTTCTGAGGAACCAGTTCCGTTCCGAGGACTTCGAGCGACCGCCGGAACTCGGGGCTGTCGACGCCGTAGTTCGGCTTGTAGGTGTAGCTCGTGCGCTTGTCCCCGAAGACGTGCGAGCACCCCGCCGACGAGAGGAGGAGGAACAGCAGCGCCAGCGCGCGCGCCGTCGCGGCGGGAGACCGAAGAAGGAGCTTCATCCGATGTATCTTTGCGCGGTGCGGAGCCCGGCCGACGCTCCCAGGCTGACCGAAGTCAGGACGACGCAGCGGTAACCCGCGCCGCCCCGCACGATGCTCCGACGAAAACAGCGCAAGCCCCGCAAGCCCCGAGTCTACAGAATCCCGGTCGAGGCCTACCTCATCGCCCTCGGGGCGGCGTTCGCGCTATCGGTCGCCGTCTCACTTCTCAACCGCCCGGAGGAGGCTCGCTACGACCTCCCCCACGCCTTCGGCGTGCGCGACCCGACCTTTCTCCCGTCGGTCCAGGCGACTGAGGGGCCGAGCATGGTCGACGGAAATCGCGTCGAACTTCTCCAGAATGGCGACGAGATTTTCCCGGCGATGCTCGCGGCAATCGCCGCCGCGAAGAAGTCGATCAACTTCGAGGCCTACATCTTCTGGAGCGACAGCGCCGGAACGCGGTTTCGCGACGCGCTCTCCGAGCGCGCGAGCCACGGTGTCGAGGTGCGCCTGCTTCTCGACGGAGTCGGTTCGTCAAAGCGGCTTTCGCGGGCGGACGTCGGCATCCTCCGGCGCTCCGGCTGCCGAGTCGAGTTCTTCCGCCCGATCCGGCCGTGGATGCTCGACGTGATCAACCGCCGCAGTCACCGCCGGATCCTGGTCGTCGACGGCAAGGTCGGCTTCACCGGCGGCGTGGGGATCGCGAAGATGTGGGAAGGCAACGCAGACTCCCCCGAACACTGGCGGGATACGCAGGTCCGCCTGGAGGGGCCCGCGGTCGCCGAGATGCAGTCGGGGTTCCAGGAGAACTGGGCCGAGGTCACCGGCGAACTGATCGTGGGAGAGAAGTTCTTCCCGGGTCTGGCGCAGGTCGGCAACGTGCTGGCCGCGGTCGTCCCGTCATCCCCGCGGCCTTCGAGCTCTGCCTGCCAGACGCTCTATTCGGTCGCGATCTCCGCGGCGGAGCACACCATCTCGATCTCCAACTCCTATTTCGTGCCGAACTCCGATTCGGTCGGTCTCCTCGTCGCGGCGAGCGAGAGGGGCGTGAACGTCCGTATCCTCGTCCCCGGCGCGATCAACGACGTTCCCATGACGAAGGCGAGCGGGCGGGCGACGTTTGGCCAGCTCCTTCGGTCGGGCGTGAAGATCTACGAGTACCAGCCCACGATGATGCACGCGAAAACGATGGTGGTGGACGGGCTCTTCGCGACGGTCGCTTCCACCAACTTCGACAACCGGTCCTTCCGGTACAACGACGAGATCGATCTGGCCGTGTACGACAGCGCCGTCGCGGGGCGGCTCCAGCAGCTGTTCGAGAGCGACCTCCGCCACGCTCGTCTGTATACCTACCAGCAGTGGCTGCACCGACCGCTCCTGAAGCGCTTCACGGAGTGGATCCTGCTCCCGGTCCGATCGCAGCTCTGATCCCCGGTTTCGGTCGACCTCAACAAAGGTCGTAAGCGTTCTGGTGCGGAACTGACAATCCTCGTCAGCTCTCGCGCCCGCCGCAATCGCTAACTTACAGAGCGATCGAAACTTGCCGGACGTCGCCCCGTGGCGGAACCCTTGCTATCTCTCTCGGGCGAGGAAACAAAACCTCAACCTCCTCCTTTCGCTCCCCGGGCGGCCCCACCCCGTCCCGGGGCCTTTTTTTTGTGGCTGATAGGTTCCTCCCCCATGCGGGTCCTCGCGGGCGACATCGGCGGCACGAAGACCGCGGTCGGCATCGCGGAGGTCAAACCCGGATCGCTCTCGCTGCTCTCGACCCGGACCTATCCGAGCGCCGAATTCGCGGGCCTCGAGCAGATCCTGG
>JBBQKV010000230.1:0-1992 GCA_038327245.1 Acidobacteriota bacterium
AGCTTCGATTCGGCCTCGTCACTCTGAAGCTCGAAACCGCGGGAGCCTAGGGCGGCGCGCGCCGACCCCTCCGCGCGCCGCGCCGCCGGCGCGCTGACGCTTCGAGATCCGGTATCGAGGATCCCGGGAATGGGCGCGGCCCTGGCCGAGCGCCTGGTCGCCGCGGGGTTCGCGACGGTCGCGGACGTCCTGCTCGCAGTCCCGTTCCGGTACGAGGACCGCCGCCACTTCTCCTCGGTCGCGAATCTCGTCTGGGGCGAGCCCGCCACGCTCCTCGTCCGGTTCGGGGGGGTCCGCTCCTTCCGCATGCGCCGGGGAAACCTCCGGGTCGAGGCCCTCGCCGACGACGGAACGGGCGCCGTGCGCGTCGTGTGGCACAACCGGTACCCCTCCTTCGCGCAGGCCCTCCAGTCCGGCCGCGCCGCCGCCATCTACGGTTCTCCGGTCGCGGGTCCCCGCTCGGAGATGCGTATCGAGAACCCGGAGACCGAGTTCTTCGAGGAGGGGGAGGAGACCGATCCGCTCCACTCCGGGCGCGTGGTGCCGGTCTATCACCGGGCCGGGGATCTCCCCTCGCGACGCTGGAGAACCCTCGTGCGGCGCACGCTCGACGCGCTCGCCCCGGACTTTGCGGCGGCGTCCACGCCGCCGGAGCAGATCCGGAAGGCGCTCGAAGCCGTCCACTTCCCGGCGGAGCCGGCCGACGCCGACCGCGGACGGGACACTCTCGTCGGAGAAGAGCTGCTCGTTCTCGCCGCCCGCATCGAGCAGAAACGCGCCCGGCTCCGGGAGCGGCCCGGGATCCGCCTCGTGGCGGACGAGGATCTCCGGCGGGCCGCGCGGGCGGCCCTGCCGTTTCGATTGACGAACGCCCAGAAGCGCGCAGTGCGCGAGATCGCGGAAGACCTCGCCTCCGGCCGCGCGATGGCCCGGCTCCTCCAGGGCGACGTCGGCAGCGGAAAGACCGCGGTCGCGGCTCTCGCGCTCCTGCTCGCGGCGCGGAACCGGACCCAGGGAGCGTTGATGGCCCCGACCGAGGTTCTCGCGGAACAGCACGCCGAGACGCTCGCGAAACTGCTCGGAGGCGCGGGCGTTCGCCTCGCCCTCCTGACCGGCCGCGTGCGCGGTCCGGCCCGGCGGAAGCTCCTCGCGGCGCTGGAGGCGGGCGCCATCGACGTGCTCGTCGGCACGCACGCCCTGGTCGAGACCCCCGTCCGGTTCCGCCGGCTCTCGCTCGTCGTGGTGGACGAACAGCACCGCTTCGGGGTGGCGCATCGAGCGCGCCTCTTCCGGAAAGGGGAGTCGCCGCACGTGCTGGTCATGACCGCCACGCCGATTCCGCGCTCGCTCGCCTGGGCGATCTACGGCGAGCTCGACGTCTCGGTGCTCGACGAAAAACCGCCGGGTCGATCCGCGGTCGTGACCCGCGTGCGCGAAGAAACGGACCGCGAGCGGATCTACCGCTTCGCGGGGGAGCGCGTCGCGGCGGGGGAGCGCGTTTACGTCGTCGTGCCGGCGATCGACGAGGGGGACCGTGACGTCGCTGCCACGAGCGAGACGGCGGCGCGGGTCGCGGCGTTCGCGCCGCAGGCGAACGTCGGCATCCTCCACGGCCGCCTTCCCCCCGCCGCCCGCGACCAGGTCCTCCGCGACTTCGGCGCCGGACGGATCGGCATCCTCGTGTCGACGACGGTCGTCGAAGTCGGCGTGGACGTCCCCGAGGCGACCTTCATGGTGGTCGAGAACGCGGAGAGCTTCGGCCTCGCGCAGCTTCACCAGCTCCGGGGAAGGGTGGGCCGGGCGGAGCGGCAGTCGTGGTGTGCCCTGGTCATCGGGCCCCGCGCGACCGAGGAAGCGAAAAGCCGGCTCGAGGTCCTCGAAAAGACGACCGACGGATTCGCGATCGCCGAACGCGACCTCCAGGACCGCGGGCCGGGGGATCTGCTGGGGACGAGACAGTCCGGGCTCCCGGCGATGCGCGTTGCCGATCCG
>JBBQKV010000231.1:0-1912 GCA_038327245.1 Acidobacteriota bacterium
GTGTGCGGATAGAGCCCGCTCGCCGCCCACTCCACGAAGTTGCTCGTGACGAAGAAGAGGCTCGATGCCCCGACGGAGAACACGGCGAGACGGCCGGGCGACGCGGCGCGGGCCCATCGCCCGGCGAGCGCGATGACCGCAAACGTCGCGTAGATGGCGAGCCGGGTCGCGGAGAGAGCGCGGCGGCCGGTCCCGAATTCGAGCACGACGTCGGACGAAGCCATCGCCGCCAGCGGCACGAGAACCGCGAGCCCGCGGGGCAGGCGCGCGCCCGCAAAGAGAGCCAGGGCTCCGAGAGCGACGGCGTTGGGGGGGTGGGGAAGGAGTCGGGAGAAGGCGCCGAGGAAAACGAGCAGGACGGTAGTGACCGCGGTCGTCATTCGAACCTCCCGTTCGACGAGACGAATCTCCGCGCGGTGGAGAGAACGTCCCGCGCTTCGGGAAGTCGAATGCGCGTCCCTCTCCTTGCCCCGTCGGAGAAAAGCGTTCCGTCCGGCAGGTCTCCTGGCTTCCGGATCTCTCGCCGTCGGGCTCCTTCCCGGACGCGCGACCTTTTCGATCTCACGCGTCCAGTGGTTTCTCGCCCGGGGCGTCCCCGGTGACAGTGGCGGGGGCCGCGCGGGATTTACACCCGCTTCCCTCGTCCGAACGGAATCAAAGAACGAGCGGCGACGATACTGCCGCGAGGCGCAAGTTTCAACCAGTTCGGCGGATACAATCCGCGCACCAATGCCCGCCCCGGATTTCACGCTCGATTTCGACCGGCTGCGTCGCGTCGGGTTCCCCGAAGTCGTCCTGGCGCCGGGGAAGACGCCGGACCAGATCGCCGAGATCTGCCGGCAGCTGGCGCGCGCCCACGACGTCCTCGTCACGCGGCTGTTCCCCGACGAGTGGTCGGAGCTCGCTACGCATGCTCTGCCGGGCCGCGCCGACTACGACGAGCGGTCCGCCACGCTGCATCTCTCGGTCGGGAAGCCCCTCGCGCGGGTGGAGGGGGAGGTCGTCCTCGTCACCGCCGGCACCGCGGACACGTTCGTCGCGGAAGAGGCGCGCCGCACTCTGGAGTACCTGGGCGTCGGATCCACGACCGTTCCGGACGTCGGCGTCGCCGGAATCCTGCGCCTGCTGTCCCGCCTGGAAGAGATCGAGAAGGCCGACGTCGTGATCGCCGTCGCCGGGATGGAGGCCTCGCTCTTCTCGGTGATCGGAGGGCTCGTCGGGCGGCCGCTCATCGCCGTCCCGACCTCACGGGGTTACGGCGCCGCCCTGGGCGGCGTTGCTTCGCTTCTCGCCGCGCTGAACTCGTGCGCCAACGGCGTCACCGCGGTGAACATCGACTCCGGCTACGCGGCCGCGATGGCGGCGTACCGCATTCTTTCGGGAGGGCCGCGCCGATGGGATCGAAGAAAACCGACCAGGGGATCCGGGACGCCCGCCAGTACATCCACGCAGCGGCGATCGGCGTCGACCGGAAACGGAAGAAAGCGCTCCTCCGCCGCCCCACGACGCCGGTCGAAATAGGTCCCAACACCACCGTCTCGCAGCTCCTCGACTCCTACCGCGACGCTTCCTTCCAGGCCCGCGCGCTCGGCAACTGCGCCGCGGTTTTCGAGGCGATGCTCCGCGACAAGGACCGCCCCACCATCTTCCTCGGCATGGCGGGGTCGCTCATCGCCGCGGGTATGCGGAAGGTCATCACCGACCTGATCGAGAAGAACATGGTCGACGTCGTGGTCTCGACCGGCGCGATCATTTCGCAGGACCTGTACCAGGCGCGCGGCGGCCGGCACTACCACGGCCGCGTGGACGCGGACGACAAGGAGCTGCGCGACCTCTACATCGACCGGCTGTACGACACGTTCATCGACGAGGAGAAGTACTGGAAGACGGACCTCGCCGTCTCGCAGTTCGC
>JBBQKV010000232.1:0-1858 GCA_038327245.1 Acidobacteriota bacterium
GGGGCGGGTCGATCCGCGAGCTTCCTCAGGACCGCGTTGACGAGCTTCGCCGCGCGCTCTCCCCCGCTCTGTCGGGCGTGGCGGACGGCCTCGTCGACCGCGGCGTACCGGGGCACGCGGTCGAGATGCCGGATCTGGTAGAGGGCGACCTCGAGGATCTCGCGGAGGTCCGTCGAGAGCCGCGCGAGCGGCGCGCGGGACACCGAAGCCAGCTCGTCGTCCAGCGCGGACCGGCGGCGCAGCACGCCGAGCACGAGCTCCCGCAGCAGGTCACGGTCGGCCGGCGCAAGGCTCTCTCCGCGAGCCGCGAGGAGCGGCGCCGCCTCCGCACCGCGCCGCAGGACGTCGCGCAGCGTCTCGACGGCGCGGACCCGCGGAGGCGAAGGAGAACGCGGTGGCATCAGCGGCGCGGGTCGAATCGCGCTGTCCGGGACGGAAGCGCGCGGAGGAACTCGATGCCGGTCGTCGGCTTCCGGCCCTCCCGCTGCACCCTCTTCAGGACGAGCGCAGTCCCCTTCCCCGCGGCAACCGTCGCCTCGCCGCCGACGTCCCGGACCGTGCCCGGATCGGCGCCAGCGTCTGCCGCGCGCGAGACGTCGAGGTCGAGGAGCTTCACGCGCTCGCCGTTCAGCGCGGAGTGGAGGCCGGGCCACGGCCGATAAGCGCGAAGACTCCGCTCGATCTCCGCCGCGGTCTCCTGCCAGTCGACCCGGCCGTGCTCTCGCGTGAGGGGATGGGTGAACGTGGACTCCCCCTCCTGGGGACGCGGGGACAGCGTGCCCCCGTCCAGTCCCCGCAAGGTCTCCACGAGGAGCTCCGCCCCGGCGCGGGACAGTCGCTCCGAGAGCGAGGCCGCGTCGTCGCGGTCCGAGATTCCGATCCGCCGTTCGAGGTACACCGGGCCCGCGTCGAGCTCGCGCACGATCTTCATCGTGACGACGCCGGTCTCCCCGTCTCCCGCCAGGATTGCGGCGTTGATGGGCGACGCGCCCCGGTACTTCGGGAGGAGCGAGGCGTGGACGTTCACGCAGGCGAGAGAGGGCAGCTCGAGGATCGAGTCGGGAAGGAGCTTTCCGTAGGCGACGACGGCGATGGCGTCGGGCCGGGCGGCCGCGAGGCGCTCGAAGAACGGATCGTTCCCGCGGAGGCGCTCGGGCGTCTCGATCGGGATCCCGCGCTCCCGCGCGCCCCCGGCGACCGGAGAGGGCCGCGGGCGGCCGCTCCTTCCGACGGGTCGGTCCGGCTGTGTGACGACGAGCGGCACGTCGAAGCCCGCACCGGCAAGAGCGGAGAGCGACGGGACCGCGAATGCCGGAGTGCCGAAGAAAACGACTCGCATACGGTCAAGCCTAATCCGCGACTCTAACCGCGGCGCGAGGAGTCTCCGAGTCGCAGCGTGAGGAGTCTCCCAAAGGGAGGAGCCTCACGCTGCGGGAGCGGAAGCGAGCGAGCGATCAGGCGTTCGGTCGAGGCCATCCTGCCGAGCCGAACGCCGGTGGCGAAGCCAGATCGCGAGCGAGCGAGAGCGACGTTACCGCGGTTGGCGATCGACCTCTTCGAAGTAGTCCTCGGAGACGAGGACCTCCCGTGGCTTGGAGCCTCTCGGCGGACCGAGCAGCCCGTCGCGGGACATCATGTCGATCAACTTTCCGGCGCGCGAAAAGCCGACGCCCATGCGCCTTTGCAGGAAAGAGATAGAGGCCATCTTTTCCTTCACCACGAGCCGGGCGGCCTCGTCATAGAGCGGATCGCCCTCGTCGCCCGCGCCGTCGTCGCGGCGCGTGACCTCCACGCGATCTCTCGTGATTTCCTCGTCGTAGTGCGGCCGGGCCTGCTTCTTCAGGAACCGCACGAGGCC
>JBBQKV010000233.1:0-1679 GCA_038327245.1 Acidobacteriota bacterium
GGTGGGCCCCGGCTCTTTTTTTCGACCGCGAAGCGGTCGTCCTGAGGAGCGAAGCGACGAAGGATCTCTTCCTCGAAAATCCGAGAGATCCTTCGCTTCGCTCAGGATGACAGGACGAACCTCGTTCCCTCGCTGCGCTCCCGCGAACCCTATTGGCCTTCGGCGCGGCGCAGCGACTTGGCCACCTCGGGCTGGTCCGGTTTCAGTTCGAGTGATCGGCGAAGGAGACGCACCACCTCCGCGCGGTTCTCCAGGCACGTCTCGAGGAGCGCGAGGACGTTCAACGTGCTCGGGTCGGCGGTGGTCGCCTCGAATCGAGAGAGCGCGGCCGCTCCGGATCGGCAGTCGCGCGCGCGAAAGAGCGCCATCGCGAGCGCGCGGGCGATCTCCTCGTTCTGCGGATATGAGTGGGACCCCTTGGCGAGCAGCGATCGCGCCGCGGCTTCGTTGCCGTCCTTCTCGTAGTCCCGGGCCCAGCCCACGACGGCGGGAGCCGGGTCCCCGCCGAGCGCGCCCACCGAACGGAAGAACCACTCCTCCGCGGCCTTCGCGTCCCCGCGCCGGCGTTCGAGGACCGCCCGGTTGAAGAGCGCGGAGTAGTAGTCGGGCCTCAGGGCGAGCGACTTGTCGAAGGCCGCCTGCGCGCCGCGAAAGTCGCCGCGGGTGTCGCGGAGATAGACGCCGAGGTTGTTCCAGGCGCCCTCCGTCGGGCCGGGGCGGTCTCCACCCGAGGCCGCGAGGGGGCGCGTCTCCGACGGCGAGAGATAGCCGAGGGCGATCAGCTTCATCGCGTACTCGTTCGCCTTCTCCGCCGTCACGGGGACCGCCGCGACCCGCCGGACGGCCGTCCTCGAAAAGAGGTCCTTGCGGGGAAGCGCGGGAAGATCCCGGAATCCCTCCGAGACGACGCGGCCCGGCATCCTGACGTCTGCGGGCAGGCCGAGCAGCGCGAGGACCGTCGGCGCGACGTCGAGGATGCTAGCCTTCCCGAGAGACGGGATCTGACTCCCGCCGGGGATCAGACCCCGTCCGCGTTCAGCGACGCCGCCCCACGCGGCGATCACTCCCTCGGGCCGGTGCCAGAACGCCGCGGTCGCCCAGCTCGCCGCGGAGAAGCCGCAGGGCCGGTCCTTCCCCCACTTGAAGCCGTGATCGGAGCTGACGACGAGCGTCGCGCCGTCCTCCCGCGCCCGGCGCATCCATTGCCCCAGCAGCCGGTCGACGAGCGCGTAATACGCATCGACGACGCGGCCGTAGCGCGCGACGTCCGCCTCCGGAGTGCAGTCGAGCTTCGGCGGAGCGTCCGGCGCGAAGAGGTGCCCGACCTCGTCGGTGCCCTCGAGGTAGAGCGCCAGGAGGTCCGGCCGTTCCCGGTCGTAGAGGTCGCGAGCGATCCGGTGGGATACCCGGGTGGCGGCGAGCACCCGCGCCAGCCCCGCGACGGGATTACGGGTCCTGCCCGAGGCGGGTTCCCCTTCCGACAGCGCTTTCGCGATCTCGGACCGCGGAACGTCCAGGAACGGTTCCAGGTCCGATTCCGTGACGCGTCCATCCCGTGCGATCACCTGGCCGATGCCGGTTTCGAGGCTCGGCGGGAAGGCCACGCCGGCGAGCGGGAGCTTTTCGAAGAGGATCGGGCTCGCGCGGTCCGACACGAAGAAGCCGTGGACCTCTTCGGC
>JBBQKV010000234.1:0-1637 GCA_038327245.1 Acidobacteriota bacterium
ACGCGGGCGATCCTGTCCGGCGGCGTCGGCATGCTGCTCGTCTCCTGGACGATGACCCTGTTCGCGCTCCTGCGTTGGCGCTGGGGGCCGATGCTTCTCCTCGTCGCGGCCGCAATCTCGCTCGGCCTCCGGTGGCTGCTCCCCCGGGACCGCGAGATCGTCTCCTCCCGCCCGGACGAAGGGGTTCCGCGCGAGGTTCGCGCACTCGCGCGGATCGCGTGGGGCCTGATCGTCGTCTCGATCCTGGCGGCGCTCGCGGCAACCCTCTCCGGCAGCTCGACGTCGGCGGACCTGCTTCTCTTCTGGGGGCCGAAGGCGCAGCAGTTCGCCATCGCGAGAACGATCGACACCGGATTTCTCACTGCGCCCTTCCTCGAGTATCTCCACACCTACTACCCGCCGCTGGTGACCAACGTCTTCGCGCTCGGGGCGATGATCGCGGGCCGGTTCCCCTGGGGCGCCGCCACCCTCACGTTTCCCATGCTCCTCGCGGCGACGGCGATCGGGCTCGCCGGCATCCTGAAAACGAGCTCGGGACCGGCTCGCGCGGCGGCGACCGCGGCGCTCGTGACCGCGAGCCTGGCCCTGGTCGGCATCCGGGGGCTCGTGCCCGGGAACGCCGAGCCGTTTCTCTGGTTCTTCGAGATCCCGGCGTTTGCGCTGCTCGTCACGCCGGCCGCCGCCTCGACCGGCGGAAGACTTCTCGCCGGACTCTTCCTCGCGGGGGCCGCCACGGCCAAGGTTGAGGGCCTCCCGTTCGTGCTCGCGACTGCGGCTCTGTTCGTGCTCGTCGAGCGGGAGGGATTCCGCAATTCCGTCCGAACCCTCCTGCTGCTGCTCGGCCCGACGGCCGTAGCGCTCGGGACCTGGTTCGCATTCGGCGAGCTCCGCGGGATCTTTCGCGGGTATCACGGGTACGGCGAGATTCTCGCGCTGCGGTGGCACAACTTCCCCGGGATCGCGGCAGCGATCCGCGCGGCGCTCGGGAAGGCGGGTTACGCGCTGCCCTGGCTCGTTCCTCTCGCCGTGCTGATCCTGTCCGGAGTCCGCGGCCGACGGGTCCTGCTGCCGATCGGGGTCGCGATGCTCCTCGTCGGATTTCTGCTCTTCACGTATCTGACGACCGCGGGAGACCCGTCGCTCCTGATCGCGTGGTCCGCGGCGCGCGTGTTCGCGCCGGTCACGGCGCTGCTGGCTCTCGCCGCCTTCGAGTCGCGAACATCGCGGCCAGGCATGCCGCCCCCGTCACCACGCTGATCGCGCTCCCCGCGACGAATCCATCGGGCCGGTAGCGCAGGACCGCGCGGTGGCGGCCGGGCTCGACCGCGAATCCCAGGAACGCGCGGTTGTAGGCGACGGTCGGCGCCCGCCGGCTGTCGATCTCGAGCTTCCAGCCGGGCCAGCGCGGGATCGAGGTTCCGATGATCGCGCTGGAACGGGCGTCGACCGAGAGGTCGAGCCGCTGCGGCTGGTAGGAGTCGATCCGCACGTCGGCGAGGCCGTTTTCCCGCCACCCCGCGTCCGGACCCGAAGTCACTCTCCCCACGATTCCCTGATCGGCGAAGTCGGAGATCGAGCCGAGCGCGTCGCGCTGACCCGCTTCGTCCGCGATTTCGTGGACTTTCCGCGGCGCGAAC
>JBBQKV010000235.1:0-1631 GCA_038327245.1 Acidobacteriota bacterium
CGCGCGCGGCGCGGTGGAACGAGAACGTGACTGCCGCGAGGAGAGCGACCACCGCCGCCGCCCGCAGGAGCCCCGCCGCGGGGCGGAGGGCTTCGCCGAAGAGACTCTCGATCGCCTGCGCGAGGCGGGGGAGCATCAGCCGTACCCCCGGACTCCGGCCCGACCCGTTGCGCTACTTCGGCGTCGCGGCGCCGCCTTCCAGGACCAGCTCCACGCGCCGGTTCTGGGCCTTGCCGGCGGCGGTGCCGTTCGTCGCGACCGGCCTCGTCTCGCCGTATCCCTGCGCTTCGATCCGGTCGGGCGAAACTCCTCCTTCGACCAGGGCCGAGCGCACCGACTGCGCCCGAAGCCGCGAGAGCTGCAGGTTGTATTCCGAGCTGCCGTCCGAATCGGTGTGCCCCTCGACGAGCACTCTCTGGTTCGGCACGGTCGCGAGCGCCCGCGCGATCTCGGTCAACCGCGCGCGCATCGCGGGCTTCACGTCGGACTTGTTGACGTCGAAGTAGATGTTTCCGGGCAGCGTGACGATGAGACCTCGGGCCTCTTCCCGGACCGAGGCGAGCTGCGAGAGCGTCTTGCGGAGCTCCTCCTGGGTCCTGGTCTGCTCCGCCTGAAGCCGGGCGATTTCGGAGGTGTGATCCGCCTGGGCCCGGCGCTCCGCCTCGAGCTTCTGGCGTTCCGCCTCGGCCGACTTTCGGGCATCCTCCGCGGCCTGACGGCTCGCATCGAGGTCTGCCCGGGTCTTTTCCAGCTCCGCCGCGGCCTTGTCGCGCTCCGCCTGGCTCCGCGCCGCGGCATCGCTATCCGCCGCTGACCGCTCCGCAGCCAGCCGGGCTTCCAGGTCGAGGCGCGCCTGCTCGCGCTCCCGCGCGGCCGCGTCCTGCGCGGCGAGACGGTCCTCCGTGACGCGCCGATCCGCCGCGGCGCGGGCCTCCGCCTCGGCCGCGCGCCTCTCGGCGTCGGTCCGGGCGCGTGCCTGCAGAGCCGCGATCTCGGCGTCCCGAACGGACAGCTCTCCCTGGCGCTTGCGTTCGGTCTCGCGGCGGAGCGCCTCGTCCGCCATGCGCGCCTCCGCCCGGTACTGAGCCTGCCGCGCCTCGCCTTCCGCGAGCCGTGCCCAGTGCATGGCGGTCGGCGCATCTTTCCGCTCGTTCCACGTGTTTTCCGCGACCCGCAGGTGCGACAGCGCCGCGTCGTACTCCCGCGCCGCGATCTGATCCGCGTTCGAATTCTTGGCGTCCTGGATCGCCAGGCGTGCCTCCGCGATCTCGCGGGGCGGGGGACCGGACGAACAGGCTGCTGCTGCTGCCAGGAGGACGATTGGAAGGAGCCTTGCGATCTTTTTCACGGCAACACCTCGCTTACGGATTCCGGGACTGTTCCCGGAGCTGGCGGGTCTTCGACTCGAGCTCGTCGGCCTGCTGGCGAAGGCTCGCGGCTTCGCTCTTCATTCTTTCGGCGTGGGCCTCTGCCTCGGCGGCTCCGGCGTACGCCCGGGCCTCTTCGAGGCGGCGCCGGGCGGTTTCCCCGTCGCCGCGCGACGACGCGGCACGGCCCTCGTCCCACGCTCTCTGTGCTTTCGCGAGCAGGTCGGTGGCGCGTTCCCGGGCCCCGGCGCTCTCGGCGCGGCG
>JBBQKV010000236.1:0-1516 GCA_038327245.1 Acidobacteriota bacterium
TCGGAGCGACGATTCCGATGCTCGCGACCATGTTCAAGATCGACCCGACCGTGATGTCCGCCCCGCTGATCGCCACTCTGGTGGACGCCACCGGGCTCTTCATCTACTTCGCGATTGCCCGCGTTTTCCTGGGGTTGTGAGCCCGGCCCGGCCCGGTCTGAGAGAATAGAGCCTCGGTTTGCAACGTTTTCCTTCAGACTCCATGAGCGCCACTGCACCCGAGCTCGCCCCGCCGCCGGCCCCGACCCGCCCGGAGGAGTACCCGCCGATGGGCGGCGAGCACTTCTGGGCGAAAGCCAGCCGGGACCTGCGGCACCGCCTCGCGAAGGAGATCCCGCACGACGTCCTCAAGGAGCTCCATCGCAAGAGTCCCGCCCGTCACCTGGCGATCGCGGCGCGGCAGTTCCTGATCCTGGGAGCGGCGTCCACGATTTCCTGGATCTTCCCGCAGCCCTGGGTCTGGATGCCGGCCGCGCTCATCGCGGGGTGGACCATATTCAACTTCACGGTCCTCCTGCACGAGGTCGTGCACCGCGCGGTCTTCAACGGTCCGCGGCCCGGAGCCGAGCGCGCGCTCGCGATCCTCTATGCGATCCCCTCCGGAATTTCGGCGCTGCAGTTCACGCGCTGGCACCTGACCCACCACGCCGAGCTCGGCGACTCCGACGCAGATCCCAAACGCCACTACCTGTCGCCCAAGATCAACAAGCCCTGGTACAAGCTCCTCTACTTCACGCCGGTGCTCTTCCCGATCTACTTCCACGCGGCGCGGCGGGAGACCGTCACCTATCCCCCGAACCTCCAGCGCCGGATCGCGTGGGAGCGGGGCGCCACCATCGCGTTCCACCTCGTCGCGATGGCGGCTATCGGGATCCTCGGAGGCTGGGGCGTGCTCGCCCGCGTCTATCTCGTCCCGTACTTCCTGGTCTTCCCGATCGCGTTCGCGCTGAACCGTCTGGGCCAGCACTACGCGATCGTGCCGGACGACCCGGCCAAGTGGGGCAGCGTGCTGCGCCCCTCCCGCTTCTGGGACTTCTGGTACCTGTACTCCGCGTACCACATGGAGCACCACTACTTCACGGGGGTGCCCTTCTACAACCTGCGCAATCTCCACTTCGCGCTCAAGCCGTTCTTCGAGTCCATCGACTGGCAGCCCACGACCTACAGCCGGCTGTTCCGGATGTGGATCTTCGAGAACAAGGTGCCGCACTCGGATTGGAGCTTCGAAGACGGACTGGTGGGGTAGCCGAACTCCGTTTCCCGTTTTCCGCCTCGCTACTTCGCCTTTTCCAGGATCTGCTCCAGCGTCGACGCGTCGCCCCGGTCGCGCGCTGTCTCGCCCGCCCGGTCGTAGACGACTTTCCCGTCGCGGTCGAGGAACGCGAGCGTCGGGATGAAGCCGCGATAGAGCCGCGCGACGAGCGCCCGCTGCGCCGAGGCCGGACTCGCGGCGTCCACGACGAGGAAGCGCGCCTCGTCCCGGTGCTTCTGATAGAGGAGAACGAAGCGCTCCGCC